>JAZKHK010000142.1:0-13517 GCA_040385425.1 Pseudomonadota bacterium | reverse complement strand
ACGGTGGAAATCATCAGCCAGGAGGGGGGCGACCCGGCGGCGGTGAGCTTTGATGCCGTCAGCGCCGGCAAGGCCCGCGGCCGCGACGTGGTGCTGGTGGACACGGCAGGCCGTTTACCGACCCAGTTGCACCTGATGGAAGAGCTGAAAAAAATCAAACGCGTGGTGCAAAAAGCCGATATCACCGCACCGCATGAGGTGCTGCTGGTGATTGACGGCAACACCGGACAAAACGCCCTGACCCAGGTCAAGGTATTTGATGACGCGCTGCAACTCACCGGCCTGATCGTCACCAAGCTCGACGGCACGGCCAAGGGCGGTGTGCTGGCGGCCATTGCCCGTGAACGGCCCATTCCGGTGTATTTCATCGGTGTGGGGGAGCAACTTGAAGATCTGCAAACCTTCAACGCCCGGGAATTTGCACAAGCGCTGTTGTCCTAAGTCATAAACCCTGAATACAAGTGGCTCAGGCGCTATCATGCCGCTCCAGATCAATGATGCCCTCAAGGTAAACTGCCCCCATGTCCCTTGTCGATAATCTTGCCGATCTGACCGCCCTGCGGGATCGGGACGCGCTTGATAATGCCTTGATCAGCGCCATCAACGACCTGGTGCAAGCGCAGACATCCGCCATCTGCCGGGTGGTGGGCGATGCCGGCAATGAACGCTGGCTCATCACCGCGCAAATGCAGGCCCGTCAGACGGACCCCACCGCCGATTTCGCCTGGTCCCACCTGGACTTTCTCCCGTCCCTGGCCGCGTTCCCCCTGCGCGAGCAAGCACTCTCCTTGCGGCAGGTGATGGCGACCAAAGGCAAACCTTGCGTCACGGTGTTCCCGATCACCGGCACGACCGGCTCCAGCGGCGTACTGGAGCTCATGACGAACAAACCACTGACAGCAGAATCCCAGCGTCTGGTGAGTGGCGTGCTGCGTCTTTACCTCAATTTTCAGAGCCTGCTCGACTATGGTGAGCGCGATTCGCTGACCGAGTTACTCAATCGCAAAACCTTTGACGGGGCCTTCCTCAAGGCCACCCTGGAACAATCCCGGGCGGAAACCAGCGCGCTGGACGAACGCCGCGATTCGGTGGCCGCTGGCAGCTACTGGCTGGCCATGATCGACATTGACCACTTCAAAGCGGTCAACGACAACTTCGGGCATCTCATTGGGGACGAAGTGCTGCTGCTGCTGGCGCGCCTGATGCGAATCTGCTTTCGCTTTCACGACCAGCTCTACCGCTTCGGCGGCGAGGAATTTGTGGTTCTCATGCGCTGCAACGGCGAACCCGAAGCCCTGAGCGCGCTGGAGCGGCTCAGAGTCTTCACGGAGGAACACGTTTTCCCCCAAGTAGGCAGCATCACCATCAGCATCGGCTTCTCCGAAGTCAAGACCGGCGACACGCCCAGTTGCGCCTTCGAGCGCGCCGACAAGGCGGTCTATTACGCCAAGGAACACGGCCGCAACCAGGTTTGCAGCTATGCCGCCTTGATTGCCGGTGGCGAACTGACCGAGCAGGCCGTCAACATCGGCGACATGGAACTCTTCTAGAATTTGGCGCCTCAAACCGCCGCGACGACGCACAGCGGATCGCTCTGCCCTCCCTGATTGATCATGACTAATTTGCTCCCCTCTATTGAAATTGAAAGCGCCCCGCGCCCCACTGCTGCCGTCATCTGGCTGCATGGCCTGGGCGCTGACGGCAACGATTTTGCCGCCCTGGTGCCCGAACTGGATTTGAGCGCCTGCCCGCCGATCCGGTTTGTATTCCCGCATGCGCCAACGATGCCCGTCACCCTCAACGGCGGCTACGTCATGCCGGCCTGGTACGACATCTTTGGCGCCGACCTGGTGGCTCGCCAGGACGCCGCCGGCATCCAGAAATCAGCGCGCGCTATTGCGCTGTTGATCGAGCGCGAAATCTCACGCGGCATTCCCGCGCAAAACATCGTGCTGGCCGGTTTTTCGCAAGGCTGCGCCATGGCCCTGCACACGGGCTTGCGCGTTCCCCAGCGCCTGGCTGGCCTCATCGCCCTGTCGGGCTACCTGCCGCTGGCCGACACGCTGGCCGCAGAGCGCACCGCCGCCAACGCCCACACCCCCATCTTCATGGCCCACGGCAGCCAGGACCCGGTGGTGGTGCCGGCCCGCGGCGAAGCCTCGCGCGACTTGCTCACGCAACTGGGCTACCCGGTGCAATGGCACAGCTACCCCATGCCGCACAGCGTGCACCCGCGTGAAATAGCAGACATCTCGGCTTTCCTGACCCAAGTCCTGGGTTCGCACCGCGGTGCGGTCTGAGATCCCGGCGGGGCAGGCCCCCGAAGTGGTCCTGGGCATCGACTTCGGCACCTCCAACTCGGCGGCGGCGCTGCTGGACCAGAACGGCAAGTTGTGCGTGATGCCGCTGGACGGCGCCAAAGCGGCCATGCCCACCGCCCTGTTTTTTTGCCACGAAACGCACACCACCCTCTACGGCACACAGGCCGTGCAGGCCTATCTCAATGGCGATGACGGGCGCTTGATGCGCTCCATCAAAAGCCTGCTGGGCAGCAAGCTGATGGACGAGATCACAGTCGTCAACGGCCAACCGACGGCGTTTTTCGAGATCGTGGTGATGTTTTTCAAGGAGCTCAAACGGCGTTGCGAGGCCCATGTCGGCCACCCGATCCACCGCGCCATGCTGGGCCGTCCGGTCCATTTTGTGGACGACGATGCCGCCCGCGATGCGCTGGCCCAGGACACCCTGGGGCGGGCCGCGCAGGCCGCCGGCTTCACCCACATCGACTTCGCGCTCGAACCGATTGCCGCCGCCTTTGACTTTGAGCAGCGCATTAGTAAAGACACCACCGTGCTGGTAGTGGACATTGGCGGGGGCACCTCCGACTTCACCGTCATCCGTTTGCAGCCAGAACACCGTCTGGACGCCGACCGCAGCCAGGACATTCTGGCCACCACCGGCGTGCACATCGGCGGCACCGACTTTGACCGGCTGCTCAACCTGAGCCACGTCATGCCGCTGCTGGGCTACAAGCACATCGGCCCCGAGGGGCGCCCGGTGCCCAACAGCGTGTTTTTCGACCTGTGCACCTGGCACCTGATCCATCACGCCTATTCGCGCAAGAACATGCACTTTGCCCGCGAACTCTGGACTTCCTATGCCGACCAGACGCTGCACAAGCGTCTGATCGAGGTGCTGGAAGACCAGCAGGGGCACCGCATCCTGGCCAGCGTGGAGGCCGCCAAAATCGCCTGCTCGGTCTCGCATGACAGCACGGCGGTGGAACTCGACTTTTTACCCGCCGCCCTCGCCCCGACCGTGACCCCGTCCAGCATGGGCGAGGCGCTGACCCAGGCACTGGACCAGGTGGTGCAATGCGCGCTGCAATGCGTGCAGGCCTCCGGGCTGGCAGCCGTGGACGTGGTCTACCTGACCGGCGGCTCCTCCGCCTTGCAACCACTGATGAACGCGCTGCAGGCAGCCATGCCCGACGCCACGCTGATGCCAGGCGACCGCTTTGGCGGCGTGGCCGCAGGACTGGCCTACGCGGGCGCGCTGCATCGCTATTGAATCTATAGCTACTCACGCACAGGGGACGGGGGCTGGAGCCATATTCAGCCTATAAACCGGATATCACGGGCAATACCGGGGCGCGAAAGAGGGAAAGGGCGAACCCTTATGGCACCCATTCGGCTTATGCGTGACAATGTTGGGCTTTTGCCTCAACAACCCGTTCCGTCCCTGGCCCATGTTCCCCCCCCACGCCGATTCTGAAGCGCGCAGCAAGCGCCGCGACACCTTGTTGCAGCTGCGCCTTGCGCTGCGCGAGCAGCAAGTGGTGCTCGACAGTGCCGGGGTGGGCATCGTTTTCATCAAGCACCGCGTCGTCATTCGTTGCAACCACCGGTTTGCGCAAATCTATGGCCACACGGAAACCACCAGCATCCTGGGCAGCACCAGCGTGTCGCTCTACCCGGACCGGGGCTCGTTTTACTCCCTGGGCAAAGCGGCGTTCGCCGTCATGTCCCAAGGACTGGCGTACAAATCCGAGGTGCTGATGAAGCGCCGCGATGGCGAGCTGTTCTGGTCCCACCTGACCGGAAAACTCGTCAACCCGGCCGACACCAACGAAGGGTCGATCTGGATCGTTGACGACATCAGCGAGCAAAAAGCGGCGCAAGCGCAACTCCAGGCGGTCCTGACAGAGCAGAACCTGCTGCTGGACAATGCCATGGTGGGCATCGTGTTCCTGCGCGAACACAAAGTCACCCGCTGCAACCGGAGTTTCGAGAACCTGTTGGGTTATGCCCCGGGCGAATTGGATGGCCGCTCCTCGGAGCAGTGGTATCTCAGCACGCAGGAATGGATTGAAGCCGGGCACCAATGCTATGCCCCCTTCGCGGCCGGCCAGGCGTTTGAAGGTGAAATGATCCTGCGCAAGAAGGACGGCTCGGCCTTGCACTGTGAAGTCCGGGCCAAGGCCATTGACGCCAGCGACCCGGACCAAGGATCGATCTGGATCTGCATGGACATCACGGCCCGCAAAAAGGCCGAGAACGAATTGCTCCAAGCCCGTGCCGACCTGGAAAAACTGGTTGAAATCCGGACCCAGGAACTCAGCCGCACCGTGAAGGCGCTGGAGAAAAAAGCCGCTCAACACGAAGAATCCGAAGCCTATATCCAGCGTCTGGCCCATTTTGACGTCCTCACCGGACTGCCCAACCGCCTGCTGCTGAACGACCGCTGCCAGCAGGCCCTGAGCGCGGCCCAGCGGGGGCTGCAAACGGTCGCCTTGATGTTCCTGGACCTGGACCATTTCAAAAACATCAATGACTCGCTGGGACACCGGGTGGGCGATGAGGTGCTGGTGATTCTGGCGGAACGCCTGAAGGCCGCCGTACGGGAGCAAGACACCGTCTCGCGCCTGGGCGGGGACGAATTTATCCTGCTGCTGCCCGATACCGATGCCGTCGGCGCAGCCCATGTGGCCGATAAATTGCTGCAGGCGGCGATGATGCCGTTCCAGATTGAACAGCATGAACTGACCGTGACGCCGTCCATCGGCATTGCGCTCTACCCCAAAGACGGCGCCGATCTGGACACCTTGTCCAAGTGCGCCGATGCCGCCATGTACCGCGCCAAAGGCGACGGGCGCAACAGTTACCGCTTTTTCACGCCCGAGATCCAGGCCCACTCCGACCGCACCCTCTTGCTGGACAACGCGCTGCGCCGCGCCATGGAGCGCAACCAGCTTGAGCTGCATTACCAGCCCCAGATCTCGATGGAGACCGGACAAACCGTGGGGGCCGAGGCCTTGTTGCGCTGGAGGCACCCGGAACTGGGTCCGATCTCACCGGTCGAATTTATTCCGATTGCAGAAAGCAGCGGCCTGATCCTGCCGATTGGGGAGTGGGTGATCCGAACCGCGGTCAACCAACTGGCCACCTGGATCAAGCAGGGTATGGCGCCCATCACCATGGCCGTCAATTTGTCAGCGGTCCAGTTTCGCTACGCCGACCTGCCCCAGCTCATCTCCCGCATCCTGAAGGAAGCGGACCTGCCGGCCGCCTTGCTGGAACTGGAGTTGACCGAGGGCGTGGCCATGACCCACCCGATGGACGCCATCGCAGTAATGGACGACTTGCACCTGCGCGGTGTGCGTTTGTCGATTGACGACTTTGGGACCGGCTACTCATCGCTGAGCCATCTCAAACGGTTTCAGGTTTACAAACTCAAGATCGACCAGTCTTTTGTGCGCGACATCACGGAAGACCCCGACGACAAAGCGATCGTGGGCGCCATCATCAGCATGGCCAGCAGCCTGGGGCTGAAGACCCTGGCCGAAGGGGTCGAGACCGAGGGCCAGCTTGAGTTCCTGCGCGACCGGGGTTGCACCGAGGCCCAGGGATTTCTTTTCAGCCGCCCCCTGGCGGCGCAGGCGTTCAAAACGTTCACCCAGACACCCGTCACACACAAGATCCCGCCCGCCATGCGCATCGCGGCGCGGGTTTGATCCGTTAAACCAGCGCCTTACTTACTGGCGGCTTTGGCTGGCGGCTTGGCCGCGCGGGAGGCAGGCAGGCCGAGCCGCTTGGTGATGGACTGCTCCAGGACCTTGACTTTGGGTTCAATGACACCCCGGGTCTCGTTCACCAGCTTTTCCAGCAGCACTTTTTGCATCTCGCCACCCAACTGAATGAATTTCAGGTTGACCGGCGACTCAATGATGGCGATGAGCTGTTTGAGCTCGTCCTCGGTGAACTTTTCTTCCAGCAGCGCACCAATCGTTGAAGGCGCCAGCTTGACGGCACGCTCGCGCACCAGGGGAACAGCTTCATCGGTGTATTTCTTCACGTCCGCCTGAATTTCTTTGGCCACGGCTTCACGCTTGTCCGACGCCACCGCGGTTTGCAGGGCCAGGCCGGCTTGTTGCATCATCTTCGCAGCGGGCTGCTCGGCCAAGGCTTGTCCGGCTTGTTCAATGCCGGCTTTCTGCAGCTGCAATATTTTGGCCACCATTTCTTTTTTGGCCACGCTGGACTGGGCCTGCACCCCCGTAGCCAGCGCCAGCAGCGCCACGATCAACAATTTTTTCATTCAGAAATCTCCGTGAAAGATAGACATGTAAATACAACTTTTCATTATCACCCTGTCGCATCAAGCACGACGGCCATCAAAGATGAGGATTGTCAATTCGGCACTCGACTACGCAACGGATTCAAAGGCTAAAGTAGCAGGTATTCATGTTTCTTCCTCGTACCCCGATGAAAATAGCGCGTCTTGGCATGACGGGTGGATGCTTGGTCATGGCTTTGCTGGCGGCGCTGCTCCACCCGGCCGCAGCGCAAACACTGACGCCGTTCGCAGGAGCCGAATCCGACACGCCCGCGCCGCCCTGGCGGGTGGTTGGCTTGCCCAACACGGGCAAAACACTGACGCGCTTTGACATCATCAAACTCGACAGTGCAGCCGTCCTGCGCATCCGCGCGGACGATTCGTATGCCAACCTGGTTCACGACCTGCCGGCACTCACGGTGGGGCCGGGCACCCTGCTTCGGTGGCGCTGGCGGCTCGACCAGACGCTGCCCTTGGCCGACCTGACGCGCAAATCGGGGGACGATGTGCCCGTCAAGGTGTGCGCCCTGTTTGACATGCCGACGACCCAACTGGGGTTGATTGACCGCAGCTTCTTGCATCTAGCGCGCGCCGTCAGCCATGATTTCGTGCCGGCCGCCACACTTTGCTATGTCTGGGACCACCAACTCCCCGTGGGCACCGAATTGCCCAATGCCTTCACCCGTCGGGTACGCTACCTGGTCCTCAATTCAGGCACCAGCCAACTCAAGCAGTGGGTCGTCCATGAACGCGATCTCGCCGCCGATTTCCAGCGTGCTTTCGGTCACGAAACCGAGGGAATCCCCCCCTTGAGGGCCATTCTGGTGGGGGCCGACTCCGACAACACCAATGGCGCCAGCCTGGCCTATGTGAGCGACCTCCAATTGAAACTGCGACCATGACACATCCCACGCCACATCCCAAACATCTCGTGCTACTTGGCGCCGGCCCCGCCCATCTGCAGGTGCTGTCAAACTTTGCCAGGCAAGCCGTGCCCGGCGTGCAGGTCACGCTGGTGGACCCCTCTTCGCGCCAACTTCATTCGACCATGCTGCCGGGGTTTGTCGCTGGGCACCATGACTTGAGCGATTGCACGATTGCGCTGGAGCCGCTGCTGAAAAACACCGACATCCACTGGCGGGCCCGCCAGGCCACCGGCCTGGATGTCAATGCGCGCACGCTCACACTGGACGACGGCAGCACACACAGCTTTGACTATTTGTCGATCAATCTCGAAGCGGTGCAGAACCGCCACCAGATCGAACAAGCCATGCCTGGCGCGCGTGAATACGGCCTGTTTGCCCGGCCGGTGGCGGTATTTGGCGCCCTGTGGCCCCGGGTCACGGAGTTGGCGCAAACCCGGCCCTTGCGCGTGGCCGTCATTGGCGGCGAGGCCGCGAGCATCGAACTGGCCATGGCCATCCGGTTTCGGCTGCCGACGTGCGCCGTCACCCTCATCACCGGCGGGCTGCCTTTGGCCTCCCATGACGCACCGCCCCTGCAACAACGGCTGATGAAAGCCCTGAAGCGCCGCAACATCACGGTGCTGGCAGATCTGGCGGTGGGCATTCAGCAAGAGCAGGTGATGCTGGCCAGCGGGGCGCGGCTGGCGTGCGATCTGCCGGTGATCGCCACCGCGGCCCAGGCACCCGACTGGCTGCGTGACAGTGGGCTGGCGCTCGACGAGCACAGTTTCATCGCCGTGGACGCCTGCCAGCGCTCCAGCAGCCACGCCCATGTGTTTGCCATTGGCGAAGTCAGCGCACGGCTGGATCAGCCACTGGCACACGACAGCGCCTATGCCGCCGGGGCCGCCTCCTTGCTGGCCAGCAATCTGGCGGCCGTCGTCGCGGGCTTGGCGCCCCAACCTGACACGCCCTTGAAAAATAGCGTGCATTTTCTGTCTGGCGGGGACCGCCAGGACGACATTGCCAGTTGGGGCCGCTTCTCGGCACAGGGTCGCTGGGCGGGCTGGTTGAAAGACTGGGTGGACCGCGCGTTCATCAAACGTTACCGGCGGGCCTGAAGCGCCTTTTTGTGTTTTCTCAAGTCACCGCTTTTGACTTTTGAATTTAATTCTTTCAGGTGACATTGGCGCTGGCCGCGAGCTTCGGTTTCACACCCCATTGACACCCGCAAGGAGAATTCAATGAAACAAGCTGACGTGCTGAAAACCCTCAACCGCATCATGGAACTGGAGCTGGCCGGCGTCGTGCGCTACACGCATTACGCGCTGATGGTCTATGGCTACAACCGCATTCCGATCGTCGAATGGCTGCAAAAAAACGCCGATGAAAGCCTGATGCACGCCCGCCTGGCCGGCGATCTGGTGACCTGGCTCGGGGGCTACCCCTCGCTGGGCATCGGCGCCCTGCTCGACTCGCACAAGCATGACATCGGCGATATTCTGCGCGAATCGCTGGAGCACGAAGGCGAAGCGCTGAAAGCCTATTACACGCTGCTCTCGCTCGTGAAGGACAAAGACGTGCGGCTTGAGGAATACGCGCGCGAGCTGATTTCACAGGAAGTCGCCCACCAGGACGAAGTCAACAAGATGCTGCGCAAGCCCGGGCAAACCAAACCGTTCGAAGCCTGAGCACGCGCTTGACGGCCAGCCCAGGGATGACGCCGGAATTGCTATAAAAACAATAGCTACTAAGGCATATTTAACAAGGGCCAGAGGCCTATTTGGCTTAAAATAAAGTCAATTTTCCAGTTTAAGTCCTCGTCACCATGCCTCAATTTGCCGCCAACTTGTCCATGCTCTACCCCGAGCTTGATTTTCTTGACCGCTTTGAGGCCGCCGCCCGGGACGGTTTCAAGGCGGTTGAGTATTTGTTTCCCTATGCGTTTGAGCCGCAGGACATCGCCGCGCGCCTGCAGGCCCATGGCTTGCAGCAGGTGCTGTTCAATGCCCCGCCCGGCAACTGGGACGGTGGTGAACGCGGACTGGCTTGCCTGCCCGGACGTGAAGCGGAATTCCGCGCCGGGTTTGCGCAAGCCTTGACCTACGCGCAGGCGCTGGCCTGCCCGCGCATTCATGTGATGGCGGGGTTGCGGCCCGAAGGCGGCGAACGCGCCACGATTGACGACTGCTACCTCAACAACCTGCGCTGGGCGGCGACGCAAGCGCATCCGCAGGGCGTGCAGGTGCTGATCGAACCAATCAACACGCGCGACATGCCGGGTTTTTACCTGACACGCCAGGACCAGGCGCACGCCATTGTTCAAGCGGTGGGCGCCTCCAACCTCAAGGTACTGATGGACCTGTACCACTGCCAGATCGTCGAAGGCGATGTGGCCATGAAGCTGCGCACCTACCTGCCCACCGGCCGCGTGGGCCATGTCCAGATTGCCGGCGTGCCCGACCGGCACGAACCGGATGGCGGTGAGTTGAACTACCCCTACCTGTTCGCGCTGCTGGACGAATTTGGCTATGCGGGTTGGGTCGGCTGCGAGTACCGGCCTCGCCTGGGTGCGCAGCCCGGCGGCACCTCTGCCGGGTTGGCGTGGCTTAAAGGTCGGGTTCGGCGAAACTGAGCTATTGAATCAGCCCATGCTTGAGGGCGTAATAGGTCAAATCGCTGTTGGACTCAAGCTGCATTTTCTCCATCACCCGGGTGCGGTACGTGCTGACCGTCTTGACGCTGAGGGACATGCTCACGGCCATGTGGCCAATGGTTTCGCCCTTGGCCAGCCGCAGAAACACCTGCAACTCGCGCTCGGAGAGCTGTTCATGAAGCAGTTGCGTGCCCCCGCCACTCAAGCCTTCGGCCAGGCGCTCCGCCACCCCGGCCGTGATGTACTTGCGCCCTGCGTGCACGGTGCGAATGGCCTGGATGATTTCTTCCGGATCGCAGTCTTTGTTCAAATAACCGCTGGCCCCCTGGCGCAGCAAGGTGGTGGCGTAATGCTCCTCCGGGAAGCCGCTCAGGATCAGCACGGGCAGATCGGGGGCGCGCGCCTTGATGGCGGCCAGTGCATCGACCCCGCTTTGATCCGGCATGGAGATATCCATCAGGATGACGTCCACCTCGCCCTTGCGCACAATATCGCGCGCTTCGCGGCCATTGACCGCTTCCGCGACCACGACAAAATCCAGTTGATCCGCGAAAAACTGGCGCAATCCGGCGCGCACCATGGCATGGTCGTCAACGATGGCAATTCGAATCATGGTGCAACCATTCCCTGAAGTTCTCTCACCTTAGGCCCAAAGCAATGCAAGGTCTGTGCGATGTCGCACACAAAGGCCGGGATACCGGGCTCCGTCCTACATGACACGCACTTGATCGCCGATACGCCAGGGCGCCGCCGCTTCCTAAACTGCCCGAACATCCAACACGAAAGGTAGCCATGGCCAAGACGCCCCAACATCTTCTGGGCGGTTTGAATATCGCCATTCTTGTGACCGATGGTTTTGAGCAAGAGGAACTCACCGGCCCGCGCCAAGCCCTGGAGGAGTCCGGTGTGATGACCCGCCTGGTGTCAGACAAACAAGGCCAGGTGCAGGCTTACCGCCACAAACAAAAGGCCGACAGCTTCGAAATAGACATCACGTTTGACAAAGTGAATGCTGATGAATTTGATGCGGTCCTGATCCCCGGCGGCGCGATCAATGCCGCCCGGATACGGCACAACGCGGAGGCCCAGCGCATCGTCAGGCACATGAACCAGCAGGGCAAGCCGATTGCCATGATCTGCCACGGCCCCTGGCTCCTGGTATCGGCGGGGCTGGTCGAAGGCCGGAAATTGACCAGCTGGCCCAGCCTGAAAGAGGATATTGAGCACGCGGGTGGTCACTGGGTGGACGCCCCCGCCGTGGTGGACGGCAATTGGGTCAGCAGCCGAAAGCCCGAGGACATTCCGGCTTTCAATACCTGCTTCAAACAGGTCTTGGGCGAGCGCACCCGAAAAAGCGTCAAGGACACCGCAGATGACATGCCGAGCGCCGCCGGCATGGGCGACTGAGCCAGCAGACTGGCCGCTCAGTTTTTCGGCGCCTGGCCATTTAAAGACTCTGGCAAGGTCGCCCGTATCAGGGTGCCGCTGCCCGGTGTGGACACGATGGCAAACGAGCCGCCTTCGGCCTCCACCCTGAAACGCATGCCTGCCAGCCCGTAAGCAGAACGAGGCAATGTGGCGGGGTCAAAACCGACCCCGTCGTCCCGAACCACCACGTGGGCAAACCCATTGCCGGCGCCCAGGGTCAGCCAGACATTGCGAGCCTGCGCGTATTTGGTGAGGTTGGTGATGGACTCCTGGACGACCCGGTAAATGACAAGTTCAGCGGTCGGCCCAAGTTGGACCGGCGACAGCTCACAGTGCACCTTGACGCCGGTTTGCTCGGTGAATTCACGCGCCTGAATTTCGAGTGTTGCCGCCAGACCGAGGTGCGTCAGTGACGACGGGTGGAGTCCTTCAATGATGCGGCGCTTGAGCGCAATGCAATTGTTCAGCGTGTCCCCCAAATGCGTCAGCAGTTCAAGCGCCACCGGGTCTGTTTCGATCAGCCGCGACTTGATGCGCGCCGCATCGAGCTTAGCCGACGTCAGCAAGGAGCCCAGCTCGTCGTGCAAGTCCCGCGCAATGCGTCTGCGCTCATCTTCGCGGGCGGTTTGAAGGTGATGCGTCAAGTGGGTCAAGGACGCGGTGCGCCGCGTGACCTCTTTCTCCAGTTGGTCGCGCTCGGACTGCACGCGGCCGTTGCGTGTCAATTGCTGCTGAAAGAGCGCCGAATTTTTCCGCCAATACACAAAGAGCGCCACGATACCCAAGGTGCAAAACGCCGCAAGGCCGATCCGGCTGAGCCACAAGGTGGTGTAAACGTTTTCACGGCCTTCGATCACTCTCAAGGACTCCTGCCGAAGGAGGTCGTCGCTCAGTGCCAGCGTGTCTGCCATCTGTTCCCGGCCAATGCCGCTCAACAGCATGTCCGTGGCGGCAGCGACCTTCCCCTCGTCGTGCAGGCGCAACGTCAGGACCAGTTCCGAAAGCCGGGATTCCGTCAACTTGTGCAATTGGTCCAGCAGTGTTTTGGCCTGCGGCGCATCCTGGTAATGTTGGTCCAGATAATGCAGCGCCTCTGCGATTTTCTGGACCGCCTTTTCGTAGGGTTCAAGATACTCTTTGCGGTTGGTCAGCAAGTAGCCGTGCTGGGCCGTCTCGGCATCGAGCAGGCCCCGCTCCAGACTCTGGATGCTGACACGCGCCTGGCCCATCGTTCCCAGCTCGTCAAGGCTCTGTGTGGCCTTGTAATAAGAATGTTCGCTGACAAAGAAGATCGCCAATACCGCAAAGCAAGCTAGCCAGAAGGCAAGACGATTGCTTTTGACGATCGCAAGAAGATCCATACTCAGCCCTCATTCGCACGGCTTTGTAGTTATGGCATGCATTCCAGCCAACTCTGTTGACAGATCTCAAACATGCGAGCCATATCGGCCACGGCGCACATCAGAAACAAGTGGGCGGCAGGCTTTTTATCTGCCGTGGGCAGATGCATGAAAAAGAGCCTGCACGGCTTGCACCGAGGCAGACTCTTGCGCCCTTGGAAACGGATCAATCAACGATTGTCGTTCTTGTGGCTTTGGCGACCGGCTTCGGCATGCTGCTCAGGCGTGCCGCCTCGGGTGCCGCCCGTTTGCTGCGAGCTTGATGAGCCCGTTGAGCCCGATTGCTGCGAACTCGATGAGCCAGAGCCTGACTGGCGGCTGCTGCCGCTCTCACTGTCGTTCTTATGACTTTGGCTGCCTGCCTGCACATGCTGCTCATGGGTACCACCTTGCGTACCACTGCGTGAGCCCGACGACGAGCCACCCGATCCTTGGGTGCCAGATTGCTGCTGCTCGCGCGAGCTATCGCTTTGCTTGCTGCCTTGGCCGCTTTTTTGATTCGAGGTCATGGTC
>JAZKHK010000141.1:0-9787 GCA_040385425.1 Pseudomonadota bacterium | reverse complement strand
CGGTCAGCACCGCCACGTCTTTCCAGTTCTTGGCCGCGCTGCGCACCATGGCCGGGCCGCCGATGTCGATGTTCTCGATCGCGTCTTCCAGCGTGCAACCCGCTTTGGCCACGGTGGACTCGAACGGGTACAGGTTGACCACCAGCAGGTCGATGGTGTCGATGCCGTGTTCCTTGATGGCCGCCATGTGCTCGGGCAGGTCGCGGCGGGCCAGCAGGCCGCCATGCACTTTGGGGTGCAGAGTCTTGACGCGGCCGTCCAGCATTTCGGGGAAGCCGGTGACTTCGGCCACTTCGGTCACGGGCAGGCCTTGATCGGCCAGCAGTTTGGCGGTGCCGCCGGTGGACAGGAGCTTAATGCCCAGGGCGTGCAAGGCCTGCGCAAATTCAACGATGCCGGTTTTGTCGGAGACGGAAAGAAGAGCGTTCATTGGTTTTAAATAAAGATAATTGCTAAGGGATCGGATGACCGGACACGGTCGAATTCTGGGGCGCTTACGTGATCAGCTTGTGTTCAAGCAGCTTCTTGCGCAGCGTGTTGCGGTTCAGGCCCAGCCACTGGGCTGCTTTGGACTGGTTGTTGTCCGCGTGGTGCATGACGATTTCAAGCAGCGGTTTTTCCACCACATTGACCAGCATGTTGTACATGCCGTCCGGCTCGCTTTCGCCCAAGTCCCGCAGGTAGCCCTCCAGACTGTTGCGCACGCATTCTTCTATGTGCATATTGCTCATGTTGTTGCCTCCATATTTTTTTCTTCCTCACCTTTCAAGTCATTCGGAACGAACGCGGGGATGCGGTCCATGCGTCCGTTCAACTCATCAAAAAAATCAGCCACGGCGGCAGCTTGCCGCTCGCAGTCTTCCATCAAATTCATGCGCGCCCGAAAGTCCTCGCCACCCGGCAAGGACTTCACATACCAGCCAATGTGTTTGCGCGCCGTGCGCACCCCTGAAAAATCGCCGTAGAGCGCGTAATGGTCTTGCAGATGGTCCAGCAACCACTGCTTGACCTCGACCACCAGCGGCGGCGCCAGCTGAGTGCCGGTCGCCCAAAAATGCGCCATTTCCCGAAAAATCCACGGGCGGCCCTGCGCTGCGCGCCCCACCATCACCGCATCGGCTCGGGTTGCGGCCAGCACTTCAAGCGCTTTCTCGGGCGAATCCACATCGCCGTTGGCCACCACCGGCACGCCCACCGCGGCCTTGACGGCGGCAATGGTGTCGTATTCTGCCTGCCCGCGGTAGCCCTGCTCGCGGGTGCGCCCGTGCACCGTGATCATCTGCACACCAGCGCGCTCGGCGGCCCGGGCCAGCACCACCGCATTTTTGTGCGACTGGCTCCAGCCGGTGCGCATTTTGAGCGTGACCGGCACCCCGCGCGGGGCACAGACCGCCACCACCGCCTCGACGATGGACAGGGCCAGCGCCTCGTCCTGCATGAGGGCGGAGCCGGCCCATTTGTTGCAAACCTTCTTGGCCGGGCAACCCATGTTGATGTCAATGATCTGCGCGCCGCGGTCGATGTTGTAGGCCGCCGCTTCGCCCATCATCAAGGGCTCGGTGCCGGCGATCTGCACGGCAATCGGGCCGGGCTCGCCATCGTGATTGGCACGGCGCGCGGTCTTGAGCGTGTTCCACAAATCCGGCCGGCTCGTGATCATTTCGCTCACCGCGTAGCCCGCCCCGAGTTGTTTGCACAACTGGCGGAAAGGCCGATCCGTCACCCCCGCCATGGGGGCCACAAAGAAAGGATTCGACAGGCTATAGGGACCAATGTTCATGTGAACAAATCAAAAAAGGCAGGGTAAAACGATGAATTGGGAAGCGGGATGCGATGTGACAACTCGACTTCAATTGATTCTAACTGCCCAAAATTTCAGCAATTGAAACACGTCCCTATACTCACGCACCCATGGACGCCTGGATCAAACAACTGCTCGAACTGCTTGCCTTGCCAGAATTGGGACTGAGCACGGTGTTCGTGATTTCCTTCATTTCAGCCACGCTGCTCCCCCTGGGCTCCGAGCCGGCCGTGTTTGGCCTGATCAAGCTGAATCCGGCGCTGTATTGGCCCACCATCCTGGTCGCCACCGCCGGCAACACACTGGGCGGCGCGGTCACCTGGGCCATGGGTCTGGCCTCGCACAAGGTGGTTGACCATTACAAGCACTCCAAACACCACCTGCGCGCCGTGGACTGGCTGGCCCGCCTGGGACCCAAGGCCTGCCTGCTGTCCTGGCTGCCGATCGTCGGCGACCCGGTCTGCGCCGTCGCCGGCTGGCTCAAACTGCCGTTCTGGCCTTGCGTGGCGTACATGGCGATTGGCAAACTGGGCCGCTACCTGGTGATGACGACTGTGCTACTAGGCCTATTTGGCAAATAAGCGCCACACCAACGCCACCGAAGTCGCTATCAATAAAGTAGCTACTCACGCAGATTAGACGGGGGCTACAGCCTGATATCCTCTAAAAATCAGAATTACGACTTTATGTACCAGGCAGCGGCTACGCCTGCGTCACTGGAATTGCAACTCGGCTGACGCCATATTGAAGACATCCCTACAGCCACCACCTCCGCGAAGTTCAACAAAAAAAGACTCGGGCAGTGCATGTTCTCCATCGTAAATAGCCGCCCATTTTCCGGCAACGATACAAACGCCAGACCCAGCGCCGATAGCGGGGTACCACACGCGCGACTCGATTTTCATCTTGCCATCACCAGCAGCAACAGCCTTCCACTTCAGGACACCATGACTCCTGACACTCATATCCGTGCGTTCAATCTTGACTTCCCCTTCAGCACCAGCCTTGATCGGAAGCGTCCAAAGTGGGTCAGACAACGCCCGCACGACCACACTCCCAATCCTGACTTGCTGCACCTTGCCATCCCTGGCAATCACGTCACCCGAGGAGTACACCGTTTTTTCAGCATCCGACTCCTGCACCGTCACATCCAGATTACTTTTAAGTCCAGTCAGCGTATCTTTCATCACCAGGGTACCGATGACGCCGCTGGCAACCGTCGCACCTGGCGACACCCCAACGGCCTTTAGGTTGGCGTCAACGCTTGTTCGCCCGTAAGCAACTTTTTGGGCCGTCGCCTTGTCACTGGCCAAACTCCCCATGGCCGCCATGCGCGCCTTTGCCACATCCGCAAAAAAACCACTGGGATAGCGGTTCAGATAGGCTTGCAACTCGCCAGCCGTTGTCGCCGTCTTGACGTTATCCCACAAAGACATTTCCAACGCGACCGGATCTGGCCCCTCTGGGCGGGGTGCCACCATCGCAGGTGCTGGCCCAGCTACTTGAACCGGCGCTTTGAAGAAGAACTGCCCTTCCAGAGCGGTATTCTCCCAAGGGGTCTGCTGGTTGTTGCTTTCTCTGCGCACTGCGGCACGCACTTGCTTGAACACCTCTTCAACCGGCAAACCGGGCTGACGAATGACTTTTGCCAGATGCTCGGTATAAAGTCCGTTTCGGCCTTTCCCGTCTGATGCGACTGACCCAGGTGCTGTCGAATAAGCCACAAGCGAACCACTGGGCGCGCTCATATTGGCCAAGCCAGATGTGGCAGAACGCGACTTAACGGAAAACGGATTGTTCCGACAGGCATCCAGCACAATCAGGTTCACGCGGTTGCCTGCGCTCTGCATTTTTTCCAGAATCACATTGGCATTGAGGGAGTCATCGGCCACTTCGTCTTCATTACGGATATCGGAATCCGTTGAAATCAGAAAATTTTCGCCCCGGACCTGCACTCCGTGTCCGGCAAAGTAAAAGAGCCCGACCCCACCAGAAGCCTTCAGCCTGTCACCGAAATCCCGCACCAAGCGGCGCATTTCCCGAATGGAAGCATTTTCGGCCTTGATGACCGTAAATCCGGACTCCTTCAATGCGCCTTCCATCAGACGGACATCATTGACCGGGTTGGCCAAGGGCGACGCTTTGTAGGAAGAGTTACCGATCAGCAACGCCAAGCGCGGCTCGGCATTAGCGAAAGCCAACTGCTGAACGAGCGCAACCGCAGCCCCCAAAAGCCATAAGCAACATTGACGTGACACATGGCTCATAGGGGAATTTACCGACCCATCAAGAACTGAACAGGAAGTTCATCACGTCGCCATCCTTGACCACGTATTCCTTGCCTTCGGCGCGCATCTTGCCCGCATCCTTGGCGCCCTGCTCGCCTTTGAAGGTGATGAAGTCGTCAAATGCGATGGTCTGGGCGCGGATGTAGCCCTTCTCGAAATCCGTGTGAATCACGCCCGCCGCCTGCGGTCCGGTGTCGCCGACATGGATGGTCCAGGCGCGCACTTCTTTCACGCCCGCCGTGAAGTAGGTTTGCAGGCCCAGCAGCTTGTAGGCCGCCACGACCAAGCGATTCAAGCCGGGCTCTTCCTGGCCGAGTTCGGCCAGGAACATGGCTTTGTCTTCATCCTCCATGTCCGCCATTTCGGCTTCCATCTTGGCGCAGATGGCCACCACCGGCGCATTCTGGGCAGCGGCGTAGGCCTTCAAACGGTCCAGGAACGGGTTGTTCTCGAACCCGTCTTCGGACACGTTGGCCACGAACATGGCGGGCTTGGCGGTGATCAGGAAAAACTGTTTCAACAAAGGCAACTCTTCCTTGCTGAAGTCCAGCGTGCGCACCGGCTTGGCTTCATTGAGCGCGGTCTGGCACTTCTCCAGAATCGCCACCAGCTTGATGGACTCCTTGTCGCCCGAGCGCGCCGTCTTGGTGACGCGGTGCAAGGCCTTTTCAACCGCTGCCAAATCGGCCAGGCACAGTTCGGTCTGGATCACTTCGATGTCGGAGATCGGATCGACCTTGCCGGCCACGTGGATCACGTTGTCGTCTTCAAAGCAGCGCACCACGTTGATGGTGGCGTCGGTTTCCCGGATGTGCGCCAGAAATTTATTGCCCAAGCCCTCACCGGTGCTGGCACCGGCGACCAGACCGGCAATGTCCACAAACTCGACAATGGCGCGCTGCACCTTTTGCGGGTTCACAATGGCGGAGAGCGCATCCAGGCGCGGGTCCGGCACTTCCACGATGCCGACATTGGGCTCGATGGTGCAAAAAGGGTAGTTTTCGGCAGCGATGCCGGCCTTGGTCAAGGCGTTAAACAAAGTCGATTTACCGACATTGGGCAAGCCCACGATGCCACATTTCATGAAAAATACCTCTGAGAATCAATCTTTTAAGTGTATTCGATGCCTCCTACAATTCCAGTCATGACTCAACCCTTAGATATTTGCATCCGCGGCGACGGCATTGTGGGCCGCACCCTGGCACTGTTGCTGGCACGCGAGCGGCTTCGCGTGGGCCTGGTCTCTCAGGCCCCGGCGACCAAAAGCAGTGCCTCTCAAACAGGCGATGTACGGGCCTATGCCTTGAACACCAAATCCCGCGTTTTGCTGGAATCCCTGCGCTGCTGGCCTGATGCCCAGCATGCGACGGAAGTCCTGGCCATGCAGGTCAAAGGTGACGATGGCGGCGAGGTGAATTTTTCCGCCGCCGAACTCAAGGTGCCGGGTTTGACCTGGATTGTGGACGTGCCGGTGCTGGAGGCCCAACTGGCTGAAGCTGTGCGTTTTCAGCCGCAAATCGAATTGCTCGATGCGCCCCAGCCTGCCGCCCTGACCGTCATCTGCGAAGGCCGGACCAGCCGCACGCGCGCCGAGTTCGGCATTGAGTTTAATGTCACGCCCTATGCCCAGACCGCCATTGCCGCACGGTTGACGTGTGAACACCCGCATGGACAAATGGCACGCCAGTGGTTCTCGAATGGCGAAATCCTGGCTTTTTTACCGCTTGACGGCCCCCGGGGGAACTCGGTGGCGATTGTCTGGTCTGTCTTAAGGGAACGGGTGCCGGCTTTGCTGGCACTTGATCCTGCCGAGTTCTGCGAACAATTGCAAGCTGCCAGCGAAGGATGTCTGGGGCAACTCAGCCTGAGCAGCGAGCGCGGTGCCTGGCCGCTCCAAAAAGCACAAGCCCAGCGCTGGGCCGGCGTTCATGCAGGCAAGGCTTGGGCCTTGGCAGGCGACGCGGCGCACAACATGCATCCGCTGGCCGGGCAAGGGCTGAATTTGGGATTGTCCGACGTCGCGTCGCTAGCAAAGACTTGGCATGAGCGCGAGTACTGGCGCCCGATTGGCGACGAAAAGTTGCTGCGCCGCTATGAGCGGTCGCGCAAGGCGGAACTGTTGGCCATGGGCAGCACGATGGATAGTCTGCAGCAGTTGTTCTCCCGCGATGGCGCGCCTTGGGCGGCGGTGCGCAACTGGGGCATGAATGGGTTTGAGCGCAGCGGCCTGGTCAAGCAATGGGTCGCCCGGCAGGCCATGGGTTTTTAATTAATGATTTGGATGAATTGATGAAACTGTTCAAAACCACCGTGATGGCAGCCACCTTGCTGGCCAGCCTGGGCGCCTTCGCGCAGGAAGCGACCATTCGCAAGAACCTGGGGGAACGGATCACCCAACTGCAGCAAATCGATGAAGTCACCCCCAGCCCGATGCCGGGGCTGTATGAAGTCCGCGTCAACGGCACCGAGATTTTTTACACCGATGCCAAAGGGAATTTCCTGATCCAGGGCAGCCTGATTGACACCAAACAGCGCCGCAACCTGACCGAAGAGCGCGTGGACAAGTTAACCGCCATCAGCTTTGACGCCCTGCCGCTCAAAGATGCGTTCACCATCGTGCGCGGCAACGGCAAACGCAAGCTGGCCGTCTTTGAAGACCCCAACTGCGGCTACTGCAAGCGTTTTGAGCAGGACCTGCAAAAAATCGATAACGTGACGATCCACATGTTTCTCTATCCGATCCTCGGGGCTGATTCGATGGAGAAGTCCAAACACATCTGGTGTGCCAAGGACAAAGCCAAAACCTGGCAGGACTGGATGGTGCGTGACCAGGCGATCGCTACGGCCAGTTGCGACGTCGCCGCCCTCACGCGCAATGTTGAACTGGGTCGCAAGTACAAAATCACGGGCACACCGACCTTGATTTTTGCCAACGGCACCCGCGTGCCGGGGGCCATTGGCGCGGCCGATGTGGAGAAACAACTCACGCTCGCCAGTAAATGAAGCCGGCCGTTGCCTGCAACGTGCAGTTGCTTGATCTGCACGCACACCTGTTTGCAGTCACGCTCACCATTGCGCAACCCGCCGCCTTGCAACGGTTGAGCTTGCCGACCTGGATTCCGGGCAGCTACTTGGTGCGCGAATTTTCCAAGAGTCTGCAGCGGCTGCAAGCGCGCCAGGGCCGCAAGACCGTTGAACTGACGCAGCTCGACAAATGCACCTGGCAAGCCGCTTGCGAAGTGAATAAACCACTGGTGCTGAGCTACGAGGTGTACGCCTTCGACAACTCGGTGCGCACGGCCTGGCTGGATGCCAGCCGGGGCTTTTTTAACGGCACCAGCCTGTTTCTGCAGGCAGAAGGCCAGACCGACAGCGCCCATGAACTGACACTGGCCGCGCACAAAGCCGTGCCCGACTGGCAGGTCGCCACCGGCCTGACACCGCACAAGGTCACGAAAAATGGCTTCGGCAGCTACCGTGCCGCCAACTACGACGAGTTGGTGGACTGCCCGGTCGAGATGGGTGTGTTCTGGAGCGGCTCGTTTGTGGCGGGCGGCATCCCGCACCGTTTTGTGGTGGCAGGCGCGCCGCCCAGTTTTGACGGCACCCGGCTGCTGGCCGACACCAAGGCCGTGTGCGAAGCTGAAATCCGCTTTTGGCACAACGCCAAGCCGGGGTCTCGCGCAGCAAGCAGCAAGCCGCCTCACACCACTTATCTCTTCATGCTCAACGCCGTGGACGACGGCTATGGCGGGCTGGAGCACCGCAACTCCACCGCCCTGATTTGCACGCGCAAGGATTTACCGCGTCTGGCCGATAGCAAATCCAAGCAGGCCGAGGGTTACACCACCTTGCTGGGCCTCATCAGCCACGAGTATTTCCATACCTGGAGCGTCAAACGGCTGCGCCCGTCGGAGTTCACCCGCTACGACTACGCCCAGGAAAATTACACACAACTGCTCTGGTTTTTTGAAGGCTTCACCAGCTATTACGACGACTTGCTGCTGCGCCGTGCCAAGCTGCTGGATGACACCGGCTACCTGAAGCTGCTCACCAAGACCATCAACCAGGTGCTGCAGACGCCCGGGCGTGACGTGCAAAGCGTGGCGCAAGCCAGCTTCGACGCCTGGGTCAAGTACTACCGGTCGGACGAAAACACGCCCAACGCCACGGTGAGCTACTACGCCAAGGGCGCGCTGGTGGCGCTGTGCCTTGACCTGACCTTGCGCCAGGAAGGCCAGACGACGCTCGACGCGGTGATGCGCGCCCTGTGGCGGCGCTGCCAGGGCGGGCCGATGACGCAAGACGACTTGTCCACCGTGCTGGCAGAACTCGCGGGCCGCTCTTTTGACCGGGAACTGGCGCACTGGGTGCACAGCACCACGGATCTGCCCCTCAAGCCGCTGCTGGAGAAGCAAGGCATTGCCGTGCTGGAAGAGCCGGCGCAGTTCGCTCAACGCCTGGGTTTGCGTGTGAGCGAGAACGCCGGGATTCAGATCAAAACCGTGTTGCGCGGCGGCGCGGCAGAAAGCGCAGGCTTGGCCGCAGGTGACGAATGGCTGGGCATCACAGTGGGGGCCGCCAAGTCGGCCACCAGTTGGCGGCTCACCAAGCTCGATGACGTGCTGCTGTATGCCGGCACCGCCCCAAAAATGGACGTTCTGGTCGCCCGCGACAAGCGGCTTTTGACACTCTCACTCACACTCCCGCCGTCCATCACCACCTGGCGACTGGCAGCGCGGGACAGCAAACTCGTGGGCGAGTGGCTGGGCGCAACTTGACATCCCTGCTGTTCTATATAGTTACTTTTTAGCCAATAACCGGAGAAACTCATGAATTACGAACTGATCACTGTACGCACTGAAGCCGACAAAGTGGGCGTCATCACCCTGAACCGCCCCAAGCAACTCAATGCTCTGAATGACCAGTTGATGACGGAGTTGGGCGCCGCCCTCACCGCCTTTGATGCCGACCCGGCGATTGGCTGCATGATCCTGACCGGCAGCGAGAAAGCCTTTGCCGCCGGTGCCGACATTGGCGCCATGGCGACCTTGAGTTTTGCCGAGGCCTACAAGGGCGACTTCATCACGCGCAACTGGGAGCAGATCCGCTCCATCCGCAAGCCCGTCATTGCGGCGGTCAGCGGTTTTGCACTGGGTGGCGGCTGCGAGCTGGCGATGATGTGCGACTTCATCATCGCGGCCGACAACGCCAAATTCGGCCAGCCCGAAATCAAGCTGGGCATCATCCCTGGCGCCGGCGGCACTCAGCGTTTGCCGCGCGCAGTGAGCAAGGCCAAGGCCATGGACATGGCGCTGACCGGCCGCATGATGGACGCGGTGGAAGCCGAACGCGCCGGATTGGTCAGCCGCGTGGTGCCGCTGGACAAGCTGATGGAAGAGGCGCTGGGCGCTGCACTGATGATCAGCGAGTACTCGCATATTGCCACCATGGCCACCAAAGAATCGGTCAACCGGGCCTATGAAGGCACCCTGAGCGATGGCATTCATTTTGAACGCCGTTTGTTCCACGCCTTGTTCGCCACCGCCGACCAAAAAGAAGGCATGGACGCCTTTGTGAACAAACGCAAGGCAAATTTCCAGAATCTTTGAAGAACAGCTGACTAAGTCGCTATAATCTCGGGCTGTTGGTGATATAGCTCAGTTGGTTATAGCGCAGCATTCATAATGCTGATGTC
>JAZKHK010000140.1:0-2818 GCA_040385425.1 Pseudomonadota bacterium | reverse complement strand
CGTAGTCGCCGCCCTTGACCAGGATGTCGGGTTTGATTTCAGCAATCAGCTCCAGCGGCGTGTCTTCTTCAAACCAGGTCACCAGGCTGGTGCTGGCCAGGGCGGCCATGACGAAGGCGCGGTCGGCTTCGATATTGAGCGGGCGGTCCGGGCCTTT
Organism: Pseudomonadota bacterium; assembly: GCA_040385425.1. Taxonomy (GTDB): domain Bacteria; phylum Pseudomonadota; class Gammaproteobacteria; order Burkholderiales; family Burkholderiaceae_C; genus Rhodoferax. The sequence goes on along the minus strand of JAZKHK010000140.1, from coordinate 2,661 downwards.
ACCCAGCCGCCGGACCGAGGCATCGGTGTTCAGCGCCACCACCAGACTCGCCCCCAAAGCCCGGGCCTGCGCCAGGTACATGACGTGACCACGGTGCAGCACATCGAACACGCCGTTGGTGAACACCAGCGGCCGGGGCAACTCGGCCACGCGGGCCAAGACGCTGGCACGGCCGCAAATTTTGTCGGAAAGGGCAGAAATGGAAGGTAAATCGGTCATGCCTTTGATGCTAGCAGGATGGCCAAACCATTAAGCTAGCACCATGCCGACCTCTTGGCATAATCCCCGTCATTTTATGAATCTCGTCACCGTCAATATCGACAACATCCGCATCGGTCAGCCGCTCGCCTTTTCGCTGTGGGACGAGGACGGCGTGTTGCTGGCCCAAAAAGGCTTGGTCGTGGCCAATCGGAAAGAGCTCGACACGATCATCGGGGAGCGTGGCACCCTGTTCATTGATGTGAGCGAGTCCGAAACCCATCGCCGCGCCTATGTGAGCAAACTTCGCCATATGGTGCTCGAAGAGCGCGCCTTGGGTCAGATCGCAGACAGCCAGTTTTCAACCCTGGAACTGGAGAAGGAAAACCTCCCGGAGGCCGTCAACACAGAGGAGCCCGGCTGGCTGGACCTGCAAGCCCAGGCCAACGCCATGCTGCGCGACAACAACCCGGCCACTTTTCGCACCCGGCTGAACAAATTGCAGGAACAGCTCAACCGGCACGCACGCATCAACCCGGACGGCACCTTGTTTGCGCTGATCCACCTCTCCAGCAGCGAGTTGCAGCTTTACAGCGCCACGCACGCCATGCTGGTGAGTGTGATGTGCAGTCTGGCCGCCCGCGAAGTGCTGAAATGGCCCCCCGAAATGGAAGACACGCTGTGCAAAGCGGCGCTGACCATGAACATCGGCATGACCGAGCTGCAGGACCTGTTGGCACAGCAAAAAGAGCCCCCCAACGCGGAGCAGCAACGCCTGATCGAAGAGCACGCCCTTCGGTCCGCCCATATGCTTGAGCAATTAGGGGTGACGGACCAGGTCTGGCTGGAAGCCGTGATTGACCACCGCGAAAAAATACCAGGCCCCTTGCGGGGCCGCACGCCCGGCCAGCGCATGGCGCGCCTGATCCAGCGCGCGGACATGTTTGCCGCACGTTTGGCGCCCCGGGCCTCGCGCACGCCCGATTCACCTGCCAGCGCCATGCAGGCCAGCTATTTTGATGAAACCAGAAAAGTGGATGAAAGCGGCGCGGCCCTGATCAAGGCCGTGGGCATTTATTCGCCAGGCTCGTTTGTGCGCCTGAGTACCGACGAAATTGCGGTAGTGATCAAGCGCGGCGCCAACACCACCACCCCGCGCGTGGCCGTGGTGGTCAACCGCAGCGGCATGCCCACCGGCGAGCTGATCGTGCGCGACACCAGCAAGCCGGAGTTCCGCATTGTGTCCGGCGTACCGGAGCGCGATGTTAAGGTCAAGATCAACCTGGAACGCCTGCTGGTGCTCACCAGGCTGCCCGCCACCACCAGTCCCTGGTGAGGGCGCTGGCCTATCTCAGGCCGGTCGCGTTTCCATAAAGCTGGGGCGCAGCATCAACTTGTCGTTCAGTTTTTGCAGATTGGGGTAATCGGTGCGCCAGTCCAGTTGTGGAAACCGGAAATCCAGGTAGCTCAGGGCCACGCCCACGGCGATGTCGGCCAGCGTGAGGTGAATGCCGACGCAAAACACTTTTTCGCCCAGGCCCCGACTCATGGCCTTGACGGCCGCATCCACCTTGCCGAGCTGGCGGTCAATCCAGCCCTGGCAGCGTTGTTCGTCGCTGCGCCCGGCCCAGGTCGCTTCGAGTCGCGCCAGGATGGCGGCATCCAGCAGGCCATCGGCCAGGGCTTCCCAGGTCTTGACTTCGGCGCGCTCACGGCTCAGGGACGGAATCAGTTTGCCCACGGGCGACAGGGTGTCGAGGTATTCGACGATCACGCGCGAGTCAAACAGGGCTTCGCCACCCTCCATCACCAGGCAGGGAACCTTGCCCAGCGGGTTGGAGTCGGCAATCGTGGTCTGAGCCGACCAGACGTCCTCGGTCACAAAGTCAAAGTCCAGCTTTTTCTCGGCCATGACGACGCGCACTTTACGCACATAGGGGCTGGTAATGGATCCGAGTAATTTCATGGGGTATTCGTCGTTGGGTGAGCTTTCATTCTATACATCAACATTTGCCAGACCTTACCAGCGGTCAATGCGGGCTCACAACTACAATCCGCGCATGAATTTCTCCCCTATCTCCGCCCTTTCCCCGCTGGACGGCCGTTACGCCGCCAAACTTGCCAAACTCCGTCCTGTCATGAGCGAGCAGGGCTATATGCAACGCCGCGTGCAGGTCGAGGTGGCCTGGTTCATCGCCCTGAGCGATTGCGGCTTTGCCGAATTCAAGCCACTGTCGCCCGGCGCCCGCACGTACTTGATGGGTTTGGTCAAAAACTTCTCCGAAGCCGATGGCGAAGCCATCAAGGCGATCGAAAAAGTCACCAACCACGATGTGAAAGCGGTCGAATACTGGATCAAGTCCAAATTTGACGCGCGTCCCGAACTGCTGGCCGCCGGTGAATTTGTGCACTTTGCCTGCACCAGCGAAGACATCAACAACACCAGCCACGCGCTGCAGCTCA
>JAZKHK010000139.1:0-28690 GCA_040385425.1 Pseudomonadota bacterium | reverse complement strand
CAGGTACTCAATGTCGCCATCGTTGATCGGCAAGGTGCCGGTGATGGCTTTCATGGTGGTGGTTTTACCAGCGCCATTGGAGCCGATCAGGGAGACCAGCTCGCCTTCGCGCACTTCAAAGTCAACGCCTTTGACGGCCTGAATACCACCGTAGGCCACTTTGAGGCCTGTTACTTTAAGAAGAATATTTGTCATTTCAGTGCCCGCTGGTGCCAAGGTAGGCTTCGATTACTTTTTCGTTTTTCTGCACTTCGGCTGGTGTGCCCTCAGCAATTTGCTTGCCATAGTCCAGTACGGTCAGACGGTCGCACAGACCCATGACCAGCTTCACATCGTGTTCGATGAGCAAAATGGTGCGGTTGTCGTTGCGGATTTTGGCAATCAGCTCGCGCAGCATGACTTTCTCGGTGGCGTTCATGCCAGCAGCGGGTTCATCGAGTGCAATGAGCTGCGGGTCGGTCGCTAAAGCGCGGGCGATTTCCAGGCGGCGTTGGTCACCATAGCTCAGCGTGCGGGCTTTGTAGTCAGCCAATTTGCCAATGCCCACATAGTCCAACAACTCTTGCGCACGCTGGGTGATGGCGGCTTCTTCGGCCTTGAAACCCGCCGTGCGGAAGATCGCGCCCAGCAAACCCGAATGGGTGCGGATGTGGCGCCCGACCATGACGTTTTCCAGTGCGGTCATTTCGGCAAACAGGCGAATGTTCTGAAAGGTGCGCGCAATGCCCGCTTTGGCCACGTCATGCACCGCCGTGGGGTGGTAGGTCTTGCCGGCCAGCTCAAAGGTGCCGCTGTCGGGGGTGTAAAGGCCGGTCAGCACATTGAAAAATGTGGTCTTGCCCGCGCCGTTGGGACCGATCAGGCCATAGACCTGACCCCGCTTGATATTGATGCCAACCTCGCTCAGGGCCTGCAGGCCGCCGAATCGTTTGGAAACGCCAGAGACGTTGAGTACGGTGTCTGTCATGTTCGTTCCGGGTTCATTTAACGTTTTGCAGCGACTTGCCGTGGTCCGGCGAAGGCCACAGGCCGCGCGGACGCATCAGCATGATGGTGATCATGGCCAGCGCAATCAGCAGCTGACGCAAAATCGACGCATCCAGCCGGCCATCGGTCATGGATTGCAAGGGTCCTGCGACATAGCGCAACACTTCTGGCAAGGCCGACAACAGCACGGCGCCCAGAATGACGCCGGGCAAATGCCCAATGCCGCCCAGCACCACCATGGCCACAATCATCACCGACTCCATCAAGCTGAATGACTCGGGGGAAATGAAACCTTGAAACGACGCAAACATGGCGCCCGACACGCCGCCAAAGGTGGCGCCCATGCCAAAGGCCATGAGCTTCATGTTGCGGGTATTGATGCCCATGGCCTTGGCCGCGATTTCGTCTTCACGAATCGCCATCCAGGCGCGACCCACGCGGGAGAGTTGCAAGCGGTGCGAGATCACCACACTGACCAGAACCAAGGCCAGGAACCAGTAGTAGTAGAGAGAAACCGACGCCAGTTGAAAATCACCAATCATGATTTTTTTACCCAGGTCCAGCCCGAAGAAACTCAGGGAATCAATCTGCCCCAGTCCTTTGGGACCGTTGGTGATGTTGACCGGATGGTCCAGGTTGTTCATGAACACCCGGATGATTTCACCAAACCCCAAGGTGACGATGGCCAGGTAGTCGCCGCGCAAGCGCAGGGTGGGCGCGCCCAGCAAAATACCGAACATGCCGGCCAGACCAGCGGCTGCCGGCACCACGATCCACATGGGGGCATGCATGCCATCCGGAAACATTGCCGCAATCATCGGGAAGGTATCGGTCAGGTGCGGCGACGCCAGCAAACCGTACATATAGGCGCCAATGGCAAAAAAGGCCACATAACCCAAATCCAGCAGGCCGGCATAGCCCACCACAATGTTGAGCCCCAGGGCCAGCAGCACATAGAGCAGCGCCATATCGGCAATGCGAACCCAGGCGTTGCCAAAGCCCTGCAAGATCAGCGGCAGCACCAGCAAGCCAATGGCTGCGGCGATGAAGGCAATGATTTGTTTTTGTTTCATGACTAGTCTTTCAGGCACGATCCGCCACACGCTCACCCAGCAGACCGGAAGGCCGCAGCGTCAGCACGATGATCAGAACAACGAACGCAAAAATATCGGAGTAGTGGCTGCCCAGCACACCACCGGTCAGCGCGCCGATGTAGCCTGCGCCCAGTGATTCGATCAAGCCCAGCAGGATGCCACCGACCACCGCACCGGCCAGGTTGCCGATACCGCCAAACACCGCAGCGGTGAAGGCCTTGAGTCCCGGCAAAAAGCCCATGGTGTGCTGCACGGTGCCGTAGTTGGCGGCCCACATCACACCGGCAATGGCTGCCAGCACCGCACCAATCAGAAAAGTGGCAGAAATCACCACATCCGGCTTGACGCCCATCAGTGCGGCAACCCTTGGGTTCTCGGCCGTAGCGCGCATGGCGCGACCCAGTTTGGTGTAGTTCACCACGTACATCAGAGTTGCCAGGGACACCGCAGTCATGGCCAGAATCAGCACCTGGGTCGGTGTGATCACGGCACCGGCGACATCAATCGGCGTGCTGGGCAACAAGGTGGGGAAAGGTTTGTAGTTGGGCTTCCAGATGATCATGGCCAGCGTTTGCAGCAGGATGGACATGCCAATGGCCGTGATGAGCGGCGCCAGTTTCGGGCTGTTGCGCAGAGGCCGGTAAGCGACTTTCTCAATCACAAAATTGAGGGTGGCCGCAACCACACAGGCAATCAGCAGGGAGATCAACAAAATGATCCAGCCTGGTGCGCCGGGCATGGCATCGGTCATCAAACCAATGATGGTCCAACTGGTCAGGGCCCCGACCATCAACACTTCACCATGGGCGAAATTGATCAAACCGATAATGCCGTACACCATGGTGTAACCCAGGGCGACAAGGGCATACATGCTGCCCAACACCAGACCATTGATGATCTGCTGTATGAAGGTATCCATAAACTTCTCCGATTTTTGGCCGGCGCATGAATCAGCGAGTTGCTGACGAGCGGTGCTGCCTTTTGAGCTCTACCAATTCCTAAGCAATAAACCGGCCAGCATAGTGACAAATATCACGATGCTGGCCGGTGGGTGGACGCGATTGTAGCGAGGACACACCCGATGAGATTCACGCGACAGAGGGGGTTTACCCTTGCGCGAAACACCATCAGCAAGTCTTATCCGGCATCAGTCGCCCTGATGATTGAGGTTTTTGAGCTGGCGCAACTTCTCTGCAATTTTGATTTCCAGCCCACGCTCCACCGGACGGTAAAAACCGGGTGAAACCATGCCGTCCGGCAGATAGCGCTCCCCCGCGGCAAAGCCACCCGCTTCATCGTGCGCATAGCGATACCCTTTGCCGTAGTCCAGGTCTTTCATGAGCTTGGTTGGCGCATTGCGCAGGTGCATGGGCACCGGGCGTGTGCCGTCTTTTTTGACGAACGCTTTGACCTCGTTAAATGCCTTATAGACCGCATTGGATTTGGCGGCTGCGGCCAGGTACACCACACATTCGGCCAGGGCCAGCTCACCTTCAGGCGAGCCCAGGCGCTCGTATACCTCAGATGCGTCCAGCGCCAGGCGCAAGGCCCGCGGGTCCGCCAGGCCGATGTCTTCAGTGGCCATGCGGATCAGGCGACGCGCCAGATACCGCGGGTCGGCGCCGCCATCGAGCATGCGCACAAACCAATACAGGGCAGCGTCGGGGTCGGATCCGCGCACGGATTTGTGCAGCGCACTGATGGTGTCGTAAAACTGGTCTCCGCCCTTGTCATAACGGCGCATGCGCTCGCCCAGCACCTTGAGTAACCAAGCATCGGTGATCTCAGCCCGTTTTTCCTGGCTGGCTGCCACGGCCAGCGTTTCCAGTGTGTTGAGCAGACGCCGGGCATCGCCATCGGCATAGCTTATCAAGCGGTCAATCGCTATCTTTTCAATAGCTGGCAGCGCTTGCACCGCAAGGGCTGAAGCCACTATTTGCTCCAAATCCTGTGGCGAGAGCGGTTGCAGCACATACACCGCAGCCCGTGACAACAAGGCGGAGTTCACCTCGAACGACGGGTTCTCGGTGGTGGCGCCGATAAAAGTAAACAGGCCGCTCTCCACATGCGGCAAAAAAGCATCTTGCTGGCTTTTGTTGAAGCGGTGCACCTCATCTACAAACACCAGCGTGCGTCGGCCCTGCCCCAGCGCAATCTGGGCTTGCTCCACGGCCTCACGAATGTCCTTGACGCCCCCAAGCACGGCGCTGATGGTGATGAACTGCGCGTCAAACGCGTGAGCCATCAGGCGCGCAATCGTGGTTTTGCCAGTGCCCGGCGGCCCCCACAAAATGCAGCTGTGCGGCTGACCCGATTCAAACGCCAGCCTTAAGGCCATGCCCTCCCCCAACAGGTGTTGCTGGCCAATGACTTCAGCCAGCTTACGCGGACGCAAGCGTTCGGCCAGAGGGGCGTCAGCGGGTTGGATAAGGCGAGTCATAGGATGGTGTGCTTGGCGGCCTGGGTTGACTGCGTGGCGTTGCAGCGACAGATCTTTTGGAGAACTTTGATGTAAATCAGAAAACATGGCGCCGATTGACCTCAATCAAGAAAAAGGGCGGCAATCGCGCATTCCCCCGGATTGACTTCAATACAAACGAACCACAGAATCATGAGATTCTAAATTTACGCAGAAAGACCAGAGCAAGCCGTGAGGCTTCTTAAAGGGAAAATATGACACTATTATGGACACCCGACCTGAACACAGGAATTGATGTGATCGACAGCCAGCACAAAAGGATTGTTGACTACATCAACCAGTTGGGCGATGCCATCAAGCAAAAAAACCGGGACTCTGTTGGAACTGTCCTGGATGAACTGGTGGATTACACCGTTTCACACTTTTCCTTCGAGGAAAGCCTGCAGGAAGAAGCCGGCTACAAATTTGCCGTGCCTCACAAAGCGGTCCACGATATGTTTGTCAAACGGGTGGCGCGGTACCAGGAAAAACACAACGGTGGCGAAGATGTCGGCTCACAGCTCCACGGCATGCTCAGTACCTGGCTGATCCACCACATCAAGCGCGATGACATGGCCTATGTCACCGAGGTCAAAGCCAGCATCACCACCATTGTCCAGAACAAAAAAGAAGGCAACTGGCTGAGCCGCTCCATCGGGAAATACTTCAAGTAATTACTGCCGGATCACATCAGCCCCCGCCGGCGGCTTGAACTGAAAGTGGCTGGCCCCCAGCGCCGCGTTCGTTTGAAAGGCACCAAAAGTCAGACTCGACTTTTGGCCGAAACTGTCCAGAATTTCGAGCGAAGCCAGTTCGCCGGCACGAAAACCAACACGAACCGTCTGCAACTGCCCGTCTTTCGACTTCGGCGTGGCCGCGACCCATTGCAACCCGTCCTTGTCCGGCGCATTGACCAGCGTGAAGTCCGCCTGCAAGGCGTTCAAATCAGGCGCGGCAGCAATCAGAGCAGCGGGCGTGGAGCCCAACACTTGCGATTGCTTGCGCGCCGTCACCTGATTCAGGTCCACGTCATACAGCCACAGCGTTTGGCCATCGGCCACAATGCTTTGCTCAAACGGTTTTTTGTAGATGAACTTGAACCGGCTGGGGCGTAAAAACTCAAAAGTGCCGCTGGACGTTTTGGCGCGGGGCGCCTGCCCGTCTTTGGGCGGGGCGGTCACGACCTGGGTGAAGTCGGCACGACCGGTTTTCACCGTTTTCACGAAGGTTTCGAGGCTTTCCAGCCCTGTAGCCCCCGTCACACCTGCATAGAAAGCTATCAAAAAAGTAGCAATTTGTTTCATCATTCGATTCACTCCGCCCGCGTGGGCACCAAAATTTCACGCTGACCGCTGCTGCTCATGGAGCTGACCAGACCGGCCTTTTCCATGTCTTCCACCAGCCGCGCGGCACGGTTGTAGCCAATCTTCAAGTGGCGCTGCACCAGCGAGATGCTGGCCTTGCGGTTTTTCAGCACGACCTCGACCGCCTGGTCGTACATCGGGTCTTTTTCACCGCTGCTGCCGCCCTCACCCATCAAATCGCCCACGCTGTCATCCGTGCCGCCTTCCAGCACGCCTTCAACATAATTGGGCTCGCCCTGGGACTTGAGATAACTCACAACGCGGTGCACTTCTTCGTCGCTGACAAAAGCGCCATGGACCCGGGTCGGCAAGCCGCTGCCGGGCATGTAAAGCATGTCGCCCAAGCCCAGCAGTGCCTCGGCGCCCATCTGGTCGAGGATGGTGCGGCTGTCGATCTTGCTGCTGACCTTGAAGGAAATGCGGGTCGGGATGTTGGCCTTGATCAGACCGGTGATCACATCCACACTGGGACGCTGGGTCGCCAGAATCAGGTGAATGCCGGCTGCCCGCGCTTTTTGCGCCAGACGGGCAATCAGCTCTTCAATCTTCTTGCCGATGACCATCATCAAATCGGCCAGCTCGTCGATCACCACCACGATGTGCGGCAGCCGCTCCAGCGGCTCGGGGGCTTCGGGTGTCAGGCTGAAGGGGTTGCCGATATGCTCGCCGCGCGCCTTGGCCTCGTCGATCTTGGCGTTGTAACCGGCCAGATTGCGCACGCCCAGTTTGCTCAGCAGCTTGTAGCGGCGCTCCATTTCATTGACGCACCAGGTCAGGCCGTAAGCGGCCTGTTTCATGTCGGTGACCACCGGTGCCAGCAAATGCGGAATGCCCTCGTACACCGACATTTCCAGCATCTTGGGGTCGATCATCAACAGGCGCACGTCATGGGCTTCGGCCTTGTACAGCAGGCTCAAAATCATGGCGTTGATCCCCACTGATTTACCCGAGCCGGTGGTACCCGCCACCAGCACGTGCGGCATTTTGGCCAGATCAACCACCACCGGATTGCCCACAATGTCCTTGCCCAGCCCCATGGTGAGCAGGGACTTGGCTTCGTGGTAAATATTCGAGCCCAGAATTTCAGACAGCGTGATGGACTGGCGCTTGGCGTTGGGCAACTCCAGCGCCATGTAGTTTTTGCCGGGAATGGTTTCCACCACGCGGATGGAGACCAGGCTCAGGGACCGCGCCAGGTCTTTGGCCAGACCCACAATCTGCGAGCCCTTGACCCCGGTGGCGGGCTCGATCTCGTAACGCGTGATCACCGGACCGGGTTGGGCCAGCACCACGCGCACATCAACACCAAAATCCTTGAGCTTTTTCTCGATCATGCGGCTGGTCATCTCCAGCGTTTCAGGGGCCACCGTCTCCTGGTTCAACAACGCAGAGTCCAGCAGGTCAACCTGCGGCAACTTGCTGTCGGGCATCTCGGAAAACAGGGGTTTCTGGCGCTCTTTGACCACCCGGTCACTCTTGGGCACATCCATCAGCACCGGCTCGACGATAACGGGTTTGGGGTAATGGTGATCGGCAATGTCCTGGCGCTCCTCAATCACCACCTCTTCCCGCGCCCGCGCAGCCCGCTGCCCCATGGCAATGTCCTGCGCCACTTCCCGCTTCTCGCGCCGGGATTCGACCTGAAAGAACAGCCAGGCGCCCAGCCGCTCGGCCACCTGCCCCCAGGAAAAGCGGAACACCAAGGCCGTGCCGATCACGCCCAAGGTGATGGCCAGCAGTCCGGCACCGGCAAAACCCAGCCAATGCGTGCCCAAAGGCCCCAGGACATAACCCAGAATGCCCCCGCCATACCCCGGAAGACGCGCTTCCAGGCTGTAAAAGCGCGACCACTCCAGGCTGGCACTGGCGCACAGCAGCAGAGCCAAACCGCACCAGAAGGCGGACCGGCTGGCGGTGAATCGGGCAATCCGCGAATTTGACATGGCACCAGCCTCGTCCTGCGACGGCGTCAGCAGTTCGCGCCCGCGCAGCCAGCGGGCCAGACCCGAAAGCCAGGCCCGAATACCGGCCGCCACACACCACCAAACGGAAAATCCAAGCACGAAATAGCTCGCATCCGCCAGCCAGGCCCCCAGCCGCCCGGCCCGGTTCAGCAAAGGCCCGCCACTGCCGGAGGTGGACCAGGCCATATCCTGGGTCGAGTAGGTCAAGAGCGCCACCAGCCAGAGCGCAAGAAAAACCAAGCCGGCCAGCAGGCCAAGTTCATCGGCAAAACGCCCCAGCCCCGAGCGGCTTGGCGGCGACGAAGAGCGGGCAGAATTCAGGGTATTGATTGAATAAGTCATACTATCCAGCACTGTACACGGCACATCAGATTTTTCTTAAAAGGTTCTTCAAATGTCAAACACCAGGCATGCCCAAGTTTTGATTCTGGGCTCCGGCCCCGCAGGCTACACCGCCGCCATTTATGCCGCACGCGCCAACCTCAAACCCCTGCTGGTCACCGGCATCGCCCAGGGCGGCCAACTGATGACCACCACCGATGTGGACAACTGGCCCGCCGACGTCAATGGCGTGCAGGGACCGGAGCTGATGCAGCGTTTTCTGGAGCACGCCGAGCGTTTCAAGACCGAGATCGTGTTCGACCACATCAGCGCGGTTGATTTCAGCAAGCGCCCGTTCACCTTGACAGGTGACAGCGGCCAGTACACCTGCGATTCGCTCATCCTCGCCACCGGCGCCTCGGCCAAATACCTGGGGCTGCCGTCCGAAACCGCGTTCATGGGCCGCGGCGTGTCGGGCTGCGCCACCTGTGACGGTTTTTTCTACCGCGACGAAGTCTGCTGCGTGGTCGGCGGCGGCAACACGGCGGTGGAAGAAGCGCTGTACCTGTCCAACATCGCCACAAAAGTCTATTTGGTACACCGCCGCGACAAGTTCAAGGCCGAGCCGATCCTGATCGACAAACTGATGGAGAAAGTAGCGGCGGGCAAGATTGAACTCAAGACCTTCTTCACGCTGGATGAAGTGCTGGGCGACCAAAGCGGCGTCACCGGCGTGCGCCTGAAAAGCGTCACCACGGGTGCCACCGAAGACCTGACGCTCAAAGGCTGCTTCATTGCCATTGGCCACTCGCCCAATACCGAGATCTTCCAGGGCCAACTGGAGATGGCGGGCGGCTACATCGTCACCCAGGGCGGGCTCAAGGGTTTTGCTACCCAAACCAGCGTGCCTGGCATTTTTGCCGCTGGCGATGTGCAGGACCATGTGTACCGTCAGGCCATTACCAGTGCTGGCACCGGCTGCATGGCAGCCCTGGATGCGCAACGCTTTCTTGGGCAAGACTGAAATAGTTATAATCGAAGGCTTTTCCGGTATTTGCCGGGGAATCTTTTTACCGCCACATCACGATGTGGCGAGGTGCGGCGAAAGCTGTTAACGAGTGAACATGCAAGTGTTTACGTCTTCTGGAGTGTCCAAATGGCACGCGTATGTGAAGTCACGGGCAAGGGCCCCATGGTCGGGAACAATGTTTCCCACGCCAACAACAAAACCAAGCGCCGGTTCCTGCCGAACCTGCAATATCGCCGTTTCTGGGTCGAGACCGAAAACCGTTGGATCCGCTTGCGCATCTCCAACGCCGGTTTGCGTCTGATCGACAAAAACGGTATTGATTCTGTGCTCGCAGACCTGCGCGCACGCGGCCAAGCATAAGGAGCAGCACCATGGCAACCAAAGGCGGACGCGAAAAAATCAAGCTGGAATCGACAGCTGGCACTGGCCACTTCTATACCACCAGCAAAAACAAGAAAACCATGCCCGAGAAAATGTTGATCAAGAAATTTGATCCCAAAGCTCGCAAGCACGTAGACTACAAAGAAATGAAACTGAAGTAATTCAGCTTTGTTACCCACAAAAAAGCCCGCATGAAGCGGGCTTTTTTGCGTCCAAACCTCAATATCTTGCGCACTCAATCGCTATAAATTCAATAGTTACTCAGGCAATATACACAGGGGCTAGAGGCCAAAATGGCAGCGGGTTCAAGTATGAAGTGCACCGTTTGAAAAACGGTTGGGCCAAGAGCAAATAGGATGAGCTCTTTGTGACCAGCCAGTCTCAACGAGCACCATGACCTACACACACTTGACCCAAGACGAACGATACCAAATCCATGCGCTCAAGCGTCAAAACATAAGTCTTGCCCGCATTGCTGCAGAGCTCCAACGAGATCGCTCGGCGATTACCCGAGAGCTCAAACGCAACGCTGGGCCTGGCGGCTACAAACCCGCTCTCGCCCACCAACAAGCCCGTGCCCGCCAATGCGAGCGGCGCAATGCACGCCACTTCAGCGCCGAGCAGTGGCGCCATGTGAATACCTACCTGCGCCTGCACCTCTCACCCCAGCAGTGCAGCGGGCGACTCAAGCTGGAAAAGGCCATCTCCATCAGCACGGAGAGCATTTACCAGCACGCCTACCAAGACAAGGCGACAGGCGGGGACTTGGTGCGCTACCTGCGCTGCCAAAAGGTCCGGCGCAAGCGCTATGGCAGTGGCCAGGAGCGCCGGGGCACATTGAAGAATCGCCTCTGTATTGAGCAGCGTCCCGCCGTGGTGGACAAGCGTAGCCGCCTAGGTGACTGGGAAGGCGACACCGTCATTGGCCAAGGACACCAGGGTGTGCTGGTCACGCTGGTGGAGCGCAAATCCCGCTACACCCTGGCCAGCCAGTTGGACTCGCGCCATAGCACGAAGGTCACACCGGCCATCATCGCGCTGCTGCGGCCCCACAAGAGTCGCTGCAAGACGCTGACCTTTGACAATGGCAAAGAGTTCGCCGAGCATGAATTCATAGCCCAGTGCTTGCAGGCCAAGGTGTACTTTGCGCATCCGTACTGCTCGTGGGAGCGCGGGCTCAATGAAAACCACAATGGCTTGCTGCGCCAGTTCTTTCCCAAGAACACCAGCTTCCTCAAGGTCAGCCAGGATGAGGTCAATGAGGCGGTCTACCGGCTTAACCACCGGCCTCGCAAATGCCTGGGCTATCGCACCCCGCATGAGGTCTTTTATCACTTGAAAATGACTCCCCTTAAACTACCTACTGATGCACTTTGTAGTTGAATCTGCGGGCCTATAAATTCAATTCAAATCCGGGCCGCCCGCAACCGCAGCGAGAACTCCTGCAAGGCCGCAATGCCGCTGGCCTCCGCGCGGTGGCACCAGGCTTGCAGATTGACCGCCAGTTGCTCCCGGCTGTGTGAGCGGTTGAGCCACATCTGGCGCAGCTCCTCCCGCATGACCACCATTTTGTCCAGCACCGGCGATGCGTTACGGGCCGTGGCGAGATGAGGAACGGCGGCGGCAGGCACTTTGTCGGCATCCCGGTGCATCCAACGCTGGGCCGCCTGGATGACGGCGGCGTCCGCACTGCGCAGCTTCAGGGCGGCCAGTTCCTCCTTGAAGGCGCGGCGCATGTCATGGGCATAGCTGGCCATGATTTCATAGCGATTCGAAATCAGCGCTTCCAGCGTCTTTTCATCCGCCACCGGACGAATGTCACCAAAGGCCAGCCTGGGCGGTGTCTTTTTGACTACCGCCAAGCCAAGGCCTTGCATGAGACGGATGTACATCCAGCCAATATCAAACTCATATGGTTTGACCGAGAGTTTGGCGGACGTCGGATACGTGTGATGGTTGTTGTGGAGTTCTTCACCTGCAATCAGCAGGCCCCACGGCGAGAGATTGGTGCTGGCATCGGTGACTTCGAAGTTGCGGTAACCCCAGAAATGTCCCGCCCCATTGACGATGCCGGCCGCCATGATGGGCGTCCAGGCCATTTGCACCGCCCAGACCGCCAAACCGGCGGCACCAAACAGGGTCAAATCAAGGACCAGCATCAAACTCACCCCCAGAAAGGACAAACCGGCGTACACATGGCGTTCCAGCCAGTCATTGGGGGTGCCGTGGCCATAGCGCGCCGTGGTTTCCTTGTTCAGGGCTTCGGCCCGGTACAGCTCGTAGCCTTTGAGCAGCACGGTTTTGATGCCATGCACATGCGGGCTGTGCGGGTCATCCGCCTGCTCGCACTTGGCGTGGTGCTTGCGGTGAATGGACGCCCATTCTTTGGTGACCTGGCCGGTCGTCAACCAGAGCCAGAAGCGGAAAAAATGCGAAGAAATCGGGTGCAGATCCAAGGCGCGGTGGGCTTGATGTCGGTGCAAAAAAACCGTGACGCTGATCATGGTGATGTGGGTCATGGCGAGTGTGAACAGCACCATTTGCCACCACGTCAAATCCCAGAATCCATACGCCAACCAATCCAGCACGGCGTTCAGTGCCAATCCATCCGTCAGGAACATCATCAGGCAGTCTTTCAATAAAAAATCGATCACCCTCAGGGTGCGCTAAAGCCTGTCCTGACGATGATCGATTTTAAAGACGCTGGGCAAAAAAATGGATATCTGCCGACAAAGACCACACAAGTGGTCTTTATTTCCTGGAATTACTTTCTCTGCCAAACCGCGGCAAAGAAGCCGTCGGTCTGATGGCGGTGGGGCCACAAACGCAGGTAGCGCAGATGGTTGTCTCCGCCGCTGCACAGTTTTTCAGCCCCTTCGACTTTCAAACCAGCCAGGATTTCACCGGCATCCACCGGGGTAAATTCCGGGTTGGCTTCGGTAAAGGCCTGCGCGATGGCTTCGTTTTCCTGAATCATCGTGCTGCACGTGGCGTACACCAAGCGACCACCGGGCTTGAGCATCCTGGACGCGCTTTGCAAAATGGCTGCTTGCGTCACGGCCATTTGCTCAACCTGGGCCAAGCTTTGGCGCCATTTCAGATCCGGGCTGCGCCGCAGCGTCCCCAAACCCGAGCAAGGCGCATCCACCAGCACGCGGTCGATCTTGCCGGACAGGCGTTTGACGCGGTCATCGCGCTCATGGGCAATGGCTGCCGGGTGCACATTGGACAAACCGCTGCGCGCCAGGCGCGGTTTCAGCGCATCCAGCCGATGGGGCGAGGTATCGAATGCGTACAGGCGACCAGTGCTGCGCATGCCCGCACCAATCGCCAGCGTCTTGCCGCCGGCACCGGCACAAAAGTCCACCACCATCTCGCCGCGCTTGGCGTCGAGCAGCATGGCCAGCAGTTGCGAGCCTTCGTCCTGCACCTCAAAGGCACCGCGCACAAAGGCATCGAGCTTGTTCAAGGTCGGCTTGCCGGCAATGCGCAGGCCGCAGGGGGAATACGGGGTCGGGACGGCTTTGATGCCGACTTGGGCCAGTTCTTTTTGCACATCGGCGCGTTTGGCGTTCAGGGCATTGACGCGCAAATCCAGGCCTGCGCCCTGATTCAGGCTCTCGGCCAGTTGCCAGAATTCATCGCCCAACTGCTCTTTGAGCGGCTGCACCAGCCACTCGGGCAGGTTGTGGCGGTGGCGTTCCATCAAGTCGGCTACGTTGATTTTTTCGCACTGGTCGAGCCAGTTGATTTCCAGGTCCGTCAGGGCACTGCGCAGAAAATCGCCGGGACCGTAAAACCCGAGAATCGCCAGGCGGCGTTCTTTGGGACCGCTGCCCGAAGGCGCGTAGTGGTCAAACAAGAGTTTTTTACGCAGAACGGTGTACACGGTTCCGGAGAGGGTGGCGCGTTCGCGAGGCCCGAGACCCCGGTTGTCACGAAAAAATTTCGAGACAACGGCGTCGGTAGGGTGGTCAAATTTGAGGGTGAGCCGGACGAGTTCGGAACAGACGTCGAGTAAAACTTTAGGATGCATAGCTTTGGATTGTCCCATGACTGACGAAATACTTCCTCCTTTGACCCCAACCCGCAAGGGCCAGTACCGCCATTACAAGGGTTTTCGCTACGAAGTGCTTGACACCGTGCGCCACAGCGAAACGCTGGAGCCGATGACGCTGTACCGAGCCCTCTATGGCGAGCGGGGCCTGTGGGTGCGCCCGGCCGCCATGTTTGAAGAAGAAGTGGTGATTGATGGTGTGCGCCAAGCCCGTTTCGCCTGGATTTCTGACTGAAACCTCAAGGCTTGGCGGGAGTGCGTGGCAAGGTCAGCGTCGCCACCAGGCCGACCTGATCCCCATTGCGCAAAGTTAACTGCCCGTGGTGCCGGCGTGCGATGTCGTGGGCGATGGACAGCCCCAACCCGACTCCGCCGCTGTTGCGGTTACGGGACCCCTCCACCCGGTAAAACGGCGCCAGCACACGCGCCAGCTCGGCATCCGGGATGCCGGCGCCTTCATCGCGCACCTCGATGCAGACATGATCGGGATGGTCGGTCAGGCGGATGCGGGCCACGCTGCCATAGCGCACGGCGTTTTCCACCAGGTTATTGAGGCAGCGGCGCAATGACGAAGTTTGCGCATGAAGGGGCGCCGCAACGCCCGTCACGGACACATCATGGCCGCAAGCCTGCTGGTCATCGGCCAGACTCTCCAGCAGGGAAACCAGGTCCAGCATCGCAAAAGGTTCCGGGTCGGCGGCACCGCGCAAATAGTCCAGCGTCGAGGAAATCATGGTGTTCATTTCCACAATATCCTGCCCGAATTGCCGTCTTTGGGCAGCATCCGCCAAGCCTTCCACCCGAAGCGCCAGCCGCGTCAAAGGCGTGCGTAAATCGTGCGACACCGCAGCCACAAAGCGGTCGCGCTCGCTGAGTTGCTGGCAAATCTGGGCCTGCATCTGGTTGAAGACACGGGTCGCGGCACGGCACTCATCGGTGCCGTCTTCCGCCATCGGCGGGCGATGGACATCCAGCCCGATTTCACGCGCCGCACTGGCCAGGCGCTTGATGGGTGTGGAGAGCCAGCGCGCGCCAATCCAGGCCGCCAGCATCAGGGCCAACAACCGAACCCCGATGTCCAGCAACAAGCCCGGATGCAACAAGGGCGGCGGGCCGGGCGGATGAGGACCGGGTCCGAAGGCGGGACCGGCACCCGACATGGGGGGACGCAATTCAAACATGAGCGTCAGCGCCAGCACATGGCTGGCCAGCACCGCCACAAACAGCAACAGGGCCAGCCGGCCGAACAAGGTGCCGGGCAACAGGCGAACGGCGAAACGCGCCATCAATTGCGCCATGCGGCACCGCCTTGCACCGACTGGACGTTGAACATGTAGCCGGCCCCCCGGACCGTCTTGATCATGCTGGGCTCACACGGATCATCGGCCAGCTTCTGGCGCAGACGCGATACCAGCAAATCGATGCTGCGCTCGAACGAATCCATGGCACGCCCGCGCGCCTGCTCCATCAACTGGTCACGGCTGAACAAGCGGCGTGGCATTTGCAAGAAAGTGGACAAGAGCCGGAATTCGGCATTGGACAAGGCCACCACCAGCCCGGCGGGGGACGTAAGGCAGCGGTCTTCGCGGTGCAACTCCCAGCCGTCAAAGCGAATAACTTCGCTGCGCAGAGGCGCCAAAGCGCCGTCATGCGTGGCGCCTGCGCGACGCAACACCGACTGGATGCGGGCCACCAGTTCACGCGGTTCAAACGGCTTGCTCATGTAGTCATCCGCGCCGGACTCCAGCCCGAGCACACGGTCATACGGATTGGAGCGGGCCGTCAGCATGATGATGGGCAGTTGCGAGTGTTGGCGCACTTCGCGCGCCAGCATCAGGCCGTCTTCGCCCGGCAGCATCAGGTCCAGCACCACCAGATCAATGCGGTGTGCGGCCAACTGCTCGCGCATGGCGGCCCCATCGCCCGCGGCGTGCGACTCAAAGCCGAAACGGGCCAGGTACTCACCCAACAAGGTGGTGATGCCTTCATCGTCGTCAACGATCAGGATCTGCGAGTGGGGTGGCGTGCTCATATATTTTTTAAAGTTTAGACAAAGTGACTTGCCTCAAAAGCGAAAACAAGCAGGTGAATTGCCACCTGTTCACATGCTTGACCCGGCTTTTGTATCCACTTCGGTACAAAGCAGACAAACGGGGTTTACGCGAGGTCGCAAGAATGAACGGGTCGTCAATCACTTTTTAGCATGGCGACTTTTCACTCAACACGGGACGCGAAAGGAAAGATTATGAGCACCATCAGCGGGGTCAGCAGCTCAGGCGATGCCTGGGCCAACATGAAAGCCCAACGAAGCCAGATGCAGGCAAAAATGTTCGCCAAGGTCGATTCCGACAGCAGCGGTGGCGTTGACAAAACCGAACTGCAAAGCATGCTCGCCGACGTTGCCAAGAAAACGGGCGTCACCAACAGCAGCAGTACCGAGGAACTCTTCAGCAAGATGGACGCCAACAGCGATGGCAGCCTGACCTCCGACGAACTGGACCAGGGCATGAAGGACATCCTGCCGCCGCCGTCCACCATGGATTTCGCCCAATCGCGTAGTGCCAGCAGCGGCGACGACCTGTTCAGCAAAATCGACTCCGACGGCAACCATGCCGTCAGCAAGGAAGAGCTGCAAGCCCTCATGGACAAGATGAGCGCTGACAGCAATTCGGATAGCACCACATCTACCAGCGCCACTTCCGACAGCGACGACCTGTTCACCAAGCTCGACACCGATGGTGACGGCAGCCTGAGCCAGACCGAGTTTGAAGCCGGGCGCCCCCAAGGCGGCCAGGGACCCCAAGGCGCCGGTAGTGCGCCACCACCCCCGCCGGCCAGCGGCGCGGGCGGCAGCAGCAGTGCCAGCAGCAGCACGACGTATGACCCGCTGGACACCAATGAAGACGGCACCGTTTCCGCGAAGGAACGCCTGGCCGGCAGCACCTCCAGCGATGCCGTTCAAGCCTTGCTCAAGGCGATTGACACGGACGGCGACAGCAAGATCAGCGCCAGCGAGTCCGACAGCTTCATGCAGCAACTGACCTCACAACTGGACGCCCAGACCCAGTCCACCGCCAACGCCGACAGCAGCACCGGCACGGGCGCGCAGTCGAAAAAAGACAGCGTCGATCTGGCGGAACTGGTCACCAAAGCCTATGAGCAGATTGCCAGCGGCCTGAGACAGCAAACGACCGGTTCCACACTCAGCGCAGTGGCCTGAAGCCGCCGGGAATAACAGAACCGCCGGGTTTACATATCTTCACTCAGGGGAAACTGATACGTCATTCGCTTCCTGCACAATGGGCTATCCACCCCGTCCCAAGCTGCAGGAACTGATGACATCTCAAAAATTTGAATCTCCATGGCTTCGCAAGGGCGCCTCATTGCGAGCCCTGCCCCTCGTCATGGCACTGGCCGCGGCCCTGAGTGGCTGCGCCTCCTGGTCACCCCAGACTGGCGAGGGAAGGCCTGAAGTCGCGGTGCCCACGGCGTGGTCCACGGCGCCCTCACCCGCTACCGGTGCAGTCGCCGCCAGTTCATTGGCCCAGTGGTGGCAACGATTCAACGATCCCCTCCTGGACCCCCTGGTGGCGCAGGCCTTGCAGGCCAACACCAGTATCCGCTCCTCGCAAGCAGCGCTCCAGCAATCACGCGCCGTGCGCGACGTGCAGCAGGCGGGCATCGGCCCTGGCGTCAACGCCTCCGGCTCGGCAGGTCGCAGCAAATCCAACGGCAATGACGCCAGCAACAGCTACCGGGTGGGTCTGGATGCCAGTTGGGAGCCTGACATCTTTGGCGGCAAACACAGTGCTTTGAATGCGACCGAGGCCGACACACGCGCTGCCGAAGCCACGCTGGCCGATGTGCAGGTGTCGATGGCCGCCGAGGTGGCGCTGGCCTATATCCAGCTGCGCGGCCAGCAGGCGCAGTTGCTGATTGCCCGCACCAACCTGGCCAGCCAGAACGAAACCCTGCAACTCACCGACTGGCGCGCGCAGGCCGGGCTGATCACCTCGCTGGAAGTGGAACAGGCCCGCACCGCCAGCGAACAAACCGCAGCCCAGATCCCGACGCTGGAAGCCAATATTGCCAAGACCCGGCATGCGCTGGCGGTCCTGACCGGCCAGCCGCCCGAGGCCTTGCAGGCACGCCTGACAGAGGCCCAACCCATTCCCCAGGCGCCGCAGGATTTGGCCCTGAGCATTCCAGCGCAAACCCTGCGCCAGCGCCCCGATGTCCGCGCGGCCGAACACCGCATCAGCGCCGCCCTGGCGCGGGTATCAGCGGCTGATGCAGCGCGCTATCCCAGCTTCTCCATCAGCGGCTCCCTGGGACTCGGCGCCGTGACACTGGGCGCGCTCACCAACGGCGCCTCCGTGGCCAACTCCTTGCTGGCCGCCATTTCGGTGCCGCTGTTCGATGGCGGTGCCGCCAGGGCGCAGGTGCGGGTACAGACTGCCGCCCTGGAGCAAGCCCGCGTCAGTTACGAGTCGGTGGTGCTGACGGCTTTGAAAGACGTTGAAGACGCCTTGGTGGCCTTGCGCGGCGACCGTGAACGCTTGATCCGCCTGCAAAGTGCCGCCACGGCCGCCGGCAATGCCGCCTTGCTGGCGCAACAGCGCTACAGCAGTGGGCTGATCGACTTCCAGACCGTGCTGCAAACCCAGCGCACCTTGCTGACGGCCCAGGACAGCGTCGCCAGTACCAGCGCCGACATCAGCGCCGACCATGTGCGCCTGTACAAGGCGCTGGGCGGCGGCTGGCTTTGAATACAACGAACTTATAAAAACCAATATGACTACCCCCACCACCCCTCCTGAGCCGCTCTCGACCACGGAACTGCAAGCCTTGCTGGATGAAGCGCCTGCGCGTGTCTGGTGGCGCCGCCCCACGGTCTGGATCGCCGCCGGGCTGCTGGTGCTGGCCGGAACGGGCGTCTATTTCTGGCAAATGAACGCCAAGAGCAAGGCGGCGCCGGTCTATGTCACCGAGGCGGTCAACCGCGGCAACCTCACGCTCACCGTGGCCGCCAACGGCACGATCCAGCCGACCCGCTCCGTCAGCATTGGCAGCGAGCTGTCCGGCACCGTCAAGCGCGTGCTGGTGGATGTCAATGACAAGATCAAAAAAGGCCAGGTGCTGGTCGAACTGGACACCGCCAAGCTCAATGATCAGGTGGCGCGCTCCCGCGCCAGCCTGAACGCGGCCAACGCGGCCGTGGCCCAGGCCGTGGCGACGACCGCAGAAGCCAAGGGCAACCTGGGGCGCCTGGAAGAAGTGGCGCGCCTCTCCGGCGGCAAAGTGCCGTCCCAGGCGGAGCTGGAAACCGGCCGGGCCACCCTGGAACGCGCCCGGGCGGCAGAAACCAGCGCACGCGCCAATGTGACCGTAGCGCAGGCCACGCTCTCCACCGATGAAACCAATCTATCCAAAGCATCCATCAGTTCCCCCATCGACGGCGTGATCCTGACCCGCACCGTGGACCCCGGCAACGCGGTGGCCGCCTCGCTGCAGGCCGTGACCCTGTTCACCGTGGCCGAGGATTTGTCCCAGCTCAGGCTGCAAGTCAATGTGGACGAGGCCGATGTGGGCTCGGTCAAAGTCGGGCAAAAAGCCAGCTTTACCGTCAGCGCCTACCCTGCCCGCAAATACCCGGCCACCATCACCCGCGTGGCCTATGGCTCCACCATCACCGAGAACGTGGTGACCTACATCACCTACCTCGAAGTCGATAACAGCGACCTGTCGCTGCGCCCCGGCATGACGGCCTCCGCCACCATCACCTCCACCGAACGCCGCGACGTGCTGCTGGTGCCCAACACGGCCCTGCGCTTCACGCCCTCAGCAGGGGGTGGAGCGGGCGCCGCAAAAGACGGCGGCGGCATTGTGTCCAGCCTGCTGCCCCGCATGCCGCGCACCGGCGCGCGCAAATCGGCAGGCGGCAATGGTCCCTCCAAACAAATCTGGGTGCTGCGCGATGGCGCTGCGGTCGCCCTGCCCGTCACGGTGGGCATCAACGATGGCCGCATGACCGAGATCACCGGGGGCGAGTTGCAGGCGGGCATGCAGGTCATCACCGATCAGCGCGCGGCGGGAACTGCACCATGAGTCCCAGCCCGCTCATCCAGCTCAAACGGGTGACCAAGATGTATGGCGAAGGCGCCACCGCATTGCAGGCGCTCAAAGGGGTGGACCTGACCATTGAAGCCGGCGACTTTGTCGCCATCATGGGCCCCAGCGGCTCGGGCAAGTCCACCGCCATGAACACACTGGGTTGCCTGGACACGCCCACCACCGGCGAGTATTTGTTCAACGGTGTGCACGTCGAAACGCTCTCGCGTGACCAGCGCGCGCGCCTGCGCCGCCGTTTTCTGGGCTTTGTGTTTCAGGGTTTCAACCTGCTGGCGCGCACCTCGGCGCAGGAAAACGTGGAGCTGCCGCTGCTGTACCGCGGCGAGCCGGCCAAATCACGCCACACCGCCGCCGCCAAGGCGCTGGCCTCGGTCGGACTGGCCGGCTGGGAACATCACACCCCGGCCGAGTTGTCAGGCGGGCAACAGCAGCGCGTGGCCATCGCCCGCGCCATCGTCACCGAACCGGCCGTGCTGCTGGCGGACGAACCCACCGGCAATCTGGACACCCAGCGCAGCAAGGAAATCATGGAGCTGCTCTGGGGCCTGAACGTCAACCACGGCATCACCGTGCTGATGGTCACGCACGAAGCCGACATGGCGGCTTATGCCAAACGCATCATCCGTTTTGTGGATGGCGTGGTCGAGAGCGACCTGATCAACCCGCACCCCATCGGACTGAAACCATCCGGTCCCTCCGCGCCCTCTGATGCGCCCCCCACCGTCGAGGCTGCCTGATGCTGCTCAACACCCTGCTGCTCGCCCTGCGCTCGATCCGGCGCAACCTGCTGCGCTCTTTCCTGACGATTCTGGGCATTGTGATTGGCGTGAGTGCCGTCATCACCATGGTCACTTTGGGCAACGGCGCCACCATGGCGGTGCAAAACCAGATTTCCGGCCTGGGCACCAACCTGCTGCAGATTCGCCCCGGCCAGCGCATGGGCCCCGGCTCGGGCGGCGGCCCCTCGTTCAAGGAGGTGGATGGCGAGG
The DNA here is from genome assembly GCA_040385425.1 of Pseudomonadota bacterium. Taxonomy (GTDB): domain Bacteria; phylum Pseudomonadota; class Gammaproteobacteria; order Burkholderiales; family Burkholderiaceae_C; genus Rhodoferax. Next base: position 7,913 of record JAZKHK010000139.1, on the reverse strand, counting down.
CCATTGCCTCGCAGATCGGCGGCATCACGGCCGTGGCGCCCGAAGCGCGCACCAGCGCCACGCTGGTCGCCAATGGGCGCAACTGGAGCAGCAGCGTCATCGGCAGTACCAACAACTGGCTGGTCACGGGCAACTGGAAGCTGGGTGACGGACGCGAGTTTTCCGACGACGAACTGCGTGCCGGTGCCGCCGTGTGCATGATCGGTGAAACCGTGCGGCGCGAGCTTTATGGCACACGCGCCGCCATGGGCGAGCTGCTGCGCGTGAAACAGATCTCCTGCGAAATCGTGGGCGTGCTGGCCTCCAAAGGCCAGGGCGCCTTCGGCAACGACCAGGATGACGTGGTGCTGGTGCCACTCAAAACGCTGCAGCGGCGCATCACCGGCAACACGCGCGTCAACACCTTGCTGGTGTCCATGCAGGACGGCAGCGACCCCACCCGCGTCAAGGCCAGCCTGACCCAGTTGCTGCGCGAGCGCCGCAAGCTGGCCGCCAGCGACGAAGACAACTTCAATGTGCTCGACACCAAACAACTGGCCGACACCTTGTCGGGCACGACCAAGGTCATGACCATGCTGCTGGGCGCCGTGGCGGCCGTGAGCCTGCTGGTGGGTGGCATCGGCATCATGAACATCATGCTGGTGAGCGTGACCGAGCGCACGCGCGAGATCGGCCTGCGCCTGGCCATCGGTGCGCTGGAGCGAGAGGTTTTGCTGCAGTTCCTGATCGAGGCCGTGGTGCTGGCGTCGCTGGGCGGCATCATCGGCATCGTGCTGGCGACGGCGGCGTCGCTGGGGCTGTCCAGTCTGATGGACGTGCCCTACCTGTTCAATCCGGGCGTCAACCTGCTGTCGTTCCTGTTCTCGGCCGGTATTGGCGTGCTGTTCGGCTACTTTCCGGCCCGCCGGGCCGCCCGGCTGGACCCGATCGAGGCCTTGCGACACGAGTGATTTGCTATTAAATAAATAGCTACTAAGCCACATTCCACGGGGGCTAGAGGCCAATTTAACGCATAAATTGAGCCCCAAATCCGGTTTGGGGCCGTTTCCAGACAGTTAAAGGCTATTTGCCGCCCATGGCGCGGGCCAATGCCGCCGTGTAGAGATGGTATTTTTTGTTGGCCGGGTTCAATTGGCGTACCCGGTCCAGCAGGTCTTTCACCTCAATGGCCAGCGCCTCACTCTTGCCTTCCTTGCTCATCAGACCAATCAGCAAGCCGGACAGGTTCACGAGAATCACTTCGTTGGTCGGCAGCTTCTGCGCCGCGGCTCTCAGCAAATTGGCGCCGCCCAGGAAATCGCCGTTCTTGGCCAGCACGACGCCTTCGTTGTTGATGGCGACGACTTCCTGGCGGGACTCCGCGATGAGGGCCTGGCCTTCTTCGCCCAGCTTTTCGCCTTCGAAAACAGCTTCAACATGCCGGGCAATCTCGGCATTCTCATGGTTGTTCTTCACCACGTCCCGCAGCAAACCGCAGGCCTTGTCTTTCTTGCCCAGCTTGAAGAGCGACTTCGCCACATCCATCGCAATATCCGCGCTGACCTTGTCGGACAGTTTGGCAATCAGGCGTTCGGCTTCCGCTATCGCGGTTTCGGCTTTCTCAGCCTGACCCATCTTTTGGTACACCACGCTCTCGGCCGCCGCGGTCTGGATGGCGGCCTCCGGGTTGTACTTGAACTCCTTCTTGCTTCGCTCCAGGATCTTCAGCGCCTCCAGCGGGGAGTTCTGGTCGGAAAACACCCTGGCCAGCTCGGCATAGACCGCCGGGTTTTTATGGGGCGAGAACTCGCCGATCTTGATCGTTTTCTCAAAAGCCGCCTGGGCGACATCGAGCGCGCCATTCCGGTAGGCGGTATCTCCCAGCATTTTTTGCCGGGTGGGCGAATTCGGGGAGCGCTTCACGGCATCGCTCAGGACCTGCTGCGCTTGCTCGCTCTCGCCCAGCACCTCGCAGGTCTTGGCCATCCAGTCCGAAGCCTCCATATAGATCGGATGCTCATTCACCACTTGCAGAAACATCTCTTTGGCGTTGTCGTATTTAGCGGCATAAAAATGGATTTTTCCCATGCCCGTTTTCGCCCAGGGCACGCTGCGGACCGCCAGCACCGATTCAAACAAGACCGTGGCGGCGTCATAGTCCCCCATCGTCATCAGCAAATCACTTTTGATGCGCAGAATTTCTTGCGGGTTCAAGACCTTGGCTTTGAGTTGCTGGTCGCATTGCGCAATGGCGTCGGGGTAATTGCCGGCCTTGATGGCGGCTTCGATCGGCCCCAGCGACTGCTTTCTGGCGATCAGCTTCTCAAGGCGGCTTTCCAGCAGCGCTTGGTTGATGGGCTTGAGTAGGTAGTCGTCCGGCTTGATCTCGACGGCACCCATGACCATGTCGGAGGTCTTCTCGGCCGTGACGATGACCCAGATGGTGGAGACACCGACATGGTTGCGCAGCTTGGCTTCCTCCAGGATCTGCTGCCCGTTCGGCCCGTCTCCCAGGTTGTAGTCGCAAAGAACGATGTCGTATTTGCTGTTGCTGAGCTGGCTGATGGCCTCCCGGCCATTGCTCGCGGTGTCGATCTTGGTGACACCCATCGATTTGACGAAATCCCGGAGCATGGTGCGCATGCCCTGGAAGTCGTCAATGATCAGTATGCTGGCTTGTCGAAGGGACGTACTCATCGGCTCAATCTTTCGTTAATTAGCATCACGGGAGTCTCACCACAAAGCATCCCCCGCCATAGGCGCCACCATTTTCTATCGTCAGCGAACCCTGCCTCGTGCCATTTTTGTGCATCTGGGCGGCCTTCGACGAAAAGTAAAACCCCAAACCGGTACTGCCACTGGTGAAACTGATGCCTTTGCTGGACATCACGCCTTCATTGAGCAACATGTGCTGCGGGTAACCCGGGCCGTTGTCTTCGATTCGAAGCTCCAGACATTCACCCTCGATGTTTGCCGCAATGCGAATCTTGTCGGTGGTGTAGTTGAAGGCGTTATTGAGTGCATTGACCAAGATGCCCGCCACCAGATCCCGGTCGATATACCAGTAACAATTTTCATCGCAATCCACGGTAATCGAGATCCCCTTGAAATCGATCAGCGACTTGTTTTGCAGCATGGCGTCACCGATCACATCCGCCACCGATTGCTCGTGGATGTCCGTCGGGTAAATTGATTTGCCAAACTTGTAGAGGCTCAGCAGTTGCACCAGATTCACGTTCATCCGGCTGGCCTGGTAAATGACGCGACCCAGACTGTCATACGTCGCCGTATCGCCCTGCTGCTGGCATTGGACGGCAATTTTCTCCAGAGCGCCGAGCTGAATGTTCAGCGAGTTCTTCATGTCGTGAATCGATGAAGCCAGAAAATCAGTGAACCCTAACTCATCTTGTGCCATAACCGTTGGTATCCATAGTTGAAATCATCCCGAATTGGCGTAACCGGGCGTGCGTTTTTAAAGTTTGTCTTGCAGCAGGTCGGCAATCGCCCGGGGGTAGATCAGGTGCTCCTGCGTCAGCACGCGCGCCGCCAGCGTGTCGGCGGTGTCCTGGGGCAGCACCGGCACCACGGCCTGCGCCAGAATCGGCCCGTGATCGAGTTCCGCCGTCACCTGATGCACGGTGACGCCGGCGACCTTGCAGCCCGCGTCCAGCGCCCGCTGGTGCGTGTGCAAACCAGGAAAAGCCGGCAGCAGCGAGGGGTGGATGTTGAGCAAACGGCCTTCATAACGGCTCACAAATCCCGGTGTGAGAATGCGCATGAAGCCGGCCAGCACCACCAGCGCAGGCTGCCCCGGCGCGTCATAGCGGTCAATCAGCGCGGCCAGCGCCTCGTCAAACGCCTCGCGGGAGTCAAACGTCTTGTGGTCCAGTACCTCGGTGGCAATGCCGTGTTCCCGCGCAAACACCAGCCCGCCCGCCGCGGCCTTGTTGCTGATAACTGCCGCCACCTGGGCTCCGAATTTGTCGTGCCAGCCCTCGCGTTGGGCGGTTTTAACGATGGCGGCCATGTTGGAGCCGCCGCCTGAGATCAAAATAACGATGTTTTTCATAGGATGAGCTTAATTATGACCCCGACAAATCCCACCCTGACGCTCACCCCGATGGAGGCCCGCGTGCTCGGCACCCTGATGGAAAAAGCCCGCACCGTGCCGGACAGCTACCCGCTGTCGCTCAACTCCCTGCTGATCGGCTGCAATCAGAAAACCACCCGTGATCCGCTGATGGAGCTGAACGAGGCGCAAGTGGCCACGGCGCTGGACAACCTGAAGTCCCTCGGCCTGGTGCGTGAAACCAGCGGCAGCCGCACCACGCGCTATGAGCACAACTTCCAGCGCGGCGTTGGCGTGTTCGAGCAATCCGCTGTTTTATTGGGGCTGTTGATGCTGCGCGGCCCGCAAACAGCGGGTGAGCTGCGCCTGAACACCGAGCGCTGGTACAAGTTTGCCGATATTTCTTCGGTAGAAGGCTTTCTGGAAGAGCTGCAGGACCGGTCCGAGGAAAAAGGCGGCCCGTTGGTGGTCAAGCTCGACCGGGCGCCCGGTGCGCGCGAGCAACGCTGGGCGCACCTGCTGTGCGGCCCGGTCGATGTGACGCAAATCGGCGCAAGTCGCGGCTCTGAAGGGCTGTCCAGCAACACCGCCGAACGCATCGAGCGGCTGGAAGCCGAGGTCGCGCGCTTGAGTGCAACCGTGCAAAAGCTGTGCGCTGAATTGGGCGTAGCGCCCCCGGAACAAGCCTGAGGGCTATTCCGCCTCCCGCACCCGCAGAAAACTGGCAAAACGCGGCAAACCCGTGGGTGTGTGGTCACGGTATCGAAAAGTGACGACCGAACCGACCGGGGGCGGGGTGTCACGTTCGGCGTCGGTCAAGCCGGTGCCGAGCGCAAAGCGCTGGCCATTGGGCAATTGCAGCATGAGGGCGCCCAGGCGTCCCGCGTGACGCCCCTTGCCCGGCAGATGGGCCACCACGCGGGCGTCTTCATCCGGCAGCGGTTTCAGTTTGCGCAAGGCATTGCTGCGACCGGGTTTCCATTCGGCATCAGCCCGGTGCAGCACAAAACCTTCGCCGCCCTCACTGACGAGTTCCAGCAATTGGCGTTGCAGCATGTCGCGATCAGGGACATGCTGTTGTTCGACCGCCTGCAACCACGGCACCCCCGCCGTTTCCAGCACGGAAACAAGACGCGCGGCACGCTCTCCAAACCGGCCGGGATGACCTGGCAAATCAAAAATCATGTAACGCACTTCCCGCCATTCCGCATCGACGGGAGCCGCTCGGCGAACGATGCCGGAGAGGCGATCAAAACTGCGCCGCCCCAGCCACAGCTCGCCATCCAGCGGGGTTGAAGGCAAAGCGGCGGTGAACCAGGCCGGAGCCGCAATCACCCGGCCACTGCGGTAGCGCAGCACACGGCCATCCCACACCGCGCGCACGCCATCGAGCTTTTCACTGACCAGAAAATCAACCGGGTCCAGCGCGGCTTGCCAGTTCTTGGCCAGCATGAGCGCGGGTGGCACCACGGACGGCGCTTGTGCGGCCACCGCATTCTTGGCCGCCGCCGGGCTCACCAACGGGAAAAATACCGTGCCCAAAAGCAAGGCCAAAAGCGTCGCATGCCGACGGACTGATCGATATCTCATTATTTTTTATCCCTGTGACTATGTCAGGGAAAGTGTAGCGTTGAGGCTACCCGGTCACATGCCCGGTTAAACAATCAAGCGGGACGACTTGGGGACATGCGCCATCAGGAACTCCATCTGATCGGCCAGAATGCGACGGTTGCGCAGGATGAAGTCCTCCCACAGGCTGGGCACATAAGGCGTGTAAAGCAGCGGCATGTGGGCCTGCTCGGGGGTGCGGTGGCTTTTGCGGTGGTTGCACGGGCGACAAGCGGTGACCACATTCATCCAGGTATCGATACCGTTCTGGGCAAACGGAATGATGTGCTCACGCGTCAGGGTTTCCTCGTGGAAATAGTCACCGCAATAAGCGCAGATATTGCGATCGCGGGCAAACAGCTTGCTGTTGGTCAGGCCCGGCTTGAGGTTGAAGGGATTGATATTGGGCACGCCCCGGGTGCCGATGATGCTGTTGACGGTGATGATGGACTGCTCGCCGGTGACCGCGTTGTGGCCACCATGAAACACCGCCACTTGCGCGCCCATCTCCCAACGCACTTCTTCGGCGGCGTAGTGGATCACCGCCTGTTCAAGCGAAATCCACGATTGGGGCAAACCCTGGGCTGACAGCTTCAAGACCTTCAAAACACGCCTCCTGGTACAAAATGAACCACTGACACGAAATGCGATTTGTCTTTAACAGTAGAGCAAAAATAGCCAACTCCATTGCTAAGACACAATATACGCTCTTTTCATGACAATCTGGCTTCAAGCTCTCGCGTCAACGGCGCTGTCTGCTATCAAAAAGATAACAATCCAATGAAGGTTTTTCGCGGTTTCAACCATCCCGGCATCGCCAAATCCTGCGCGCTGACCATTGGCAACTTTGACGGCGTGCACCGGGGTCACCAGGCCATGCTGGCCTTGCTCAAAGGCGAAGCCCAGCAGCGTGGGGTGCCGAGCTGCGCCCTGACGTTTGAACCCCATCCACGCGACTATTTTGCGGCCATCACCCATCGACCCGAGTTGGCACCGGCCCGCATTGGCTCCCTGCGCGACAAGTTGACGGATTTGGCGCAATGCGGCGTTGACCAGACCGTCGTGCTGCCTTTTGACGCGCGCTTGGCCGCCCTGTCGCCGCAGGCCTTCATTGACGAGGTACTGGTCAACGGGCTGGGCGCGAAATATGTGCTGGTCGGTGATGATTTCCGTTTTGGATTCAGGCGCACCGGCGATTACGCCCAGCTCGATGCCGCCGGCATGGTCCAGGGCTTTGACGTCGCCCGCATGAACAGCTACGAAGTGCATGGCTTGCGCGTATCCAGCTCGGCGGTGCGTGACGCACTCGGCCAGGGCCGCATGCAGGACACCGCTCGCCTGCTGGGCCGGCCCTATCGCATCTCGGGCCATGTGGTGCATGGCCGCAAACTGGGGCGCGAGCTGGGTTTCAGAACCCTGAACCTGCGTTTTGCCCACTGGAAGCCCGCCGCCAGCGGCATCTTTGCCGTGCTGGTGCATGGCTTGGCGCCCACGCCTCTGACTGGCGTCGCCAATTTAGGCATTCGCCCTTCACTTGACCCGGATGATGTCAACGGCGGCCGCGTGCTGCTGGAAACCCATTGCCTGGACTGGCCCGCCAGTCTGGGCCAAGATGGTGCCTACGGTAAAATCATCCGCGTAGAACTCCTTCATAAACTGCACGACGAACTGAAGTACGACGGGCTAGCCGCACTCACCGCAGGCATCAATCAGGATTGCCTGGACGCCCGTGCTTACTTTGCCACCCAGCGCCATCATGACCACCCATAACACCACGCCCGCAGAAAAACCCGACTACCGCAGCACGCTCAATCTGCCGGACACCCCGTTCCCGATGCGCGGCGACCTGCCCAAGCGCGAGCCAGGCTGGGTCAAGGGCTGGGAAGAGCAAGGCCTGTACAAAAAACTGCGCGATGTCCGCCAGGGTGCGCCCAAGTTTGTGCTGCATGACGGCCCGCCCTACGCCAACGGCCAGATTCACATGGGCCACGCGGTCAACAAGATTCTCAAGGACATGATCGTCAAGGCGCGCCAGCTCAAGGGCATGGACGCCGCCTACATTCCCGGTTGGGACTGCCACGGCCTGCCGATCGAGAACGCGATTGAAAAGAAATTCGGCCGCAAGCTGGCGCGCGATGACATGCAGGCCAAAAGCCGCGCCTTCGCCACCGAGCAGATCGACCTGCAGCGGGTGGACTTCAAGCGCCTGGGCGTGCTGGCCGAGTGGGACCGCCCCTACCGCACCATGGATTTCAAG
>JAZKHK010000138.1:1649-9401 GCA_040385425.1 Pseudomonadota bacterium | reverse complement strand
GATCCTGCCCGAGTTCAAAAAGCTGATGCAAGGCGCCGCACCCGGCGGGGATGGTGCCGGGGAAGCTGGCAAGCACCTCAACCCCTTCAAGCGCAAGCGCGACAAGCCGGTCGCTTACTGGTCGGGCTTGGTGGATGTGAGTGGCGAGAAGGAGTTCAGTTACACCGTGCCCGACAGTTTTAACGGCACCTTGCGGGTCATGGCCGTGGTCGTGAGTGATGACACGGTGGCCGCCGCCAGCACCAATGCCGTGGTGCGCGGCGATATTGTTCTGCTGCCGACCATTCCCACCTCGCTCTCGCCCGGCGACACAGTTGACATTGGCGTGGGGGTTGCCAACAACATTGCCGGCTCAGGCAAAGACGCGCCCATCAAGCTCGCCCTGGCCGTGAACGCCGGTCTGGAAGTGGTCGGGGACGCAGCCAAGACCTTGAAGATCAATGAACGTGGCGAGGGCAGCGCCGTGTTTCACGTGCGCGCCAAGTCCGGTGCCCAAGCCGCACTGGGTTCGGCCAGCGTGGTGTTCAGTGCCACGCATGCCAAGGGCAGTGCCAAGCTGTCCACGGATCTCAGTGTGCGACCCGCCTCTGCGTTTGTCACACTGGTGCAAAGCGGCACGGCCGTAGGTGCCGGTGAACTCAAAAACCAGCTGGACGCCTACCCCAACTTTGCGCACAGTGACCTTGCGGTGTCCGCCACCCCCTGGGCCTTTGCCTCCGGGCTGATGCGCTACCTGGAGTCCTACCCGCACGGCTGCACCGAGCAGATTGCCAGCCAGACCCTGCCCGTCGTGGTGATGGCGACACAGCCGGACCTGGCGCGTGAGCTGATGAAGACGCGCAAAGACCTTGGGGGCAAACCGTTTGACGCCAAAGCCGCGCTGGACCGTGCCATCGTGCAACTGCGCGCGCGCCAGTCGGCCGACGGCGGTTTTGCGCTCTGGCCCGGCAACGGGCCGGACGAGTTTGCCACCACCTATGCGCTTAAATTGTTGCTGGAGGCGCGCGACCGCAAGCTGGCCGTGCCCCAGGACATGATCGCCAAAGCCAACAACTGGGTGCAGTCGCGCCTGGGTGGCGGCGACAGTGGCTACTACAGCTGGCGCACCCGCACCGAGATGGCCTGGTTGCTCACGCGCCAGGGCATCCTGGTGCCTGCAGCGTTGGGGAATTTGCGCGAAACGCTACGCACCAATGTGCGCAACAGTGTCAACCGCAATAGCGGGTATCGGCTGGACACCGATCTGGGCGCGGCCTATCTGGCCGCCAGCTACCAAGTGCTGAAACAGGACGCCGTCGCCCAGGAACTGATGCAACCGGTGTGGGACGAGTTCCTGGCGCGTATCAAGTCCAAGGGACGCCGCAGCATGTGGGACTACTACTACGACCCGCTGGTGCATGACAGCATGCTGATCGTGGTCGCGGCACGCCATTTCCCGCAAAAGCTGCAAGCCCTGCCGGTGGATACCTGGAATCGGCTGGCTTCCATGATTGGCGACGGCTGGTACAGCACGCAGTCATCCGCGTCCACCATTTTGGCGGTGGATGCCTATGCCCGTGCCGCTGCCACATCTGCCAAAGGCCAGGTCAATGCCAGCACCGTGGACAAGTCCGGCAAGGTGCAGGCGCTGCCACTGATTGGCGAACTGCGGGTGCTGGCGCAGGCACCGGTGCCCACGGGGACGGCCCGCGTGAAGCTGGCCAATCCCGGTGACTTGCCGCTGTTTTATGGCTGGGCCGAGTCTGGCTACGAGCGCAACCTGCCCGAGACCGCCATCACGCAGGGCCTGGAGATCACCCAGGTCATTCTCAACGACAAGGGTGTTTCGGTCAGCGAGGTGAAGATTGGCGACGAAGTGACGGTCAAGCTCACCGTGCGCGCCCTGGACCGCGAGGCCGTGCGCCAGGTCGCCCTGGTGGACATCCTGCCCAGCGGCCTGGAGCCCGTGGCACAGCCCACCGTGGGGGAAGATATTGACACCGAGACCCCCATCTGGCGCAGGCGACTGGGGGGGGCGGGAAGCTGGTCGCTGACTTATGCGGACATGCGCGAGGACCGGGTCATCTTCTTTGGCGACGTGAGCCCGCGCACGCAGGAGATCACCTTCAAGGCCCGCGCGACCAATGTCGGCCAGTTCGCCATGCCCGCCGCCTTTGGCGAGGCCATGTACGAGCGCCGTGTGTTTGGGCGTTCAGCGGCGGGGCACTTTACCGTGATACCGCTAGCCAAGTAGGGCATGACACGGCATGTCGCTTAGGGGCTGGAGGGTTTACCGCCGCGTCAGGGTCGGCGGGGCGGCAATCGCCTGGCTGGTTTTTCTCTTGCTGGGTCTGCGGGTCTGGCCCCATGCCCCGCTGCAGGAAGGGCTGGGCACCTCCACGCCGCTGCTGGCCCGTGACGGCACGCTGCTGCGCCTGACTCTGGCCGGTGACCAGCAATACCGGCTGTGGACGCCGCTGGATCACATCGCGCCCGTGTTGGTGGACAGTGCGCTGCTGTACGAAGACCGTGCTTTTTGGTGGCATCCCGGCGTCAACCCCCTGGCCCTGGTGCGCAGCGGCCTCAGCATGGCGCAGGGCGGGCGGCGCGCGGGCGGCTCCACCGTGACCATGCAACTGGCCCGCCGCCTCTACCGCATCGACAGCCGCACCCTCGCAGGCAAGGGGCAGCAAATCGCCTTCGCCCTCTGGCTGGAGGCGCGTTACAGCAAGCGCGACATTCTGGAGGCCTACCTCAACACCGCGCCCTACGGCGGCAACATTGAGGGGGTGGGCGCAGCCAGCCTGATTTACTTTCGCCACGAGGCGGCGAAGCTGACACTGCCACAAGCGCTGACGCTGGCGGTTATTCCGCAGAACCCGGTACAACGTCTGGCAACACGGACCGTGGTGGGCCAAGCTGCCGCAGGCAACATGGGCATCGCCCAGAATGCCGAGTTGGAAGCCGCGCGCGGGCGACTGTGGGCACTCTGGCAGGTGCGCTACCCCGAGTCGGCGCGCCAGCAAGGCGCAGAGGCCATGCTCCGCCTGCCTGCTCTCAGCCGGGGCAGTCTGCCCTTTGTGGCCCCGCATCTGACCGACATGCTCATTGCGCAGGCCTCGCAAGAAGGCGTTCGTTCAGCAGACGGCGCCATCCACACCACGCTGGACGTGCCCATTCAACGCACCCTGGAACGTGTGATCGATGCCTACCTGAAAGCGCGCGCAGGGGTCGGTTTGCGCAACGCCAGTGCCTTGTTGCTGGACGCCTCCACCATGGAAGTGCGCGCGGTGGTGGGCTCGGCAGGCTATGCTGATGCGGCGATTGACGGCCAGTTCAACGGCACCCTGGGCAAGCGCTCGCCGGGCTCGACGCTCAAGCCTTTCATTTATGCGCTGGCCCTGGACCAGGGTCTGCTGCACCCGCGCACCATGCTCAAAGACGCGCCCACATCGTTTGGCCCCTTCACGCCGGAAAACTTTGACGGCCAGTTCGTCGGCCCGGTCGCCGCACAGGACGCGCTCACGCGCAGCCGCAATATTCCGGCGGTCTCGGTGGCGGCGCGCTTGTCCCAGCCCAATCTGTACCAGTACTTGAAAATGAACCAGGTGAGCCGTCTGGAGAGCGAAGCGCACTACGGTCTGGCACTGGTGCTCGGGGGTGGTGAGGTGACGCCTGAGGAACTGGCCCGCATGTATGCCGTGCTGGCCAATGAAGGCCAGGCACGGCCACTGGCCTATACCCAGGAACAAGCCCGGCTGTCCCGTGCCGGGCCAGTGCAGCAGCTTCTCAGCCCGGCGGCGGCCTTCATCACGCTGGACATGCTGCGCCAGACGCCCCGACCCGACACCGGCAGCCCGGCCCAGCCGCCGGTTGCCTGGAAGACGGGGACCTCCTGGGGCTTTCGGGATGCATGGACGGCCGGTGTCTTTGGCCGCCACGTGCTGGTGGTTTGGGTGGGGGATTTTGAAGGGGCGTCCAACCCGGCCTTCGTCGGCATTGATGCGGCCGCGCCACTGTTCCTGCGCATCGTCGATGCCTTGCGTGCGCAACGGCTGGACCCCGGAGAGATGGCTCACTCACAGCCGGCCGACTTGCGCCGCGTGGAGGTATGCAGCGCCACTGGCAGCTTGCCAGACGGGCTCTGCCCAGCACGCGCCGAGACCTGGTTTATTGCAGGCAAGTCGCCCATTGCGGCCAGTCGCTTGCACCAAACCGTTTGGGTGGACGCCAGCAGCGGCAAGCGGCTGTGTGGTTCGGAGGCAGGAAGCACCCCCAATGCCCGGCAAGTGGTGGTCGAACAGTGGGGGAGCGAAATGCAGCGGCTCTTTCGACAATCCGGCCTGCCCAGACGCACCGATGAATGCCCAAACCCCACCTGGGACCACGCGATGACATCAATAACTGGTGACGGGGTGGGAGCCACCAGGAGCGACGGTCCAGCCATCAGCTCACCTCTGCGCGGTCTTCGTTACATGCTGGATGCCCGCCACCCCCAAGCGCTGCTGTTGCGAGCCGAGGCGGCGGCAGGGATCAAGAAAATCTACTGGTTTGCAGGGGACTCGCTGCTTGGCAGCGGGCTGCCCGGTGAATCGTTTGCGTGGACTCCGCCGCGTCCTGGGGACTACACGCTACGGGTGGTGGATGAATCAGGGCGCGCCGACGCGCGGGAACTGCATGTGGATTTGCTGCCTTGAGTGCAGGTGAGCGGGGACTGCTCGAAGGTGTAGTCGTCGATACCCCAGCCCTATATGTGTAGCCTGATGAATTCGGTGCGGTCGATTGCCAGCTCAAGGTAAAAAATGTTGTTGCGATCAGTGTAGGATCACGCGGCGCGCTTCCGGTTTATGCAGGTGGGTATCCACACTCAGCATCATCTTTTTGAGGCCGTTCGCGTGGTTTGGCATGCGTGCGCGACGGCAGGATTCGCAATCAAATCAATGGTTTCCTGGCCGATCAGGGGGGCGCTCAGCAAGCGCGCCAGCGCCCGCCCGCCTTGGGCCATGATTTGTTCGTGGTTGCGGATGAAGACCGAGCGGGCCACCGGGGCCAGCAGGTTCATCCACCACCGGGTGCTGCGCACATGCCACTCGAAATGAACGACGCTGATCGTGCCCTGGCGAGAAAAATGCCAGCGACCGACGCCTTCCAGGTCGCCCTGCGCGGCGCCCTCGATGGTGACCCCTCTCTCGACCCGGGTGGCGCAGACTTCGAGCAGCACCAGATACGGCAGTTGTCCCTGCCAGGCATAGCGGCGCACGCTGTTGATGCCGTGTTCATCGCCGTTGGCGGTCTGCTCCACCTGGCGCACACTGGGCCACCAGTCCGGCCAGCGCAGGGAGTTTTCAATGGCGGCGTAAACCGCCTCCAGGGGGGCTTCAATGCGCCAGATCGTCAGCAAATAATATTCCGCCACGATGCCTCCAACGAGCCGTCAGGTTAATCGGAACTCCCCGCCTACCCTTTTGAGGATGTCATGGCATGCGGTCCGATGTTGTGCGCTGGCTCACATAGGCATGCTATCGAAATTTCACGGGAAACGCTACGCCACAAACACCCGCGCCTTGCGTGGCGTCAGCACTAGCGTCTCGTTGGTTTGCAGGGCAAGTTCGTGGAACAGTTGCGCCGGAATATGGGCTTCGATGATCTCGTCGCCGCCTGCTGCGCTGGCATCCAGCGGCAGCAGTTCCAGCCGGGCAATCGGCCCGACCACAATGGCGCGCGTCAGTTTGGCGACGATGCCGCGCGGCTGCTCCGCCGGGCTCAGGCCGGGCGTGTAGCGCTGCACTTCGAGATCGTGCGGGCGCACGTAAGCAAACGCCTTGGCATCCTGCACCTCGCCGTGCTCCGGTGTCGCCAGGCGCAGGCCGTGGTGGTCTTCGCCAATGAGCATTTCGCCTTCGTGGGCACGGCCATGGAACAGGTTGACGTCGCCCAGGAATCCATAGACAAACGGACTGGCCGGGTGGTCCCACACGTCTTGCGGCGAGCCGATCTGCTCGATGTCGCCGCTGTTCATCAGCACCACGCGGTCGGCCACTTCCAGCGCCTCTTCCTGGTCGTGCGTGACGAAGATGCTGGTGACGTGCAAGTCGTCGTGCAGGCGGCGCAACCAGCGGCGCAGTTCCTTGCGCACCTTGGCGTCGAGCGCGCCAAAGGGCTCGTCCAGCAGCAGCACCTTGGGCTCCACCGCCAGCGCGCGCGCCAGGGCGATGCGCTGGCGCTGGCCGCCCGACAGTTGCGCCGGGTAGCGGTCGGACAGCCAGTCGAGCTGCACCAGGCCGAGCAGTTCATGCACTTTTTGCTTGATGACGGATTCGCTCGGGCGGCTGGCGCGCGGTTTCATGCGCAGGCCGAAGGCGACGTTGTCGAACACGCTCATGTGGCGGAACAGAGCGTAGTGCTGGAACACGAAGCCGACGTTGCGCTCGCGCACATGCACGTCGGTGGTGTCTTCGCCGCTGAACAGGATGTGGCCTTGGTCTGCGGTTTCCAGTCCGGCGATGATGCGCAAGAGCGTGGTTTTGCCGCAGCCGGACGGGCCTAGTAAGGCGACCAGTTCGCCGGAGTTGATGTCTAGCGAGACGTTCTTGAGGGCCTGGAAGGTGCCGAAGTCTTTGCTGATGTTTCTTATTTCTATGCTCATGATTTTTCCTTGCTCTTTTGAGATTTTTCTCAGGTGTTCTTTGGCTTCACGGGTTTAACTTTTTCCTCGCTTCCCCCACTCACTCCCCCCGCCCTCTCCCGCCCCGCCGGGCGGAAGAGGGAGCCAACATCCACATTTGGCCGCGTGTTTTAAGGGAATGAGTTCATCTTGAGGGCTAACTTTTCGTTGGGTCTTGAGTGCCTGATTTTTCTGTTTGCCGTTGTTTCAGTTGCTGCTTCTATTGCTGTTGCTGTTGTTCATCATTTCAAACTTCACCGCCCAAATTCCCCCGTCCAACGCCAAAAAGCGCGTGTACGTCCCACCTTAAAAAACGCGGCCAAATATGGGAGTTGGCTCCCCTTTCCGCCCCGGCGGGGGTGGAAAGGGGCGGGGGGGGATAGGGGGGGAAGAACAAGCCATAACTTCATCCAACAAAAAAATCAAACAACCCGTTCCGGCGGCAACTCAGAAGCCGCCTTCTGATCCCGCTCAAACCGCCACTCCACAAACGACTTGATCACCAGCGTCAACACCGCCAGCAGCGCCAACAAGGAAGCCACAGCAAACGCCGCCACCGACTGGTACTCGTTGTACAAAATCTCCACATGCAAAGGCATCGTGTTGGTCTGACCGCGAATATGCCCGGAGACAACGGAGACCGCCCCAAACTCCCCCATGGCCCGCGCGTTACACAGAATCACGCCGTAAACCAGACCCCATTTGATGTTGGGCAGCGTCACATGCCAGAAGGTCTGCCAGCCGGTGGCGCCCAGCACCATGGCGGCCTGTTCTTCTTCGGTGCCCTGCGCCTGCATCAGCGGGATCAGTTCGCGGGCGATGAACGGGAAGGTCACAAACACAGTCGCCAGCACGATGCCCGGCACGGCGAAGATGATCTTGATGTCGTGCGCCTGCAGCCAGGGGCCGATCCAGCCTTGCGCGCCGAACAGCAGCACATAGACCAGGCCCGCCACTACCGGCGACACCGAAAACGGCAAGTCCACCAGCGTGGTCAAAATCGCCTTGCCGCGAAACTCGTACTTGGCAATGCACCAGGCGGCGGCGACGCCGAACAGCAGGTTCATCGGCACCGAAATCGCGGCGGCAATCAGCGTCAGGCGGATGGC
>JAZKHK010000138.1:0-1639 GCA_040385425.1 Pseudomonadota bacterium | reverse complement strand
GTCGGGTTCCTGGAGCGCTTCCAGGTAGGCACCCAGGCCTTTGCGCAGCGCTTCGGTGAACACCGCTGCCAGTGGCAGCACGAGGAACAAAAAGATAAAGCCCAGCGCAATGCCGATGAGCGTCCAGCGCACCCAGACCGGTTCGGTGGTGCCGGCTTGGGCGCGGCGAATGGTTCGGGTACTCATGATGCGGCTCCCGAGCGGCGGCGCTGCCAGGCTTGCAGCGCGTTGATGACCAGCAGCAGGATGAAGGAGAACATCAGCATCACCACCGCCACGGCAGTCGCCCCGGCGTAGTCGTACTGCTCCAGCTTGCCGATGATGATGAGGGGGGTAATTTCAGAGATCATGGGCATGTTGCCAGCAATGAAAATCACCGAGCCGTATTCGCCGATGGCCCGCGCAAACGCCATGGCAAAACCGGTCAGCAGCGCCGGGGCGATGGTCGGGAAGATGACGTGGCGAAAAGTCTGCCAGCGCGAGGCGCCGAGGCAGGTGGCGGCTTCTTCGAGTTCTTTCTCGGCGTCTTCCAGCACCGGCTGCACGGTGCGCACCACAAACGGCAGGCCGATGAAGATCAGCGCGATCACGATGCCGTTGCGGTTGAATGCGAGTTTGATGCCGTAAGGCGCCAGCACCTGCCCGACCCAGCCGTTGTCGGCCAGCAGGGCGGTCAGCGCAATGCCGGCCACGGCGGTCGGCAGCGCAAACGGCAAGTCCACCAGCGCGTCGATGATTTTTTTGCCGGGAAACGGGTAGCGCACCAGCACCCAGGCCACCAGCAGGCCGAACACCACGTTGACCAGCGCCGCGATGAAGGAGGCGCCAAAGGTCAGTTGGTACGACGCCACCACGCGCGGGCTCGCCACGGCGGTCCAGAACTGCTCCCAGGTCAGCGTGAAGGTCTTGAACACCAGCGACGAAAGCGGGATCAGCACGATCAGGCTCAGGTAAAACAGCGTGAAACCCAGCGTGATGTTGAAGCCGGGCAGCACCTGGCGGCGGGCGCGCTTGCGCAAGGCGCGGCGCGCCACCGAGGGCGGCGCAGAGAGGGAAGCAGATGACATTTACTTGACCGTGTAGAGCTTGTCGAACTGGCCGCCGTCGTTGAAGTGCACTTTTTGCGCTTCAGCCAGGGAACCAAAGTACTCGTTCACCGTGAACAACTGGATCGGCTTGAAAGTGTTGGCGTACTTTTTGAGGATGGCAGCGTTGCGCGGACGCAGCGCGTGCTTGGCTGCAATTTCCTGCGCTTCATCCGAGTACAGGTAATCCAGATACGCCTTGGCCAGTTCGCCCGTGCCTTTCTTGGCCACGGTGCGCTCCACCACCGCCACCGGGTTTTCGGCCACGATGCTGCTGGATGGGTGGATGGCATCGACCTTGCCGGCGCCGAATTCGCGGTCCACCGACACCACCTCGGACTCGAAGGTCACCACCACATCGCCAATGTTGCGTTGCAGGAAGATGGTGGTGGCATCGCGTCCGCCCTTGGCCAGCACCGGCACGTTCTTGAACAGCTTGGCGACGAACTCGGCGGCTTGCGCATCGGTGCCGCCTTTTTTGCGCACCGAACCCCAGGCCGCCAGGTAGGCCATGCGGCCGTTGCCGCCGGTCTTGGGGTTGACCACGATCACCT
>JAZKHK010000137.1:0-10921 GCA_040385425.1 Pseudomonadota bacterium | reverse complement strand
ATGTAGCGAGCCAATCGTGAGCCAGCCCCGAGAAAAACGTTGTCCATCAAGCTCGATTTCATCACGCAGGCAACATTGGGCAGGCGAGAAATCACCATCACTGCGTCCAGCAGGCAGGGGTGGTTGGGCGCGATGATGAGGGGGCCTTCGTTACGCAAGGCATCCAGCGCAGTCAAGTCGAAATGACAACGCCGCGAGGCGCTCAGACTGGCCAGGTACAAACGGAAAGCGACCATGATGACCCAGCGGCCGAGAGCCCGGCCCCGATGAAGCGGCAATAGGGGATAGAGAATCACCGCAACTACGGTCCAGCTCAAACACAAAAACCCAAGCCAGATCAAGCCCAGGTACAACACCAGATAGTCGTAGAGTCCAATCAAGCTGCGTATTTTCCAGCCAGGTAACTTGGCAGAATCCTTCTGGTTGGCGGCTAAAGGCAATCGTTTCTGCCCCCGATTAATGGTCACAAAATGGTCTCAATATGGTTAACAGCGCTGGCTTGATCGAATTACTTCGTCAAACCATCGGGTTGACTGGTAGCGGGATTTTGTAGTCCGAGCAAGGTCGCCAGTGCCGCGGTCGATGAAGATCCCTCTTGCGTCACCAACTCGCCGGTTTGCGCATGTTTGGCGACAAGAGTCGGGACAGACGCAAATCCAAATCGAGTCATTAATTCGGTATTTTTCTCGACCATGGCGCGCTGTGCTTCTATATCACTTGCTGCTGAAATGCCGCCTTGTTGTGATTGGAGGGATATTTCATGCGCATCCATTGTGGCGACCGGATCTTTGGCCGCCAGCAAGGTTGCGCCTTGGGCGGTACTGGCTTTGCTGATAATGCCGACAGGAATCCAGATAAATTTCGCTTGAGCTTTGAGAGGTTTTGCCGATTCCCAAAGAGCGGCGCAGTGGGGGCATTGGGGATCAAAGAAAACATAAACCGTGCGGGCACTCATGGGCGAGCCCACGGTAAAACCCTTGGCCTCGGCCTGAATGGCTGCGATGGAGACGGGCATGGAAGCAGCTTTTGATGTGCTTGCCGAGTTGTTATTCCCGGGCGCTTCATTGCATCCAGATAGAGCGAAAATTGCGGCAAGGACTGCCGTTGAAAATAGCGAGGACTTCATGATGGTAAAAACAAGATTTATCAAAGTGAGAGAAGTTCGAGCATAGCAATATGAGCCAGTCGACGGTGAGATACTTCAGCTAATTTTTTTGATTTTGCAAGCTTCGTTTTCGTGCCTTATCGTTGTACCACGGCAGGCAGCATGAAGCTCTTTTTACTCTTCGATATAAAAGGATCCTATCCATGTCACTTTCTAGCGAAACATTGTCAGCCATTCAAAAAGCCGGTGCAACGGTCTATGAAGCTGATCTGGAACTCAAAAATGCAGTCAAGAAATACGCACAGCGTGTTCATGAGGCGATGGTGTCCAACCCGTATCACTTGGGCAATGACACCATGTTTGAGAACTGGAAAGTGGTCGCGCGACTCTCCCAAACGATTGCAGGCATCGAAGAAGAGCTCAAGAAGGTGTATTACGTCGCTGCGGATTTGACGGCGGATGATCAACCACTCGTTATTGAAGTTGCCGCTCTTGCAGCACCGACAAGCTCGGTTGATGAAGCGTCAATCACTCAAAATGACATGTCTCCCACCGATGTGGTGGCCAAATTCCAGAAGAAGACTGCGAAGCCAGTAGAGACCTCCAAAAAGCCCCAGGCGCTCAATGGAAACTCCTACAAACTTCTTCAGCACTTTGAGCGCGTGCTCAGCCCCAAGGCGTTTGTCGTGATCAGTCAAACGGCTGCGGCGCAGGAAACAGGTATTCCCCTGGGCTCCATGACGGCCGCCATCAAGAAGTTGATTGAAAGCGGTCGAATCATTGCCGGACCGACGGGTAGCTTCAAGCTGACCAAGTTGAAAAAATAACAGATCTGATACCCGTCACTGCGCCTCGTACCGAGCTCAACTCATAAAGGAACTTCCTATGTCCGGCCTTTTGCCTCACGTCGACCCCGATGGTTTGCTGGAGTTTTCCGTGGTCTACACCGACCGTTCCCTTAACCACATGTCCAAAAGCTTTCAGGGTGTGATGAAGGATATTTCAAGCATTCTGAAAGAGGTCTATCACGCCAAGTCATCCGTGCTGGTGCCCGGCAGCGGCACCTTCGGCATGGAAGCGGTGGCCAGGCAGTTTGCCGGTGGCAAAAAGGTGCTGATCATCCGCAACGGCTGGTTCAGCTACCGCTGGACACAGATTCTGGACATGGGCCAAATCGCCGCTGAGTCCACGGTGCTCAAGGCCCGGCGTGTGGATGCCAGCAAGCAGTCGCCCTGGGTGCCTGCGCCCATTGAAGAAGTGGTGGCAGCGATCCGCGAGAAGAAACCCGATGTGGTTTTTGCCCCGCACGTGGAAACCGCTTGCGGCATGATCCTGCCCGACGACTACCTGCGCGCTGTGGCCGATGCCGTGCACGAAGTCGGCGGCCTGTTCGTGCTGGATTGCATTGCCTCGGGCGCCATGTGGGTGAACATGGTGGACACCGGCGTGGACGTGCTGGTGAGCGCGCCGCAAAAGGGCTGGAGCAGCTCGCCTTGCTGCGCCATGGTGATGCTCAGTGAGCGCGCCCGTGCCGCCATTGAGTCCACGACCAGCACCAGCTTTGCCTGCGACCTCAAGAAATGGTTGCAGATCATGGAAACCTATGAAAACGGCGGCCATGCCTACCATGCCACCATGCCCACCGATGCCCTCACGCGTTTGCGCGAGGTGATGAAGGAAACACAGGCTTACGGTTTTGACAAGGTCCGCGACGAGCAGATCGACCTGGGCGCCAAGGTGCGCGCGTTGTTCGAGAGCCGGGGCATCCCCAGCGTGGCGGCAGTTGGGTTCAAGGCACCCGGCGTGGTCGTCAGCTACACGACTGACCCCGAGATTCAATCCAGCCGCAAGTTTCTGACCGAGGGATTGCAAACGGCCGCCGGCGTGCCGCTCCAGTGCGATGAACCCGCTGACTTCATGACCTTTCGCGTCGGCCTGTTCGGGCTCGAGAAATGGCATAACGTGGACCGGACGGTAGGACAGTTGGCTGCGGCGCTGGACCGGATTTTTACGGTAGGATGATTTTTTGATTGATACACAGAGGACTCCCATGAGCCAAAGCAAATTCCGCCTGGTTACCCGCAGCGATTTCGACGGCCTGGTTTGCGCCGTGCTGCTCAATGAACTGGACCTGATCGACGACATCAAGTTCGTTCACCCCAAGGACATGCAGGACGGCAAGGTCGATATCACCTCCCGCGACATCACCACCAACCTGCCTTACGTGGCGGCTGCGCACATCGCGTTTGACCACCACGAATCGGAGACCCTGCGCAATACGGGCGAGCGGCCCAACCACATCATTTCAGCCGAGGCGCCGTCAGCCGCCCGCGTGGTCTATGACTATTACGGTGGGGCCAAGGCTTTTCCGAACATCACCGCAGAGATGATGGACGCCGTGGACAAGGCCGACTCGGCCCAGTTCAGCCGCGACGAAGTGCTCAACCCCACCGACTGGGTGATGTTGAATTACCTCATGGACTCGCGCACGGGTCTGGGGCGCTTCCGTGATTTCCGCATCAGCAACTACCAGTTGATGATGGACTTGATCAAATACTGCCGCAATCACGGCATCAATGACATCCTGGCCCTGCCTGATGTGGTGGAGCGCATCGACATCTACAACGCCCACGCGAGCAAAGCCAAAGAGCAGTTGCTGCGCTGCAGTACGGTGCACGCCAACCTCGTGGTGCTCGACTTGCGTGATGAAGAAACGATCTGGGCAACCAACCGTTTCATGATTTATGCGCTGTTCCCGCAGTGCAATATCTCCATCCACGTCCTCTGGGGCGTGCAAAAGCAAAATACCGTGTTTGCCACCGGTAAATCCATTCTGGACCGCAGCAGCAAAACCCACGTCGGCGAGCTGATGCTGGAATACGGCGGCGGTGGCCACAATGCGGCGGGCACTTGCCAGATCGACAACGAACAGGCAGCCGATGTGCTGCAAACCCTAATTAAACGAATCAATGCAGATGAATGAAACCACCCCATCCCCGCAGCCCATCGCTCCCACGGCCTGGTGGCGCGCCATTGCGATCTTCTGCCTGGTGGTGATGGCGATTGCCGCAGCCACGGGCATGAGCATGTTTGAGCAGTTCACGGCGCAGGTTCAACACCTCCAGACCAAACTGCAAAACATCGCGCAGATCAAGTACCTTGCGGTGTTGCTGGACGACAGCCAAGCGCCCGCGTTGCTGATCACGTTCGATCCGCTGGACAAGGCCCTGCAGGTTCAGCGCCTGAACGACATCAAAGAAGGTCGCGACGACACTATGCAGCTATGGGCGCTGCCTGCCAACGGCAAACCTCGCTCATTGGGTATTTTGGAAAGCTCCGGAAAAACCTTGCGTCTGCCGGCCAACGACAAAACCCTGCTTGACGTGCCCCAATTGGCCATCAGTGTCGAAAACAAGGGCGGCGTAGAAGAAAGCACCGGCCCCCGATTGCCTTATCTGTTCAAGGGTGCAGTGGTGCAAAAAGCGCTTTAAGCCGTTGGTCGGTTATGGGTTGCTATATTAATGATAGCTATCCATGCAGGCAGGACGGGGGCTAGAAGGTGTTTTTAATCAGATTTGCACTCTGTTTCACCAATTTCGGGCCTTGGTAGATCAAGCCGGAGTAGATCTGCACCACATCGGCTCCGGCTTTGATCTTGCTCACGGCGTCCTCGGCACTCATCACGCCACCGACGCCGATGATGGGAAATCCGGCGCCCAAGGCGCTGCGCAGTTGCGTGATGATGCGGTTGCTCATCGCCAGCACTGGCGCACCTGACAGACCGCCGGTTTCCTCCGCATGCGCCAGTCCCTGGACGGCATCCCGGCTGAGCGTGGTGTTGGTGGCGACCACGCCGTCCATGCCGTGGCGTTTCAAGGTGGCCGCAATCACCCCCACCTGCGCTTCGTCCAGGTCGGGCGCAATTTTGACAAAAAGGGGCGTGCGTTTGCCGTGTTGCGTCGCCAGGACCTCGCGGCGTTGCGCAATGGCGCCCAACAGCGTGTCCAGCGCTTCATCGCTTTGCAGCGCGCGCAGGTTCTTGGTGTTGGGGCTCGAGATGTTGATGGTCACGTAGTCGGCATAAGGGTAGACGCCGTCCAGGCAGATCAGATAGTCATCGATGGCATTTTCAATCGGTGTGGCGGCGTTCTTGCCGATGTTCAGGCCCAACAGCATGGGCCGCGCTTTTCCGGCGCCTGCGTTCAGGCGCGCCCGGTAAAGGGACGAGCGTTTGACGTTCGCAATGAACGCATCCAGTCCCTCGTTGTTGAAGCCCAGGCGGTTGATCAGAGCATGGGCCTTGGGCAGGCGAAACATGCGGGGTTTGGCGTTGCCGGGCTGCGCCAGCGGCGTGACGGTGCCCACTTCGACAAAACCGAAACCCATGGCGCCCAGGCCGTCAATGCACTTGGCGTTTTTGTCCAGACCGGCGGCCAGTCCCACCCGGTTCGGAAAAGTCAGCCCGGCCAGTTCAATCGGATCATCGACACGGCCTTCGCAATAAGCCCATTGCAAGGGGGTGCCCTGGACGCGGGCCAAGGCGTTCATGGTGACTTCGTGGGCTGTTTCCGCATCCATGCTAAATATAAAAGGGCGGGCGAGGGCGTAGGGAATGAGAGACATTGGATAATTCCTGCAAAGTTTTTGTATAGATATTCTTTAACTCAACCGATTTTCCCAGATGACAAACCCAAATCCCCAAACCAACGCCACGCTCACACAAGATGAACTCAAAACCTTGGTGGGCCAGGCGGCACTTCAGTACGTGGTGCCCGGTGAAATTGTCGGTGTCGGCACCGGCTCCACCGTGAATAAATTCATTGATGCGCTGGCCTCGATGAAAGACCAGATCAAAGGCGCCGTTTCCAGTTCGGTGGCCAGTACCGAGCGCTTGAAGGCGCTGGGCATTCCGGTCTTTGATTCCAATGATGTTGACGAGCTTTCGGTTTACATCGATGGCGCCGACGAGATCGACGGCCAGGGCAACATGGTCAAAGGCGGCGGTGCGGCACTCACACGCGAAAAAATCGTGGCCGCGCAATCGCGCAAGTTTGTCTGTATTGCGGACGATTCCAAACTGGTGCAAACGCTGGGCAAGTTTCCCTTGCCGGTTGAGGTGATTCCGATGGCGGTACAACGCGTGATGCGCCAGTTTGCCGCGATGGGTGGACAGGCCCAGATTCGCCTGAAAGACGGCCAGCCGCTGGTTACCGACAACGGCCAGATCATTCTGGATGTCACAGGCTTGCAGATTGCCGATCCACGGGCCTTCGAGGGCGAGGTGAGCCAGTGGCCCGGTGTGGTCACGGTAGGCGTGTTTGCCTATCAAAAAGCCCAGGTTTGCCTGCTGGGCACGGCCAGCGGTGTCAAAACGCTGACGTTCTAAAACCGGCTCGGGGTAGGCGCTTTCAGCGCCACCCTGCGTTGATCACGTTAAAACTTGATGCCCGCCGGATTAGACGTGTTGTCCACGGGAGGGCTGCTTGGCGTGACGGGCGCACGTGGAGCGGGTTCTGGCTTGGCAACCGGGGCCGGTTTTTGCACGGCGACCAATGGCACGGCGGCCGGATTGCGGTAGCTGCTGGGCAACACGGAGGTTTTTGGATAGCCCGCGGCATCCAGAAACTGGGTCCACTCCGAATCGGCATATCCCTTGATTTGCTGGCTGCCAATGGTCATGAAGGGCAGCGAACTTTCACCACTCATGCGCTGCAGTGCTTCGGAATCTTCCGCAGTGCTAATGGTTTTTTCCGTAAACGGAACCCCCCGGCTGCTCAGCATGGCGCGACCTGCGCTGCAGGCGCCACAGTTGTTGGCGGTGTACAGCGTCACCGGGTACTTGGAGGCCACCTGGCGCAATTCAAACGGCAGCGAAGAACCGCCTGCAGCACCCGACTTACCGCCCGCTCCTAACACCGTAGCCTTGTCGGCGGCGGCCGGAGCTTTGTCGGAAAAAGTGATTTTTCCGTCCGGTCCCACCACGCGGTAAACCGTTTGGGCCTGCACTTGGCTTGCCATCAGCAGCACGGATGCGGCAATGGCCGCACCCGAAGCAAGCCATGGTGTGTGGATGAGTTTTGTGGCGGTGTTTTTCAAGATGCGCTCCTTCGTTTTTATTTTGCCATGCCCTGATGCCGCAACAAGGCTTCCAGCGTGGGTTCGCGCCCGCGAAAGGCCTTGAACGATTCAATCGCCGGGCGGCTGCCGCCCGCTTCAAGAATCGCTTGTCGGTATTTTTTGCCGGTTTCGATATTGGGCAGGCCGTCGTGGCCCACGGTTTCCTCAAAAGCGGCATAGGCATCGGCGCTTAACACCTCGGCCCATTTGTAGCTGTAGTAGCCGGCTGCATACCCACCCGCAAAGATGTGGCTAAAGGTGTGGGCGGTGCGGCTCCAGGTCGGCGGCTGCAGCACGGCCACTTCGGCGCGAACCTGGTTCAGCAGCGGCATCAAGTCAAGGGCGGGATCGTGGGCCGTGTGCAGCAGCATGTCAAACAAGGAAAACTCGATTTGACGCAGCGTTTGCATGCCGCTCTGGAAGTTCTTGGCCGCCAGCATCTTGTCAAACAAGGCGCGCGGCAGCGGCTCACCGGTGTCCACATGGGCGGTCATGTGCGAGAGCACATCCCATTCCCAGCAGAAGTTTTCCATGAACTGGCTGGGTAACTCGACCGCATCCCACTCCACGCCACTGATGCCGGAGACATCGCGTTCATTGACTTGCGACAGCAGGTGATGCAGCCCGTGCCCAAATTCGTGAAACAGGGTGGTTACGTCGTCATGCGTCAGCAAGGCAGGCTTGCCTTCAACGCCGCTGGCGAAATTACAGACCAGATGGGCGACCGGGGTTTGCAGTTGATGCGTGTCGGGGCGCAACCAGCGGGTGCGCACATCGTCCATCCACGCACCGCCGCGCTTGCCGGTGCGCGCTGACGGGTCCAGATAGAACTGGCCCACCAGGCTGCCAGCACGCTCAATGCGGTAGAACTCGACACCGGCATGCCACACCGGTGCGCTGTCTTTTTTGATGTTGACCTCAAACAGCGTTTCAACAATCTTGAACAGGCCGGCCAACACCTTGGGTGCGGTGAAGTACTGTTTGACCTCTTGTTCGCTGAAGGCGTAGCGGGCTTCCTTGAGCTTTTCGCTGACATAAGGCCAGTCCCAGGACTGCGGATCGGCCAGGTTCAGGTTCTGGGCTGCAAATTCGCGCAAGTCGGCCAGGTCTTTTTCAGCGAACGGACGGGCTTTGGTGGCCAGGTCACGCAAGAAGGTGATGACGTGCTCGGGCGATTCGGCCATTTTGGGCACGACCGAGAGTTCGCCGAAGTTGCGGTAACCCAGCAGCTTGGCTTCTTCCAGGCGCAGGGCCAGCATCTCCGCAATCAACGCGGAGTTGTCGAATTTTTGAGTCTCAGCATCGGCCTGGTCGGAGGCGCGGGTCACGTAGGCGCGGTAGAGCTTCTCGCGCAGCGCGCTGCTGCGGGCAAACTGCATGACCGGCAGGTAGCACGGCATTTTGAGGGTGAGCTTGTAACCATCCTTGCCCTCGGCCTTGGCGGCGGCCAGCGCGGTCTGCTGCACATCGTCCGGCACGCCTTCCAGTTCGGAAGCCTCGGCGTAGTAGGCAAAAGCATCGGTGGCGTCCAGCGCGTTTTCGCTGAACTTCTGGCTCAGTTCAGCCTGGCGTTCCTGGATGGCCGCAAAGCGTTCACGGTCCGCTCCCACCAGTTCCGCACCGCCCAGCACAAAGTTGCGCATGGCATTCTTGTGAGCCTGACGTTGTTCCGCGTCCAAGGACGCCGGATCAATCGCCTTGTATTTGGCATACAGGCGCTCATCGGCCCCCAAACGGGTGAAGAACTCGGTGATTTTGGGCAGGGCTTCGTTGTAGGCGGCACGCAACTCGGGCGTGTCCGCCACGCTGTTGAGATGGCTCACGGCGCCCCAGGCGCGCCCCAGCTTTTCAGTCGACACATCAAGCACGCCGGCAATGTCGCTCCAGCGCGCCGGGAAATCGGGGGCTGTGACCGTCTCCAGGGCGATATCGGACTGGGCCAGCAACTGCTCAATGGCAGGTGCAACGTGTTCCGGGGTGATCTGGTCAAACAGCGGCAGATCGTCGAAAGAGAGCAGGGGATTGTTCATGTCAATATGGGTTGGGGGCAGAGCTGGTTCGCTTTGCGTAACTGCGGACAGTCCCGCAAGATATTCATGTTGCGGCGCGTTCAGCTGCTTCAAGGGTGTTGACCAACAACATCGTAATGGTCATAGGGCCAACCCCGCCGGGAACCGGGGTAATGTAGCTGGCCACATCCTTTACACCGGCAAAGTCGACGTCGCCGCACAGCTTGCCTTCGGGGTTGCGGTTCATGCCCACATCAATGACGATGGCGCCGGGCTTGACCATGTCGGCGGTCAGCACATTGCGCTTGCCCACGGCGGCCACGACCACGTCGGCCTGGCGGGTGTGGTAGCCAATGTCGGCGGTGGCGCTGTGGCAGACCGTAACCGTGGCATTGGCTTGCAAGAGCAGCAAGGCCATCGGTTTGCCCACGGTGTTGCTGCGGCCGATGACGACCGCGTGTTTGCCGCGCAAGTCCATGCCGGTGCTCTCGATCAGCTTCATGCAACCGTAAGGTGTGCAGGGCCGAAAACCGGGCTGGCCGGTCATCAGTTCGCCCGCGCTCAGGGTGGCGTAGCCGTCCACATCCTTGCTGGTGGAAATGGCTTCAATCACCTTGTGCGGGTTGATGTGCTTGGGCAAAGGCATCTGCACCAGAATGCCGTGAATCGTTGGGTCCACATTGAGCGCGGCAATGCGCGCCAGCAGGTCGGCTTCTGACAACGTGGCTTCGTATTTCTCGAACACCGAATGGACGCCGGTGTCAGCGCAGCCCTTGACCTTGTTGCGCACATAGACGGCGCTGGCCGGGTCATCGCCCACCAGAATGACGGCCAGGCCGGGCGTGACGCCACGTGCCTTGAGGGCCAGGATGCGGGTGGCAACGTCGGCACGCAGTTGGGCGGAAAGGGCGACGCCGTCGATGATTTGGCCAAAGGTTTGAGTAGTCATAATTGCGATTTATAAAGTAAAAAGCCCGCTGGTCCTTATGGGGCGGGCGTGAGTAGCTATAAAAAATGGAGCGTCAAGCTTTGGCGGTGGCTTGTCCCAAAGCGATTTTCAGGAGATCGGCTACGGTGTTGGCGTTGAGCTTTTCCATGATGTTGGCGCGGTGCGCCTCCACGGTCTTGATGCTGATGCCCAGGTCGTCGGCAATCTGCTTGTTCAGGCGGCCAGCCACGATGCGCTCCAGCACCTGAGATTCGCGCAGCGTCAGGCGGGCCATGAGGGCGTCGCGGCTGGCAGCGCTCTGGTGCTCGGCGAACGCGTCTTTGGCCTGGTCCAGCATGCGCTCCACGAGCGACACCAGCTGGTCTTCCTTGAACGGCTTTTGGATGAAATCCATCGCGCCTTTTTTCATGGTGTCCACCGCCATCGGCACGTCGCCGTGGCCGGTGATGAACACGATGGGCAGGGGCGACTTGCGTTCGACCAGGCGGTCCTGCAGTTCCAGGCCGGTCATGCCACCCATGCGGATGTCCACAATCAGGCAGGCGACCTCGCGCGCGTCGTAGCGGCTCAGAAAGGTTTCAGCGGAGTCGTAGCAACGCACCCGGTAGTCCTTGCCTTCGAGCAGCCACTGCAGCGAGTCGCGCACGCCCTCGTCATCGTCGACGACGTACACGGTGCCTTTTTTCGGAATCAAGCTCATGCCAAACCTTTTGCTTAGACGGTATCAAACAGCTTGTCAGT
>JAZKHK010000136.1:72020-88704 GCA_040385425.1 Pseudomonadota bacterium | reverse complement strand
AACGCAAAACGGCCCCTCGGACAGCATCAAAGCGCCTGATTCAGCATCAAATTACACGCCAGCCCCCGTCCACAGTGCGCTGGTAGCTACTGAAACCATAGCAAAAAACATGGGGCGTCCAACCCAAACCTTGATCGATGCCCGTGGCGCGCCACGGTTTCGGGGCGAAGTGGAACCGCTGGACCCGGTGGCCGGCCACATTCCCGGCGCCTTGAATCGACCATTCAACCTGAACCTGGGCGCCGATGGCAAATTCAAACCCGCCGGGCAGCTCAAAGCCGAGTTTGAAGCCTTGCTGGCCGGACGCGACCCCGCCACGGTGGTGCATCACTGCGGCAGTGGCGTCAGCGCCGTGCCGAACATCATCGCCATGGAAGTCGCGGGATTGGGCCGCACCGCCCTGTACGCGGGCAGCTGGAGTGCGTGGTGCAGCGACCCGGCGCGGCCTGCGGCACGCGCTTGAGTCCTGATCCTCTGGGACAACCCGGAAAATAGGCTTATTTTTAAATAAAATCAGCCTCTAGCCCTTGTGTCATATGCACGAGAAGCTATCGAAACAATAGCAATCAGGGTTTTGACTGCAGACCCAGGCCGCCTTTGGCGCGGGCATCCGCAATTTCTGCTGCCACCTGCACGGCATCCGGCGAGCCGGGCTGCAGCACCGTGAGCACTTTTTCCCAATGGCCCACGGCTTGCGCATAGTCAGCACGCCGGAAAGCGGCAGAACCGGCCATCATCAAGGCGACGGGGTGTTTCGGGTCCAAAGCGAGTGCCTTCTTCACCAAGGCCAACGGACGGCCTTCAAGATTATTGCCAGCCTGCATGGCCAGCACATCGGCGTACTGCGTCAGCAAATCGGGGTTGGTGTCCACCAACTTGCCCGCCTTTGCGTAGGCTTGTTCCGCCTCGGGCAGACGTTTCTGGACCTTGTAGGCCCGTGCCAGCCGGACCCAACCTTCCAGATCGCCGGGGTTGGCCTTGAGGCGCTCGGCCAGGCGGTCCACCATCTGGTTGATTTTGTCCGCCGTCATGGGGCCTGCGGCAGCGGCGTCAACCGGCGGTAATTTGCCCGCGTCGGCTCCGGCCTCTTTCTGGGGCGCTGCCGCTTTGGCACCGGCAGGCAGGCCTGCTTTTGCACGCGCATCGGCAATGTCGGTTTCTATTTGTTCGGCATCGGGCGAACCGGGTTCCAGTTGGAGCAGCAGTTTTTCCCACTGAACGACAGCGCCCTTGAAGTCATCACGACGGTAAGCGGCCACGCCCGACATCATCAGCCCCATGGGGTGTTGCGGGTTCAGCGCCAGCGCTTTGTTGATCAGCTCCAACGGTTTGCCTGCCAGGTTGTTGTCCGCGCGAGCCCCCAGCAAGTCAGCGTAGTCCACCAGCAAATCCGGGTCAGTCTCGACAATGGCGCCGGCTTTGGCGTAGGCCTCCTCGGCGTCCGCAAGCCGTCCCATGGCTTTGTAGGAACGCGCCAGCATGGCCCAGCCTTTGGGGTTGTCGGGGTTGGCTTTCAGGCGCTGTGCCAGGCCATCGACCATTTTCGTGATCGTGTCGTTGTCCATTTTCTGCGTTGCCACCGGGTCGATGGCTTCCGGCGCACCCAGCCACCAGTACATGCCGCCGGAGCCCAGAAAAAGCAGCAGCGCAATCGCCGCCGTCGTGAGCCGGGCGGTCCAGAAGGTGGCGCTGGAGGCTTGCGAAGCGGGCGCGGACTCTTCGGTGTCATCCAGCAGACGCAGTTGCAATTCGTCCTGCGTGGCATCGAAGTCGGTCGCGCTGATGGCACCGCGTGCCAGATCACGCTCCAGGGTCTGCAGTTGGTCGCGGTAGATGGCGGCATTGAGCCGTTGGCTTGACACGCCTTCTGCCGGCGCAGGCCGCAGCAGCGGGCGCACGAGCCAAACCACTACCAACAGCGTCAACAGCGCTGTGATTGAATAAAAAACGGTCATGAGGGAAGTTCCGGATCTTTGAGAAGGGACTGCGCTTTGGCGCGTTGGGCCGGGTCGAGTTCAGGGGCCTCAGCACTGCGCTGGCTGCGCCGCACTAGGCGAACCAGGAGCACCACGGCACCGATCAGCAATAAAAAGGGACCAAACCAGAGCGCCCAGGTGATGGGTTTGACAGGCGGCCGGTAGAGCACAAAGTCGCCATAGCGGCTGACCAGGAACTCCTTGATTTCGGCGTCGGTCTTGCCGGCTTTGATGAGCGTGCGGATTTCACGCCGCAAATCCATCGCCAGGTCGGCCCGCGAGCCGGCCAGCGACTCGTTCTGGCAGACCAGGCAACGCAGTTCTTCTGAAATGACGATCAAGCGTTGCTCGACCACCGGGTCTTCGGCCAGGGGAGTGGCTTCGCCAGCGTAAGACGGGCTCACCAGCATTTGCAAGGCCAGGAACAGGGTCAACAGGACTTTCATTTTTGCAGCTCCCGTACCAGCGGCAGGATGATGTCTCTCAGCGCTTCATCGGTCACCGGCCCAATCTGCTTGTAGCGAATGACGCCGGCCTTGTCGATCAGAAAGGACTCGGGCACGCCATAGACGCCAAAGTCAATGCCGATGCGGCCATCCTGGTCGGTGATGGTGATGTCGTAAGGGTTGCCATAGCGGGCCAGCCATTTCATGCCTTCAGCGTCTTTGTCTTTGTAGTCCAGGCCGACAATGGGCAAGGTTTTGGTCTTGGCAAACTCCATCAGGATCGGGTGCTCTTGCCGGCAGGCCACACACCACGATGCCCAGGTGTTGAGCAACCAGACCTGGCCCAGCATGTCTTTGCCGGAAAATTGGCGCTCAGACGCCTGCAGATAAGGTGCTGTGAACTGGGGTGCCACCTTGTTGATCAAAGGCGACGGAATTTCGCGGGGGTCGCGGGTCAGGCCAATCGCCAGGAACACCACCAGGACGATAAAAATACCCAGGGGAATCAACTTTTTCTTCATGCTGCAACGCCCTTGACTGAAGTGGCTGCCACGTTGGCCGCCACTTTTTTGCGGTAGCGCCGGTCCAGGGCCGCCATCGCACCACCCAGGGCCATCAGCAGGCAGCCACTCCAAATCCAGGTGATGAAGGGCTTGTGATAGACGCGCATGGCCCAGGCCGGGCTGTCGCCGCCTTCAAGCCGCTCACCCAGCGACACATACACGTCGCGGATCAGGTTGGTGTCAATGGCCGCTTCGGTCATGGGCATGGAGGATGAGAAATAGGTGCGCTTCTCGGGATGCAGGGTTGTGAGAACCTGACCATTGCGGATCAGCTCCACGTCGCCCACGTCCGCGTTGTAGTTCGGGCCTGCTTCGGCCCGGATACCGGTCAGCCGGAAGGTGTAGCCGCCCACCGACACGGTGTCGCCCATGACCATGCGCACATCTTTTTCAGTCTCGTAGCCTTTGACCATGGTGATGCCCACCACACAGACGGCGATGCCGATGTGGGCAACATGCATGCCCCAGAACGAGACCGGCGTGGACTTCCAGTTGGCGGTGTCCTTGATCTGACGGTAAATCTGCTGCAGGGAACCCAACACAATCCAGAATGCCAGCGTCAGGCTCAGCGCCACCAGCGCCGACCAGGCACCGGCCAGCAAGGGCGCGGTACAACCCAGCAGCACCGAGAGAATGGCCACGGGACGCAGTCTCTTGGTGAGTTCGGCCACGGTGTCGTTCTTCCAGCGCGCGTAGGAACCAACCACCATGAACAACAGCACCGGCATCATGATGGGCGCAAACACGGCATTGAAGTAAGGGGGGCCGACCGACAGTTTGCCCAGATTGAGCGCATCCACGATCAGCGGATACAAAGTGCCCAGCAACACGCTGGCCGCAGCGGTCGCGAGCAACACGTTGTTGACCAGCAGAAAGGTCTCGCGCGACACCAGTGCAAACGAGCCACCCGAGCGCACCTTGCTGGCGCGCAGGGCGAACAAGGTCAGGGAGCCGCCCACCACGACCGACAGGAACAGCAGGATGAAGATGCCGCGCTTGGGATCAGTGGCAAACGCATGCACGGACGTCAGCACGCCGGAGCGCACCAGGAAAGTCCCCAGCAGGCTCAGTGAAAACGCGGTAATGGCCAGCACGATGGTCCAGTTGCGAAACAGTCCGCGTTTCTCAGTCACGGCCAACGAATGGATCAGCGCCGTACCCACCAGCCAGGGCAGGAACGAGGCGTTTTCAACCGGATCCCAGAACCACCAGCCGCCCCAGCCCAATTCGTAATAAGCCCACCATGAGCCCAGCGCAATGCCCAGCGTCAGGAAAATCCAGGCCGCCGTCGCCCAGGGCCGCGACCAGCGCGCCCAGGCGGCGTCCAGGCGGCCGTTGAGCAGGGCCGCAATGGCAAAAGCAAACGGTACCGCCATGCCGACATAACCCATGTACAGCATGGGCGGGTGAAACACCAGACCGGGGTCTTGCAGCAAGGGGTTCAAGTCGCGTCCATCGGGCGGAATATCACTCAAACGCAGGAACGGGTTGGACGTGACCAGCATGAACAGCAGGAAACCCACCGCCACCAGACCCAGAATGCCGAGCACGCGCGACACCATGGCATCGGGCAACTGTCGGGAAAAAATCGACACCGCCAGCATCCACGACGTCAGCATGAACAGCCACAACAGCAACGACCCTTCATGTCCGCCCCAAACCCCGGCAATGCGGTAGATGCCGGGCAGCTTGGAGTTGGAGTGCTGCGCTACATAGGACACCGAAAAGTCATTGGTATAAAAAGCGTAGGTCAGGCAGCCAAACGAGAAGGCTGTGAGCAAGAAAAGTGCTTGTGCGCCGGGTCGCGCCAGCGCCATCCAGTTGGCGCGCCCCTGCTGTCCGCCGATGACACTCAAAGTGCCCATTGCCAGCGCCACAAACAGCGCGAGGATCAATGAAAAATGACCAAGTTCAGGAATCATGTTTTGCTACTTCAATGTCTTGATGGTTTGCTGGGCCTTGGCCTGGTCCATGGCGTGCTGGGCCTCGGGCGGCATGTAGTTTTCATCGTGCTTGGCCAGCACCTCGGTGGCGACAAACTTGCCGTCGGCCCCCAGTTTGCCCTGCGCCACCACGCCTTTACCCTCGCGAAACAGGTCGGGCAGGATACCGGTGTAAGAGACGTTCACCTCTTTGGCGGTGTCGGTCACCACAAAAGCCACCGTCAGGTTGTCGCGTTTGATCGAGCCTTCACGAACCATGCCGCCAACCCGGAATGTCCGGTTCTGAGGGGCTTCGCCCGAGGCGATCTGGGTCGGCGTGAAGAAAAAAACCAGATTGCTTTCAAAAGCATTGAGCACCAGATAGGCTGCAAGGGCAAGAGTAGCCAGACCGCCCCCAATGATGGCGGCGCGTTTGTGACGAGGTTTCATGAAGAAGTTCTTTCGGAAAGCAGTTCGTTACGAAATTGATCCAGAAGTTCCGCTCGCTTGCGGCGAATCAGCAGCGGCTCAACCACCATGACAACGGCCGTCAGGCCAAAACTGCCCCAGACATAAAAGGCGTAGCCGCCCATGGCAAAAAATTCGGAAACACTATTCCACTGCATGTTTGACCCACTCTGTATGACGTTCACGATCGAGAATGATGTTGCGCACCCGCGCCAATGCCACCGCCACGGTGTACATCCAGAAGGCGACGACCATGATCAACATGCCCCACAACATAGTGGCGGCCATGGACGACCCGCCGGTCATGGAAACCGAGGCGCCTTGGTGCAAGGTGTTCCACCACTTGACCGAAAAATAAATGATGGGCACATTCACCACCCCCACCAGCGCCAGCACGGCACAAGCCTTGTCGGCGCGGCGCGGGTCGTCAATACTGGATTGCAGCGCCAGAAAGCCCAGGTACAAAAACAGCAAAATCAGTTCGGACGTGAGCCGGGCGTCCCACACCCACCAAGCGCCCCACATCGGCTTGCCCCACAAGGCGCCTGTGATCAGTGACAAAAAGGCAAACAAGGCGCCCGTCGGCGCCAGGGCAGAAGCCATCATGCCCGAGAGCCGGGTATTGAAGGCCAGCCCCAAGCCGGCCCAGGCGGCCATGACCAGGTAAATGAACATCGACATCTGCGACGCCGGCACATGGACAAAGATGATGCGGTAACCCTGGCCTTGCTGGGCGTCAACCGGCGCGACAAAGAATGAAATCCACAGCCCCACGGCCATCAGCACGGTCGCCAGCGCCGCAAACCAGGGCCACAGGCGCCCGGCCAGGTAATAGAAGTTTTGGGGCGAGGAAAACTTGAACCAGTGAATCACGCTTGTTTTCATTCCAGAGAAATTCTTAAGGCGGCCGTGGTGGCCAGGGGCGCAAAAAATGCGGAAAGCACCAGCAGCGCTGCCAGCAACGACAGGTGGCCACCGGCACCCAAACCAGCGGCATCGGCTTCTACCGCGCCCGCGCCAAATATCAGCACGGGAATATACAGCGGCAGGATTAATAAGGACAGTAATACCCCTGCCCCGCGTACGCCCAAGGTCAGGGCCGCGCCAATGCTGCCAATCAGGCTCAGCGTAGGCGTGCCCAACAGCAGGGACAACATCAAAATACCCAGTGCCCGCCCGTCCAGGCCGAACTGCAAACCCAGCACCGGGGCCATCAGCACCAGTGGCAAGCCTGACAGCAGAAAGTGCGCCAGCGCTTTGGCCAGCACCAGCAAACCCAGGGGGGTGGACGACAGGGCCATCTGCTCCAGTGAGCCATCAGCGTAATCCATGGCGAACAGCCGCTGCAGGGACAGCATGGCCGCCAGCAGGGCGCTCACCCACAACACACCGGGCGCCATGCGCAGCAGCAGCGCCGACTCCGGCCCGACACCCAGCGGGAACAGGCTGGCGATGACCACAAAAAACACCAGTGGCGTCAACACCTCGCCTTTTTGCCGCATGGCCAGCGACACCTCGCGCTTTAACACCGCCAGCAGAATGGACGCCAGTCCCAGTTGCTTCATTTCCAGAGGCTTCATGCGCGCAACTCCAATAACTGGGCTGGCACAGACCCGATATCCACTTGTTGATGGCTGGTCAGCACCGCCAGCCCTCCTTGGCCCAGATGCGCCGCAATCAGGTCCGCCAACATGCGCACCCCGGCTTCGTCCATGGCAACAAAGGGCTCGTCCAGCACCCACAGCCGGGCCTGGCTTAAAGCCAGTCGGGACAAGGCGACACGGCGTTTTTGCCCCTGTGACAAATGACGGGCCAATTGCTGGCCACGCCCACCCACGCCAAAACGGGCCAGCACATCCTGCATTTGTGCTGCATCGGGCGTACTGCCACTCAGGGCCGCTGTAAACGTCAGGTTTTCATTCACCGTCATGGATTCCTGGAGCGCGTTGAGGTGACCCAGATAGCACAGGTCCTGGCGATACGCTTCGCGCTGGGTGTGAATGGGAACCCCGTTCCAGCAAATCTCCCCCGCTTCGATCGGGGCCAGCCCGCACACCATGCGCAACAGACTGGTCTTGCCAACGCCATTGGCGCCGGCCACATAAAGCCAGCGGCCCGCCTCCAGAACGCAATCGATATTTTGAAAGAGTTGCCGCCCACCCCGAATGCAGCCGAGCTTGGAAAAAGACAGTGTAGGGAGAGTTTTCAAGAGGTGATGATGACCTGATGACCAGGTCGCTAATAAAGTGGGCTCGTCAATGTGCGTCAGTTTGAAGCCTGGCGGCCGCCAGGCTGCGGCACCGCGCCACACATCCATAGTAAAAATCCGGATGCCCAACCCAAGCTGCATCTGGTAACGAAAAAGAGGTTGATTTCCAGCATGCTTCGATATTCAATCAATACCTTGTTACAAAAATGCCGCTAGGTTCAGCATTTTTGATTTTACCTTGGAGGGCCAAGTCCCCTCACTGTCTTCGGGAGTTCATGCATGAAGGTCAATTGAACGGGTCCCAATTGATAAACACAAGACAAAAATTTCTGATTGATCGAATAATTCTTCATCCATGAAATCTTCACGAAATTTTGCAAACCCTTGGGGATTGGCTGTATTGGCAGGCTTGGCTTTGGTCTGTGAAGCGACGGCATGGTGGTGGGTGAGCCAGCTCCCGAACGGTCAATCCTGGCAAGGTCCCACCTTGCTGGGTTTGGCGAGCGCTTTCTGCGCCTTGGCTGTTTTTGTCTTGCTGTGGCGAAAAACCTCGGCTGCGAACCTTGAAGCCCGCAAAACCCGCCAATTGCTGGCATCCAGCATGGATACGCTCGATGTGGGTCTGGAAATCTGGAACACACACGATCAACTGGTGCTTTACAACAAAAAAATGAACCAGTTGCGCATCGATTTTCATACGCCGTCGGACATCGGCCAGACCTACGAAACCCTGACACGCGCCAGACTGAAAAAAGGACTGATCCCATCGGCCCTCGGCCATGAGCAGGAATGGCTGGCACAACGACTGGCCAACCGCGGCAAGCACAAAAATCCGATGCTGAAAGAACTGGCAAGCCAGCAGTGGGTCAACTCCTACGAAACCCGGACACCGGAAGGCTATCTGGTCACCTCCTGGGTTGACGTCACGGAACTGGTGCGCAAAGGAAAAATGCTGGAGGCCAGCAACCAGCAGTTGATGCAACAGTCCAGCATGGACGAACTAACAGGCTTGGCGAATCGCAGGCGCTTTGATGAAGCCCTGGTGAACGAATGGCAGCGTGCAGCACGCAACGGCACGCCCCTGAGCCTCTTGATGGTCGATATTGACCACTTCAAACAGTTCAACGACAACTATGGACATTTGGCAGGCGACGAATGTTTGCGTCGGGTGGCCGAGGTGCTGAACCATTGCGTGCGTCGCGCCGGTGAAATAGTGGCTCGTTATGGCGGTGAGGAATTTGTCCTGCTGTTGCCCAGCGCCAATATGGCGCACGCCTGCGAAACCGCTGAAAAATGCTTGCAACTGATGCAAAAAGAGGCTGTACCGCATGTTGCTTCGGCTACCTGCTCGCGGGTGACTTTCAGCATTGGCGTCGCGTGCCTGTACCCCGATGTGACATTGGAACCCAGCACCTTGGTCAATGCAGCCGACACTGCCATGTACCGCGCCAAGTCCAATGGACGGGCCCACTACGAGGTGGCGGATCAGGCCGACTGGGACATCGACAAAGATACGCCCCGCACCTCCCCGGCCCCCTTGAGCTGAAAATCAGGCCACGCCGTTGGCCTTGAACCATTGCAGGCAGCGTTTCCAGCCATCTTCCGCCGGCCCCTGACGGAAGCTGGGACGGTAGTCGGCATGGAAAGCATGCGGCGCGTCCGGGTACACCACAAACTGCGCCGCTTTGGCCGCTGGCGTTCCGCTCGCCAAGGCGGCTTTCATTTTTTCAATGCTGTCGAGCGGGATGCCGCCGTCTTTCTCGCCATACAAACCCAGCACCGGCGCGCGCATCGTGGGCGCCAGGTCAATCGGGTTGCGGGGCGTGATTTCATTATTCGCCCCCACCAGACGTCCATACCAGGCCACCGCCGCCTTGACCGGACCTTGTGCCGCATACAGCCAGGCGATGCGCCCACCCCAGCAAAAGCCGGTGATCGCCACTTTGGATGCATCACCACCATGGGAGCCAGCCCATTGAACGGCCCCATCCAGATCCGCCATGACTTGGGCATCCGGCACCTTGGACACCACGTCCGCCATCAATTTGACGATGTCGGTGTATTGGCGGGGGTCACCCTGGCGTGCGTACAACTCGGGCGCAATGGCCAAATAACCGGCGTGGGCAAAGCGACGGCAGATATCGGCAATGTACTCATGCACACCAAATATCTCCTGTACTACCAGCACCACCGGCAAGTTGGTTTTGCCAGCGGGTGCGGCATAAAAAGCGGGAACGCTGAAGCCTTTGACGTCGTAACTGATGGAGCCGGTGGTGAGACCTTCCGCAGAAGTTTTGATGGCCGTCTGGGCCATGATGGGCATGACGGTCGCCGCATAACCAACCCCCAGAGCGACCTTGAGTGCGGTACGTCGGCGAGGGCCTTGCTCGGTGGTTTCACCGGGCAACAGGGAATCGAATTCATTCCTTTGGTCATTCAGCATCAAAAATCTCCTGGGTGTTGAAATTGGTTTTTTGACAGTCTAGACAAAAAAGAAGGTTCATACCTGCGAATGGTCAATGCGCCTCATCCCAATTAAGCCCCACGCCGACCTCCGCCAGCAAGGGCGCCCGCAACTGCGCCACACCGGCCATCAGGCGCGGGATCTCATGTTTGACCCAGTTCACTTCGGACTCCGGCACTTCAAATACCAGTTCATCGTGCACCTGCATGATCATTTTGGTGCCGCGTTTTTCTTCGTCCAGCACCTGCTGCACCTTGACCATGCTGAGCTTGATCAGGTCCGCCGCCGTCCCCTGCATCGGGGCGTTAATGGCGGCGCGCTCCAGACCCGCAAGCTGGGCTCCCTTGGCGTTCATGATGCCCGCGAGCTGTAAGCGGCGGCCGAACACGGTTTCCACATAGCCTTGGGCCTTGGCCGTCTTGCGGGTGTTGTCCATGTAGAGCTTGACGCCGGGGTAGCGGTCAAAGTAGCGCTCGATGTAGTTTTTGGCCGCCGTGTTGTCGATGTTCAAGGCGCGGGCCAGCCCGTAGGCGCTCATGCCGTAAATCAGGCCGAAGTTGATGACCTTGGCATAACGGCGCTGCTCGCTGGTGACCTGGCCGGTGCTGACACCAAAAATCTCGGCCGCCGTCGCGCGGTGCACGTCCATGTTGTCATGAAAAGCCAGCAACAACGCGGCATCCCCGCTGATGTGGGCCATGATGCGCAGCTCGATCTGGCTGTAATCGGCACTGGCGATCACGCAGCCCGCTGGCGCCACAAACGCCTCGCGCACGCGGCGCCCCTCGGCGGTGCGGATCGGAATATTCTGCAAGTTGGGGTCATTGCTGGAAAGCCGCCCGGTGACCGCCACCGCTTGCGCATAGTGGGTATGCACGCGGCCCGTGCGCGGGTGCGCCAGTTGAGCCAGCTTGTCGGTGTAGGTGCCCTTGAGCTTGGCCAGGCTGCGATGCTCCAGGATTTTGGCCGGCAGCGGGTAGTCTTCGGCCAGTTTCTGCAGCACCTCGTCGTCGGTACTGGGCGTGCCGGTTGGCGTTTTCTTGACCACCGGCAGACCCAGCTTGGTGAAGAAAATCTCGCCAATCTGCTTGGGGCTGCTCAAATTAAAAGGCTGACCGGCCAGCTCGTGCGCTTCTTTTTCCAGTTGCAAAATGCGCTGCCCGAGTTCATGGCTTTGCGCTGCCAGCGTGGGCGCATCGATCAGCACCCCATTGCGCTCGATGCGGTACAGCGCCTCGCTGCTGGCAATTTCGAGTTCGTAGATAAAACGCAATTTCTCATCGGCCTGAAGTTGCGGCCACAAAATTTCATGCACCGCCAGCGTCATGTCCGAATCCTCGCAGGAGTATTCAGACGCCTTGGCCACATCGACCTGGTCAAAGCAAATTTGATGCGCGCCCTTGCCGCACAAATCTTCAAAACTGATGCCGCTGCGCCCCAGGTGGCGCTCGGCCAGGCTGGCCAGGCCATGCGGCTTGTTGACTTCGAGCACATAGCTCTGCAGCATGGTGTCGTGGGCGTAGCCCTGCACTTCGATACCGTGGTTGGCAAACACATGACGGTCGTACTTGACGTGCTGGCCCAGCTTCTTTTTGCCAGCGTCTTCCAGCCAGGGCTTGAGTTTGGCCAGCACCTCGTCGCGCGGCAGTTGCGCCGGGGCATCCGGGTAGGTGTGCGCCAGCGGAATATAGGCCGCCTCGTCCGGCGTCACGCTGAAGCTCACTCCCACGATCTCGGCCCGCATCTCGTCCAGCGAAGTGGTTTCGGTGTCCACCGCCACCAGTTCAGCCGCCTGCACTTTGGCCAGCCAGCAATCGAACGCTTCCCAGGTCAAAACCGTGTCGTAAGTACGCGGCGTGTCTCTGGCGACAGGGGTCGAAGCGGAATCGGCGGGCTCATCGAACAAATCGGGTTCACGCGTGCCCTTGCGCACGGAACCCGTTTCGGCAGCGGCGGCCGCCGGCGCGCTGCCGCCCAACGCCCTGGCCAGGCCCTTGAATCCATATTTATCATAAAAAACAGCTAAAGCCCCCGTATTCATTACCCCGGTAGCTATTGAATCCATAGCAGGCAACTCGGGCACCCAGCCATTCAAATCGCAATCGGTCTTGATGGTGAGCAACTGGCGCCCCATCGGCAGCCAGTCCAGCGTCTTGCGCAGGTTCTCACCCACGACGCCCTTGATGGCATCGGCGTTGGCCACCACCCCTTCCAGCGAGCCGTATTCCTGCAGCCACTTGGCCGCCGTCTTGGGGCCGACCTTGGGCACACCGGGCACGTTGTCCACCGCGTCGCCCACTAAAGCCTGGTAATCCACCATCAAGTGTGCGGGCACGCCAAATTCGGCCTCCACCCCGGCCAGATCGCGGCGCTTGCCGTTCATGGTGTCGATGATCGTGATGTGGGCGTCCACCAGTTGCGCCAGATCCTTGTCGCCGCTGCTCACAATCACCTCAATGCCCTGTTTGGCCGCCATGACGGCCAGTGTGCCAATCACGTCGTCGGCTTCGACGCCGGGCACGTCCAGCACCTTCCAGCCCATCAGGCGCACCACCTCGTGGATCGGCTCGATCTGAGTGCGCAGGTCATCCGGCATGGGGGAACGGTGCGCCTTGTACTCGGGGTACAAATCATCGCGGAAAGTGGGGCCTTTGGCGTCGAACACGCAGGCGGCAAAGTCGGCGGGAACTTCCTTGCGCAGGCTTTGCAGCATGTTAATAATGATCCGTATCGCCCCGGTTTTCTGCACGGTGCCATCGGGTAATGTGGTGCTCATGGAGTCGCCCCCCGCAAAAAAGGCGCGGTACAGGTAACTGGAGCCATCCACCAGCAGCAAGGTTTTTTTCAATGTTTTGGGGTCATTCATGCTTGCATTTTGCCTGCGACAGGTACGGCCTTGGTGCTTCTACATACAATCACCGCATGCGATCTGCCCTATTTTTTACCCTCGTCCTGTCTTGTGCCAGCATTTGCCAAGCCCAGTCTCCCGCTACCGCGCAAGCCGCTGGCGACACTGAAAAACTGTCCCAGCCCAGCCCGAAAGGCGCGATAGAAAAACGCACTGAGCGCATTCACATCGAAGACGCCGGTTCCAAAATTGATGAGCTGCGCATCGGCGGCGAAACCAAGACCATTGAAGTTCAACCCAAAGGCGGCATGCCGGCGTACCAGATTGCGCCTACCAACGGCGAGCGCACCTGGAAAGTTCTAGGTTTCTGATCCATGGCGGTTTACACAGAAGTCTCGACCAAAGAGGCGAGAACGCTGCTGCGGCAACTCAAGCTGGGCGATCTCAAAACGATGAAGGGCTGCTCCGGCGGCATCGAAAACACCAACTACTTCGTCACCACCCAGCTTGAAGACGAAACGCACGACTACGTGTTGACCTTGTTCGAGCGCCTGACCTTCGAACAGTTGCCGTTCTATCTGCGCTTGATGAAGCATCTGGCCGAACACGGCATTCCGGTGCCCAACCCCACCGCCAATGCGCGCGGTGAACTGGTGTTTGAAGTCAAAGGCAAACCGGCGGCCGTGGTCAACAAGCTGCAAGGCAAAAGCGAGCTGGCCCCCTCCCCCGTGCACTGCGCAGCAGTCGGTGCCACGCTGGCCAAATTGCATCTGGCGGGGCGCGACTTCCCGCTCTCGCAACCCAATCTTCGCGGCCTCTCCTGGTGGAATGAAACCGTGCCGGTGGTGTTGCCCCACCTGAGCGCCGAACAAGCCGCCTTGATCCAGAGCGAACTGGCCTACCAGAACCACATTGCCGCCTCATCCGCTTACGCAGCCTTGCCTCGCGGCCCAATTCATGGCGATCTGTTCCGCGACAACGTGATGTTTGACAGCGTGCAAGGCCAACCGCAGCTCACCGGTTTCTTCGATTTCTATTTTGCGGGTGTGGACACCTGGCTTTATGACGTGGCCGTCACGCTCAACGACTGGTGCGTGAACCTGGAGACGGGAACGCAGCATGCCGAGCGCACGGAAAGTTTCCTCACGGCCTACTGTGCCGTGCGACCCTTCACCGCCGCCGAGCGTGAATTGCTGCCCGCCATGTTGCGGGCGGGCGCCCTGCGCTTCTGGGTTTCCCGGCTGTGGGATTACCACCTGCCGCGCGAAGCCAGCATGCTGCAGGCCCACGATCCCGGCCATTTCGAGCGGGTGCTGCGCGAACGCGCCACCCACCCCGACCTCTATAACGCCATGGCAAGCTGCGCATGAAGCTGAACCTTGTGACTGCCCGTACCGGCACGCTGTGGGTCAAGCTGGGCATGCGGACATTTTTCAAACAACCCTTGGCCCTGGCCGGACTGTTTTTCATGTTCATGGCGATGATGACCATCACCAGCCAAATACCCTACATTGGCTTTGTGCTGGCCATGGCCTTGATTCCGGCCGCCACGCTGGGGCTGATGGCGGGCACGCTGGAAGCCATCGAGGGCAAATTCCCCATGCCCCTCATCTTGCTGACCGCGTTTCGCGGCGACAAGCAAAAGACTCGCGCCATGCTGCTGCTCGGCGCCCTGTATACGCTGGGTTTTCTGGCCGCCATGGGCGCCTCCTGGCTGGTGGACGGTGGCGACTTTGCCCGGGTTTATCTGGGCGGCGCAACGCCCAGCCGCGAGATGGTGATGGAATCCGATTTTCAGGCCGCCATGTGGGTCTTTCTGGCCTGCCACCTGCCGCTGTCGCTGACCTTCTGGCATGCGCCGGCCCTGGTGTACTGGCACGACTTGCCGCCGGTTAAAAGTCTGTTTTTCAGCCTCGTGGCCTGCTGGCGCAATTTCTGGGCTTTCACTGTTTTCGGGTTGATGTGGCTGGCCGTGCTGGTGCTGATGGTGGTGTCCATCACCACCTTGACCGCGTTGCTGGGCAGCCCCGGCGTGGCGGGCGACCTGCTGTTCCCGGCGCTGATGTTGATGGCTTCCATGTTTTTCACGTCTTTGTATTTCACGTTTCGCGACAGTTTTGAATTTTCAACAGAAGAACTTTCGGAAGAAGAAAGCGCACCATGAGCCACCATCACCTGCAAGGCCGGACCGACACTGAAATCCAGTGGTTTCAGCGCCGTGACTTTTTGCAGGCAGCCGCGACCTGGACGGCCCTGGGCGGTATCAGTGCAGCACAGGCGCAAAGCCGCAGCAATATCGTGGAACTGGTCGGCGATGCCCTGGTGAATGGCACGCCACTGCGGCCCCAGCACACCATCCAGACCGGCGACGAGATCCAGACCGGACCGGGCTCGCACCTGATCTTTGTGCTGGGCAACTCCTCCTTTCATGTGCGGCAAAACTCGCGCCTGCAAGTGGGGCGCGGCGCCACCATCAACACCGTGAGCCTGCTGCGCCTGCTCAGCGGCGCCATCGTCAGCGTCTGGGGCAAAGGCTCTACCCGCCAGATATCCACCCCGACCATGACCATCGGCATTCGCGGCACCGGGGTGTACACCGAAATTTTTGCCGAGCAGGAAGGTCGCAGCTACTTTTGCAACTGCTACGGCACCGTCCAGCTCAATGCGGGCAACGACAGCAAACTCTACCAATCGGAGTACCACGAGGCCTACTGGGGCGAAGTCACCCCCAAAGACGGGCACTACCTGACCCCGGCCAAGGCCATCAACCACAGCGATGAAGAACTCGAATTCCTGGCCCGCCTGGTGAACCAGCGCACCGCCTGGCAAATCACGGGTAAAAAAGGCACAAAAGACAGCTCAGGCTACTGATGTACCACCCAACAAGCCGCACTTGAAGAGCCAGCGGCAGGAACGGCCAGCGTCACGACAGCGTCACACACGCGCTCTACGCTATCGGTTGTGAATCTCACAACCAATTTCCAGAGGCCGACCATGAAAACCCAATTCCCTTCATCCCTGAACACCAGCCTTCCAGGCGACCTCACCGCCACGATCCGCCGTTTGCTGGCCACCACCGCCGCGTTATGGATCGGCACACCCCAGCCTCAAATGTGCGCAGACTGATCAGGGCACCGGCGTCAGCTTGGCCACACTCAGCGCCAGCCACTTGACACCGTGGCGCGGGAAGTTGATCTGGGCTTTGGCATCGTCACCGACGCCTTCGAGTGAGACCACCGAACCTTCCCCGAACTTGGTGTGAAACACCTTCATGCCTGCACGCAGGCCATGGGATGGCG
The DNA here is from genome assembly GCA_040385425.1 of Pseudomonadota bacterium. Lineage (GTDB taxonomy): Bacteria > Pseudomonadota > Gammaproteobacteria > Burkholderiales > Burkholderiaceae_C > Rhodoferax. Next base: position 72,509 of record JAZKHK010000136.1, on the reverse strand, counting down.
CCGCTTTTTGCGCCGGCACCGGCGCTGCAGCCGTATATTTTGAAAAATCAGTGCCAAATTGGCCTCTAGCCCCCGTGTAATCTGCCCGAGTAGCTCCTGAATTCGTAGCAGATCCAAAACCGAAACCTTGGCTCCTGGGCGTGATCCATTTCAGCGCCGACTCGGGCAACTCGTCAAAAAACCGGCTCTTGGGGTTGTAGCGCGTCTGCCCGTGCAGCATGCGGGTCTGCGAATGGCTCAAGTACAAGCGTTTGCGGGCGCGGGTGATGGCCACGTACAGCAGGCGGCGCTCTTCTTCCAGACCCTCGCGGTCGCTCATCGAGTTCTCATGCGGGAACAAACCCTCTTCCATGCCGGTGATGAACACGGCGTCGAACTCCAGCCCTTTGCTGGCATGCACCGTCATGAGCTGGATGGCGTCTTGCCCGGCCTGCGCCTGGTTGTCGCCCGCTTCCAGCGCGGCGTGGGACAGGAAGGCAGCCAGGGGCG
>JAZKHK010000136.1:50033-72010 GCA_040385425.1 Pseudomonadota bacterium | reverse complement strand
CGCCGGTTTCGGCATCGGGCGCCAACTCGTCCAGCACCGGCTGATTGAGGTCCAGCCCTTGGGATGCAGGCGACTGCGTCAAGGCGCGACCCTGCTCGTCCATCGGCAGCGTGCCGACATCGCGGCCAAAGTTTTCGAGCGAGACAAAACTCGCGGCGGCATTCACCAGTTCTTCCAAATTCTCGACACGGTCCGCGCCTTCGCGGTCAGCCCGGTAATGCGTGATCAAGCCGCTGTGGTCCAGCACCCGTTCGACAATTTCACTCAGTTTCATGCCCTGGGTTTGCTCGCGCAGCACATCGATCCCGGCCAGAAAAGCGCCGATGTTGGTGCCCGCTTTGCCGCCGAGGCCACTGACGGCATCGCTCAGCGCGCAGCCATGGGTACGCGCCACGTCCTGCAACTGCTCCAGACTGCGTAAGCCGATACCACGCGGCGGAAAATTCACGGCACGCAGGAAGCTGGTGTCGTCACGCGGGTTCTCCAGCAGGCGCAGGTAGGCCAGTGCGTTCTTGATTTCAGCCCGCTCGAAAAAGCGCAGTCCGCCGTACACCTTGTACGGCACGCCGGCGTTGAACAAGGCGGTTTCGATCACCCGGCTTTGCGCGTTGCTGCGGTACAGCACGGCGATCTCCTTGCGCTCGACCTCCTCGCGCACCAGTTGGCGCATTTCGTCCACCATCCACTGCGCCTCGGCAAAGTCGCTGTTGGCTTCAAACACCCGCACCGGCTCGCCGGGCCCCTGGCTGGTGCGCAGGTTTTTGCCGAGACGTTTGCTGTTGTGGCTGATCAGTTCGTTGGCCGAGTCCAGGATGTTGCTGCCGCTGCGGTAGTTTTCTTCCAGCTTGATCTGATGCCGCACCTTGAACTCGCGTACAAAATCCGTCATGTTGCCGACGCGGGCGCCGCGAAAAGCGTAAATGCTCTGGTCATCGTCACCCACCGCCAGCACGCAACCGCTCGGGTTGAAGCTGGATTCAGCATCGACTGAGGCGTGCGCGCCGGTGCCGGCCAGCATCTTGATCCAGGCGTATTGCAGCTTGTTGGTGTCCTGAAACTCGTCAATCAGGATATGGCGAAAGCGCCGCTGGTAGTGCTCGCGAATCGGGTCGTTGTCGCGCAGCACCTCGAAACTTTTGAGCATCAGCTCGCCAAAATCGACCACGCCTTCGCGCTGGCACTGGTCTTCATAGAGCTGGTAAATCTCAACTTTCTTGCGAGTTTCTTCGTCGCGCACTTCCACCATATTGGGGCGCAAACCATCTTCCTTGGAGCCGCCAATGAACCACTGCATCTGCTTGGGCGGAAAACGCTCGTCATCGAGCTTGAACTGCTTGTACAAGCGCTTGATGGCCGACAACTGGTCCTGCGTGTCCAGAATCTGAAAGCTCTGCGGCAGGTTGGCGATCTTGTAATGCGCACGCAAAAACCGGTTGCACAGGCCGTGGAAGGTGCCAATCCACATGCCGTGCACATTGACCGGCAACATGCTGGTCAAACGCGTCATCATCTCCTTGGCGGCCTTGTTGGTAAAGGTTACCGCCAGGATGCCACCGGGCGACACCTGGCCGGTCTGCAACAAAAAGGCAATGCGGGTGGTGAGCACGCGGGTTTTGCCGGAGCCGGCGCCCGCCAGAATCAGCGCATGCTCGGCCGGCAGGGTCACAGCGGCACGCTGCTCGGGGTTGAGGTTGTGCAGGAGGGGGGAATCCTGAAAACCCGCTTGTGTAATTTCTGAAAACATGAAGCCATTGTAGAAAGACCGCATGAAATTATTTCGATAGAATCAATCACCGGGCCCAAGCAATTGCAGCCCGGTTTTTTGTTTCCGCCCCGGCTTTCAGCCCATGCAGACAAGGACCGGGACCAGTCCAAGCGCTCTCATTCAATCTGCTTGACCAGGAGACCGGACCATGGAAATTTTTGACTACGACAATATTCTTTTGCTGCCCCGCAAATGCCGCGTGGAGAGCCGCTCGGAATGCGATGCCAGCGTCGAGCTGGGCCCGCGCCGCTTTCGCATCCCGGTGGTGCCCGCCAACATGAAGACCGTGGTCAGTGACGCGCTTTGCATCTGGCTGGCGCAAAACGGCTACTTTTACGTGATGCACCGCTTTGACCTGGACAACGTGCAGTTCGTCAAGGACATGAAAGCCCGCGGTTTGTATGCCTCGATCTCGCTGGGCGTCAAGCAGCCGGATTACGACACGGTGGACCAGTTGCTGGCGCTCGGTCTCACCCCCGAATACGTCACTATCGACATCGCCCACGGCCATGCCGACAGCGTGAAAAACATGATCGGCTACCTGAAAGAAAAGATGCCTTCCAGCTTCATCATCGCCGGCAATGTGGCCACACCCGAAGCCGTGATTGATCTGGAAAACTGGGGCGCCGACGCCACCAAGGTCGGGATCGGCCCAGGCAAGGTCTGCATCACCAAACTCAAGACCGGCTTTGGCACGGGCGGCTGGCAATTGAGCGCGGTGAAGTGGTGCGCCCGGGTGGCCACCAAGCCCATCATTGCCGACGGCGGTATCCGCGAACATGGCGACATTGCCAAATCCATCCGTTTTGGCGCCACCATGGTGATGATCGGCTCCATGCTGGCCGGCCATGAAGAAAGCCCCGGCCAGACCGTGGAAGTGGACGGCAAGCTGTACAAGGAATACTACGGTTCGGCCAGCGACTTCAACAAAGGCGAATACAAGCACGTTGAAGGCAAACGTATTCTGGAGCCCATCAAAGGCAAACTGGCCGAAACCATGATCGAGATGGAGCAGGATGTGCAAAGCTCGATCAGCTACGCAGGCGGCAAAAAACTGATGGATATCCGCAAGGTGAACTACGTCACGCTGGGAGGCGACAACGCAGGCGAACACCTGCTGATGTAACGCACAGACGATGCCCGGTCACCATTCATCGCACCCGTCTTTTTATTGAATCTGGTCAGTCGCTGTGACCAGAACCCAATAAAACACCTGCTATAATTTTTGACTGTCTTACCGAGACTTGACTGAGGTTTCAGCCAAGTTTTGTGACAAAAGTTTTTGAGAAATGGGTTCTTAGCTCAGTTGGTAGAGCAGCGGACTCTTAATCCGTAGGTCGACAGTTCGAATCTGTCAGGACCCACCATTTTTCCCTTGTAAATCAACCACTTAAGCTTTTACAGCTTAAGTGGTTTTTTTCTGTCTGGTCCATTTCTGGTCCGTGGTTCTAGCGAAAAAAAGTACTGGTCACGGGCCGGATGGTCAAGAGACTGATGTAATTTCAATGTCGATCTGGAGAGCTGGACATGTACGTCGTCCTCAACCCGTCTTGTCGCTCCTGAACTAGAGCGTGTAACTGCAGCAAAGTTGAAACAAGGAGAGTGGACGTCTACTGATCATTATTCGGCTCTTCACGTACTCACTTGACGTTATCGTGGAATCGAGCGAGCGCATATTACTTGGAAGGCGGACCGGTCAACCCACAGCCAGTAAGATTGGTTGATGGACCTGTTCAAACCCGTTGTTTCGCAAGAGCGGTGGCATCCCGTCTTCAAGATGCTGGTGGAAGGGGACTATGCCCCGGAACGGGCTGTGCTTGCGCATTGGGCGAAGGAATTTGCCGACCGCGACGGGAAGTTCGTCCAAGAATTTCAGCTTTCGTTCGAACCCTGCCTGTGGGAACTCTACTTGAATGCCTCGCTCGTCGAGCTGGGGCATCAACTTGATTTCTCGCATCATGCGCCTGACTTCGTCGTTCACGGCAATGCCTCGTTCACGCTCGAAGCGACGATCGCAGCTCCAGCCGCAGGCGGAAAGCCGGCCTACGGATGGACTATTCAAGACATCCCAGAAGATCTAAATCAGTTCAACATGGAGTCGACCCTGCGCATCTGCAACAGCTTCTCGTCGAAGGTGAAGCGGTACAGGCAGCACTACTCCACGCTTGATCATGTGGCCGGCAAGCCGTTCGTGATGGGCATCGCGTCATTTGATCGACCTCTCGCTCACCTTGCGGCGTTGCGGCCCGTTACTGCCGCGCTATATGGTCTCTACCATGACGAGGAAGCGACGTCCCGCGATGCGACGAGGGTGGTTAGCTACAACGTCGCGCAGGTGCCCAAGAACGCCAACGTCAATATCGACCTTGGGCTGTTCTGTGATGATAGTTTTGCTGACGTCTCGGCAATCATCTATAGCTCCCTAGCCACCTGGGGCAAGGTTCGTGCCATGGCCGACAACCCCGCTGCCAGGACCGTATACACGACGATCCATCCACAGGAAGGAAGCCTGATGCCGCGAGTCTTAACGAGAGTGAAGCGAGACTATTCGGAGCATCTTTTGGACGGCTTGGTGGTTCTGCACAATCCGTTCGCGACCCATCCATTGCCAGATGATGTGTTTGAACATCCACGGGTCGCTCAAGTTCGCCCTACCCCATCAGGCGAACTGATAACGAACGCGCCAGACGATTTCCTGCTTGTGCGCATGCTCCAGTCCATCATCGAACGGGACGATGCTGAGCCGAACGGTGCCTGACGTGGTCCGAGGTGGGGACGATAATTGCAAGACGCAGTGTAAAGCGCATCGGCTGTTTCCAAGCTTTGCGCTGAGCCCCGGCTTGACAGGCTCACGCGGGCGCCGCAGAGGCCGGCGGCTCACTCCAGAGCTTTTCGAGGTCCACATCCTCGCTGGCCGGCTGCTTATTGTTGGCCAGCCGATCTACTTGTATCACCATCGGCAGATCAAACGCGGTGCCTGTCACCACACAGCATCCTTGAGACAGCCCTGGAATTAGGCTGCGTGACAGCGCGTCCAGCGTCGAGATCGTGTTGTCGATCAGGAAGAGGTCTCGATCGTTCACCAGCCGGTGGATGAAGAAGTTGTGCAGCTGCGAGACGATGGTGGGCGAGATATCGGCCGGGCGCTGGCTGGCGATCGTGACGAACATGCCGAACTTGCGACCCTCCTTGATGATTTCCTCGAACTGTTCCAGTCGATAGTCCTTCCAGCTCTCGCTCTCGCGCATAGACTGCTCGGATAGGATGTTGTGGGCCTCGTCGACGATGATGTGCACTGTGCGATCCGGCGGCGTAGCCACGGTGGCCTTGTGCGTGTTGTAGTAATGCTTGGCGAAAAGTAGCGGCAAGATCTTCTTGACATCATTGTTGCAGCGCCGCAGTGAAATAACAGTGAGTAGCTTTTCGATCGGGGGAGTATCTGCGATCACTAGCACCTTACGCAGACTGGCTAACGATGACTCGATGCGCTTGAGCAGCGGCTGGATGTGCTCGAACTGCACATAACCGGCATTAAGGTCGGACATCAATTGCAGGTTCACGCGAAGGACGAGTTGATCGAATTCGTCGAGCCCTTGGACATCCAACGTCTCGACGGTCGGTGCAATATGGTTCGTATATTGCACTCCATCAGGGTCGATGAACGCCTTGTAATTAAAACGCCCATTTCGGTACCAAGTGACTTCGGCAAGCAAATCCTGAACGGCCTGATTGTTCATGCGCTTCGCAACCGTTCGCATCAAGTCTAGCGTGGCCAGCTTCACATCGGCAGCACAGAAGGACTGGCGGAACTTGACCTTAGCGTAGGCCGCCAGCGACCCAGTATTGGCCCCGAATTTCAGCTTGCCCGTGATGACTCGGTTGAGAAAAGGGCGCTGCGTGTTGCTTGTTGCCTGAAACAGCAGAGACAGCGTCTCAAGGTCCCAGAACTCCTGCGGCGCCAGCGGAAATCGGGCTGTAGGGGTCTTCTGGTCGGGGGCGGTCAGCGTCGACAGCTGATAAACCGTCTTGTGATCCGCAGGCGCCAGTTGCTCGCCAACATACTCGCCATTGAAGTCGAGAATGATGAAGCGGCTCTTCCCAGTGATGAGGTGCAACTTCTGATCGAACAGGACGGTGTAGAGCTTAGCCAGGGTGTTTGACTTGCCGCTGCCGGTGTTGCCGAAGATGCCGATGTGGCTGTTGAATAGGCGCTTCCAAGGCAACCCGACCGCGATCTCTTCCTTAAGCATGCACCCAATCTTAAATTCGCCATCGGAACTGCGATCGAAGAGAGCCCGGATGCGCTCCTCGGGCAGCAGGAAGGCCGGGTCCTGAATCATCGGCAGGTACTTAATGCCTTGGGTGAAGCCGGTGCGGTCAAAGAACCCAATGGGCCTAGCCTCCACCTTGCGAACGTAGTTCGCCTTGCCGTCCTGCGACTCCATCCGTCTGTCGTCCAGGTATTCGCCCTCGACCATGCAGATGATGTCGCGAAACCCGCGCTGGATCGACAGGTATTCGCGGATCGATACCCCCTTGTATTTGTCGCCGGCGTGAAAGAGCATCTCCTTGCTAGACTGTTCGTCGATCTTGAGGACCACCTTGGTGCCATGGACGGCGATCACCTCCCCAACACAGATGCTCATAGCAGGTCCTCAGCCGATACCAATCCTGCTGGTTCGCCCGCAGGAGCCGCGGGCGCTGTCGAAGCCGGCGGGGTCGCCTCTGGCCACGCCAGCACCTGCTCATTGAAGGCGGTGAAGTCCATCACCCCTTCGTCGAGTACCAAGCACTTGACGTTGCGATGGCCTTTGAACTTCTCCCGCATCACCGCGTGTCCTGCAGGGCTGAAGCAGCACACGAACACCTGCAAGTCCGGGTTGGACAGGGAGCGCATCACAAGGTTGAGGATGTGCTCATCGGAAAATGAGAAGCCGAAGGTGATGAGTACGGCATTGCGCTTTTCGAGCTCATAACTGAGCAGCCGAAGCATCTGGTAGTAATGCTCCTCGTACACGGTCTCGTGGAACTTCCACTTCGTAGGGTTGACGATGGGAAACTGCTCGTACTTCGCCCAGAACGCGTTCAGCGCTTCATTGTCAAAACCGGGTTCCAACAAGTCCTCAAGCGTAGCGTCGGGGTTGTCGAGCGCCGCAGAGAACGGTTGCAACATGGCAGAGGCGTCCACGTCCAGCAGAGGTTCCCGCTTCGACAGGTCGTAGCCGACCTGAATCGCGCCGTCCGCTTTACTCCAGTACACCGATCCATGTAGATGGATCAGATTGACCTGAGGGATGCTGCTCTGGTAGCGGCCGAAGACTCCGGCCTGGCACAGGTAGGCCCCGAAGTTCCGGGCCTGCAAGATGCGCTTTGTGAAGCCACGCGCGCCGTCGTTCAGCACGAAGTCAATGTAGCCCTCCTTGAGCAGCTCGTCAGCCACGAGCGGAAAGCACCCGTCGTAGTTCGTCGTGAACACGTTGCAGCGGCGGTCCAGCGCCTTGCGGCGCTTTACCATTTCAAGTGCAGTGGTAAGGAACGTTCGGTAGTTTTTGATGACCTTGCCGCCCACCTCCGTCGCCGCCGCACTATCCAGGCTTAGCTGTTCCGCGGGCTTGATGCACGTCTCGTAGTAGTGCATGAATAGCGGGACCAGGCGCCGGTCCTTCTCGCGCTCGAACTTAGTCGCTAGCTCTTCAAGCGTGTAGCGAGCATCCCCCTCTCCAGTTCGAATCTGCAGTTGAAGTGTCGGCAGAAGGCCGTAGGACGCCCCCGAGCCGAACAGGAAGTTGATGTCCTTATCGTAGATGTCGCCAATCGAAATCACTGGTCTCTCCCCTGCTGTTCTTGTCTTGGAGTTGCGATCATGCCAGATGACGATACCGCTGGATATCGCTGTCAGCGGCGCGCGGCTGTCCTGCCACAGCGCCTGACAAAGAAAGTGACAGCAGCAATGCCAGCGCCGTCGCACACCCTAGTGGGATCGTCGCAACTGCTTCACCGGGCAACCGGCAATTCATCCCAGCGCGTCGTGTAGCGCTGCGAGCGGTTTTCCGAACGCATGGCCCAGCGCTGCTGCGTGCCGCTGGCACCCGAGCGCACGGTGTTCCGTCCGAACTGGCCATTGATGGCATCGACCACCGCCATGAGCCGGGTCGAGCGCGCCCGCGCCAGCGGGTCATCGAACAGCGTGTCCTGGCGCCGGGCCTTGTCCGACAGCAGGGTCAGCATGATCCCGGCTTTCTTGTAGTGGTATCCGGCCCTGTAAATGGCCTGGAGCCCGCGCAGCGCCGCCCCCGTGAGCACCAGCGTGTCGTCGCTGGCCTCACCCAGCGGCACGAGCAGGCCGGCGTGGTACTGCAGGTCCTGCTCCCTGAAGCGGTTGGTCATGACATAGACATGCACGGCGCCGGCCATGGAGCCCTGGCTGCGCAGTTTTTCAGCCGCACACGCCACATAGCTGGCCACCGCTTCGCCGAGTTCTTCCATTGATTGAACGGCCGCGCCAAAGCTGCGCGACGACATGATTTGCTGCTTGGCTGGCGCGATGTCTTCGAGTTCCAGGCAGGAGATGCCGCGCAGCTCGTTGCAGGTGCGCTCCATCACCACGCCAAAGCGGGCCCGCAATTCCTTCGGTTGCGCATGGCGCAGGTCCCGCACGGTGGCGATGCCCAGAGCCTCCAGCTGGCTGGCGATGCGCCGGCCCACACCCCAGACTTCGCCCACGGGCAGCTGCGCCATCCAGTGCAGGCGCTGCGGCCGGGACAGCATATGCAGGTCGCACACCCCGTTGAATTCGGGATTTTTCTTGGCCAGGTGATTGGCCAGCTTGGCCAGCGTTTTGGTCGGGCCGATGCCGACGCACACCGGCAGGCCGGTCCATTGCAGGATGCGCGCGCGCATCTGCTCACCCATGGCAACGGCGCCGCCATAGAGGTGGGCCACCGTTTCGACCCGCAAAAAGCTTTCATCCACGCTGTAGACCTCGATGTCGGGCGAGAACTCGCGCAGGATGCTGGCGACCCGGTTGCTCATGTCGCCGTACAGCGTGTAATTCGACGAGAAAGCCTGGATGCCGTGCTGGCAGGCCAAGGCTTTCATCTGGAACCACGGCGTACCCATTTTGACACCCAGCGCCTTGACCTCGGCACTGCGCGCGACGGCGCAGCCATCGTTGTTGCTCAGCACCACGATTGGGATCTTGTCCAGTTTCGGGTTGAAGGCCCGTTCGCAACTCACATAAAAATTATTGACGTCGACCAGTCCAAACTGCGCTGGTAGGGTCACGATGAGCCCCGGGCGGCAAAGCGGCGCACCACGCCGATGACGACGCCCCAGATCTGGAGCTCCATGCCGTCGGTGAACTTGATGGGCTCGAAATCCGGGTTTTCCGGGTGGAGCTCGATACGGCCATTGGCCTGGAACAGGCGCTTGATGGTGTACTCGCCATCCACGACGGCGACCACAAGGTCCTTGTGCATCGCCTCCAGCGAGCGGTCAACAGCCACGATGTCGCCATCAAAAATGCCCGCCTCAATCACCGAGAGGCCGCGCACCATGAGAAAGTAAGTGGACGCCTTGTTGCGAACGAGGTAGCTGTTGAGGTCAAGCCCTTCGTCGGCATAGTCCGCCGCCGGCGACGGAAACCCGGCCGAGATCCGGTGCGCCAGCAGGCGAATCTCGCTGATGGGCGGGTGTTGCGCCGCCAGCCCCGGGCTTGGAATGAGGGTCGGTATCGAAAGGGGGATGGGCGCGGCGGAAAGCATGCCCACATAATACTGGACATAACCACAGTTACACAAGGTTTCATGATCGAAAGTTGGGCTCCGTGCCGGGCGGCATAGCCGGCCTACCAGCCGGTCGCCCGCTTGAGGTAAGCAGGTCGCGAAGGCAGGGATGCTGTGCTTGCCATTGGGTTTGCGAGACAGCGCTGCGGCAACAAATTGATGTCATCTCAACATCAATCTGGAGAACCTGATGCTTACTGCCTCCCCCGCCCCTCATGCCACGGCTCAAAACGGTCCCGCTCGTTTGGACTGGTTGATGGCTGCTTCTGTTGCGCCCGGTAAGGCTTTGCACCTTGCGCTGTTGCTGCACTCGCTCTGCGCTGCGCGGCCGTTTCCTGCCGTGCGGTTGACGCGCCGCATGCTGGCTGGTCATGTGAGCCGGGACGCTTGCTACGACGGCCTCCGAAGACTGCAGAGTGAGCATTTACTTACAGTGCGACGGCTGCCCGGCAGGTCGCCCCAAGTGGTGTTATTGGAGCAAGGAACTGACCAGGCGCTGAACTTCACGCCGCCCGTTTTGAAGACGCGAACCTGGGGCATGCAAGCGCTGTCGCAGCAGTCGCAACTGTGAGGGTTGGTGTCAATCTCGTCTTAGGGGTGATAGACAGATGGATTGACACCATCGGGTCTGGCGACAGCGTTTAGGCCGATGTGGCCGCTATGCTCCGCTGGGTTCCCGCTGCCCTGATTTTGAGTGACCTGAGGCTGTCGGCCTCCCCTGTTTGGAACAACTCGCGGCCGGCCTGGGAAGTCCATTCCCGGCCCGTCTGCGGTTCCCTGATCTCCGTCAGTCATGGCGCCTCATTGCGCTCCCAGCGAACTTCAGTTCAACGCTGACCGGTGCGCTCCACTCCCCTTCCAATCTTCAACACGGAAACCCGGCCCCGGCCGGATCACTGACCATGACGAGAACTGCGACGCCCAGCGGAACCGATGAACATGCTCTGATTTCGGCCGACGATCTGCTGGACTGGCAGCTGTGCAGTTTCTTCGGGGTGAGAGCGACGATGGCCTCGCTGCCGTTGCTGTCGCAATCGGTGCAGCGGCTCAGCGCCAGGGTCCATGACGATGACGCCTATTACGTGACGTGTGTTGAAACCCTGAAGCTGCTCAAGCTTGATGAAATGACCTCGTTACGCCGGGCGCGTCTGGCATCCCGCGCACGCGATGCCTTGCATGACGCCATCACCGCGCGTCACGACCCGACGACGCGCGTGCGCATGCAGCGACCCATTGACTATGCCTACATCGGCGAGGTCTCGGCTATTGGCGCCCGCGCGGTCAATGCGATACGCATCACAGGCGCCGATGAACGCGCCACCGCGTACTGAACTGCCGATGCGCATGTGATGGGCTGGGACCTGCGGTTTTGTACCTCAGGCGCATCAATCCCCTCTGTCGCCTCCATATCATTTTCTCGTGGTCGCTGACCATCGCCCCTTGCCGTCCCAAGACGGCAAGGGCTTATCACTCACTTGCGAGGAGATCATGCTTTGCTTTCAAAACTTTTGCTATCCCAAGCCACGCGTCTGGCTGGCCTTCCCGTGGCGGCAGCCTGCCCGCTGGCGGCCGTGTTGTTGCCTGTAATCGCCATCGTGCTGCTGGAGCAAGCCGTCAAGGCCCACTGCAGCGAGACCTGAAGGGCACGCCTCTGGCGGGGTGCTTTTTCACCATAGCGATAACGCCGCCTAAGAGCGCTCGCCCAGTCTTTGGCCGCGTTGCGGGCTGGTTAATCTGACAATGCGGCAATTGCCCCCTTGGACTGAAACGTCCAAGGGGGTTTTCTATTGAGCTGGACTGGCGCGCGCCCTTCTGGGTCTGCGCTGCCTAAGACGCGTCAGCGCGTCCATTCCTTTCCCCTTCCCCCCTTTTCAACGCCGCCTGGTTCCTTGGAGCCCGGCGGCGTTTTCACTTTTGGAGTTGTCCATGAACATGATCGATACATCCCTTGACGCCGCAGGCGCCGATCCCGTGGTCGCTGCGGCGCCCCCGGTGCTCACGTACCGGCTGATCCGCGAAGCGCGTGCGCCCAAGATGGGTCCGCACTCCAGCGGCCAGATCGTCTATCAAATTTTGACCAACGAGTCCCGTCAGGTCCTTTTCCTGCGCATTGCCGCCAACGAAGGCGGCGGCTATGTCTCGGACGAGGCGGTCTGCGTCGATGCCATCGTGCGCTGTACCGATCTGGAAGTCGGGCAGGTGCTGCGCTCGGGCGCTTTCAAGCCGGCCTTCACGGGTCGCTCCTCGAACAATGCGGGCTTTCTCACGGCCATTCTGCTGGCCGAAGGACTGCTCAGCCGCGATGCCGAGCGCCCCCATGCCCTGACCGATCTCGGGCAGTGGCAGGACTGGTGCGCGCGTCAGCTCGCCGTCGACGGTGATCTGCCGTGCGTACGCATCGGCAAGGAAGACGTGGCTGCGGCGCCCCCACCGCCCGCAACGCAGGCGGATGCGGCTGAAGTGAGCGGCGTCGACCCCGACCCAGGCCCTGCCACGGATGAACCGGGTGACGCTGAACCCGCGCTGCCCGCGCGCAAGGGTCGCAAAGGTCGGGCGGCGGATCATGGGTAGCGCGGAGCTGGACTTGCCGCCTGAACGCTGGATCGAGGCCGTCACGGCGGCTGATCTGCAACTGCACGGGGTGGAGGCTTTGGACGGTGACAGTCCGGCGCACACCCTCACACGACTGGCTTTGGAAACGGGCGCCGATCTCGCAGGAGTCGGGCGTTGCCTGGCGTTGCTGCGTCATAGCCGCTGCCTGCTCAGCGGGGGTGCGCCACTGGCCTTGCTGGCCTATTCGCCGCGACTGGCGCTGTACCGGGCGTCTTACGATGGCGCGTGTGAGGCCGACCTGAGCGCGCTGAATATGGCCAGCGCCGGGGTCTGGCTGACGCTGCTGGCGGGTGAACTCGGGGTGCTGCCCGACCACGATCGGCACTGGCTGATGACCCGGCTCACCGAAACCGGGGTGGCGGCGTGCAATCCCTATGTGCAAGGGCTGGCCGACGGTTACGCCGATGAAGCGCATCTGCCTGAAGCCTACGAGCAGCTCATTGGCCGCGCGTTTTGGTGGTGCGCAAGTCACTGCCTGCGCTGAAACCGCCTGCCGTAATGGCCGGATCACAGGCGGCACTGGGCAGCCGCCATTCACGTCTGTTTTGCCTTTCCTTCCTTTCAACCTGAGGCCCCGCCTGCACCACGCAGGCGGGGCCTTTTTCATTTGGAGACAACCATGAATTCTTCTGCTGAAAATCCTGCCCCCGATGCGGTTCTGACAGCGCCGCCATGGGGCGGCGCGCCCGCCCCTCGCTTTGCTCTGGGGCAGCTGCTGAGCACACCGGGCGCACTCCAGCTCATGCAAGACAACGATGTCGAGCCGATGGCTTTGCTGCAGCGCCATGTCCAGGGCGACTGGGGCACGGTCTGCGCCCAAGATGCCCAATCAAACGAGGAGGCGCTGGCATGCGGCGCGCGCGTGATGTCGAGCTATCTATTGCCGGGCGGTGGCGTGATCTGGATCATCACCGAAGCCGACCGGTCGACCACGACCTGCCTCAGGCCTGACGAGTACTGAGCCGTGAATGCCCCGAAATACTTAACGCCCTTGGACGCGATTTTGGCCATGCGGGTGCTTGATCTCGATGAGCGGCAGCGTCAGTGGTTTGAGGACCGATGCGCGATGCGCGAGATCCATTTCGGTCTTTCGCGCCGCAAGGCCGAGGGGATCGCCTGGTATGACCTGCAAAGGCATCTGCACCTCAATCCTGACGTGCCCCTGTTAACGGCGTGATGGTGGCGTCACTGCGCCGCGCGGACCGGAAATGGACCGGCAGCTCGGTCGACCGGGCTGGCCTTCGCGGCCCGTGTCGAGCGTTGCCTTGCTGCGCTTGAACCCATGCGCTTTGGCGTGTTTTCACGCGGGCCCGACCGACGGATTCGTACTTCGTCGGCCGGAACTGGCGCCTTGCGCCTGAGGTTTTTCTGATCAAGGAGATTTCAATGAAACGACAATTCAAGTTCAATAAGAAAATGCTCGATGCGCTGCCGCCCTGCCCGGCCGAGGCCAAGTCGAGCGAAGTCGAGTACAGCGATACCGATGTGGCGGGCTTGCGCATCGTGATCAATCGGCTCGGGCGGCGTTACTTCATGCTGCGCTACACGATCGACTTCAAAAAGCGCAGCATGAAGCTGGGCGACTATCCGGCAATGGACATCGGCCTGGCGCGAGAACGCACTCAGGAACTGCGCACCCTGATTGCCAAAGGGATTGATCCGCAAGTCATCGTGGCCGTGCTGGCGCCACCGCGCGGCCCCACCTTGACTGAGTTTTTCGAGGCCGATTTTCTGCCCTACATCAAGGTGGCGAATCGGAGCTGGAAGGACAGTCTTGGTCGCTGGCGGCATCACCTTCAGCCAGCTTTCGGAGACATATTGCTGACCGAGCTCAAGACACAGGACATTCAGCGCTTCCATGATCAAAAGCGGATCCAACTCTGCGCAGGAAGTTCGAATCGGATTCTTTCAATGCTCAAGCGTGCCCTAAACCTCTCGATACTGTGGGGGAAGCTGGAGAAGAACCCGGTACGCGGCGTCAAGATGCATCAGGAAAACAATCTGCGCCACCGGTTTCTTGCAGGCGAGGAGTTGCGCCGGTTCATGGCAGCACTGGATTGCGAACCGAACCGCACTGCTGCGATGCTTTTCAAGTTCTTGCTGGCCACTGGTGTTCGCCGCAACGAAGGCTTGACAGCGCGCTGGCAAGACGTTGAACTAGAGGAAGGGCGCTGGCGGTTGCCGATGACCAAAAATGGCCACAGCCGTTTCGTGGTGCTCAACGCGACTGCGTTGCAGGTGCTGCGCCATCAGCGATCGGTGACCCCGGGTGAATTCGTGTTCCCTGCCGCGGATGGAAAACCAGGACACTTGAGTGATCCGTCAAAAGCGTTCAAGCGGGTCTGCAAGTCTGCGAGTCTTGATGGCACTGGCTTGGTGATACATAGCTTACGTCATTCATATGCCTCCCAACTAGCACAAGCGAATTTCAGCCTTCAGGTGGTGCAATCGTTGCTGGGCCATCGACAGATCAGCACCACAGCTCGCTATGCCCACTTGTCGGCGCAGCAGTTGCACGATGCTGCGGGCAGTGTGTCAAAAGCAATGGATGCCGCTGCCGCAACCTGATGACAGAATGGAAGGCTGGGTCTCTGCCTTCCATTCTTTCTAGGCTGCTTCGATCAGCTGGGTGTTTACAACCAACGAGAAGAAAATTTGAACGTTGGATATCGGCCTTCCAGATTTTTCTTGGCTGATTCTGATAATCTGATTTCATATCGCCACATGGTCGAGACCACGTGTCATTTTTTCTTTTTGGAGAAGCCATGTCTAGTTCGGATGCATCAGATGTTGTCAGACAGGCGAAGGAGGACTTTGATTCATTCACTGAGCTGTCAAGGCGATTGCACATCAAGTTTTCCGTACGACTTTCTGACTGGAATGAGCAGATTGAAACTTCCTATGCTGAGGTGATGAAACACCCCTATGTCAAAACCGTCAAGAAAGGGGCGGCATATGTTGACAAGGCTCTTTTGTCTCTGGAGGAAGGGTTTCGTAAATCACTTACCGTCGAGTTGGATCCTCAGGGCGTTGAAGTTAGTCAACGTCCAGTGAATCAAATGGCCCGCGAGCTTTTCTTCTGGGTCCACTATGCGCAACTCATCGGCCATCGGTCCCGCTTAACCAACACCCTCTCTCCGACGGATCAAAAGAAAGACCGGGGAAAGATTGCTGGTCAATGTCACCGGCTTAGCATTGCGATCTCCAGACAGCTGAACGATCACTACTTTGTCAGAGGTTTAGTGGAGCCTGGATCACTGCAGATGCTCGAAAGGGTGGTGATGGACCTTAAGCGCGCGGCCAAGGAGTTTGACATTGCCAGGCCTTCATACCCATTCCTCAAAGTGTCTGGCTACCCGGCTGCACGAATGCTGATCGACCAATTGGCGGAAACGTGCTTTCGTTGCTACTTGAACTGCACTGCCCAGACCCTTCGAAGCCTGCTCAATGTGCCGTGGATAAAGCATGACTTTATCAATGACCTGGATGACAAGGCGCTTGGTGATTTGATCGACATTTCTCTATCCAAAAAAATTAGCGATTACCAACGTAGAACTGGATATGAATTGTGGGATCAGCCTCCCCCAGTTCGATTATTGGCACCCCCTGAATCTCTGGATGAACGGCCATTCGTGGCATAACAGAATACACGGGGTGAAGTCAACCCTCTATGAACGTTTTTTTCACGTCTTAGGCTGTACCGCGAATTTCAGTGTTCCGCTCCAATGAAGGCTTCTTTCACAGGAGCCCCGAATTGAGCGCTGAAATCCACATCAAGAAATTTCCCGGACTGGGGATTCAAAGTCGAGCGGCTGCCCGCATAGTCGACATGGCGCAACATCGTGCCTCGCGTCAAGGGAAGCTGAAATTCGCCCTTATTGCTCTTGCCGGCAGCAGTGAGCCCGCGCCTCAGGGCCCCCGAAAGTCCCCGAAACAGATAGAGAGGCCGGTACCCGGCGTGCCGGGGATGAGCGAAATCGTCTACCCGAGTGGACGCAAAGCATGGCGCGGGCGGTACAGGGATTGCGTTTCCAAACGCAGGCCCAGAATCAAGTTAGGTGACTCCAGAACATCCACTTTTTCCCAAGCTGTGGCAGCGTGGTTGGCCATCCAGACCAGGATTGCCGCCGGCCAAAGCCCCAGAGCGTTATCGCCCACATTGAGCGAGTTCTTTGATGGCGCGTACACAGAATATGCGCAAGGAAAAAAGCGATCGTTTCGCGATGACATCAGCCGCTTCAACAGCGGAATTCGCCCTGTCATCGGTCATATTTTGATGAAAGATTTGACATGCGCCGACCTGGAGCGTTGCATCAACAGCCTTCAAAGGACACGCAAATGAGAGACATCTCA
Organism: Pseudomonadota bacterium; assembly: GCA_040385425.1. Taxonomy (GTDB): domain Bacteria; phylum Pseudomonadota; class Gammaproteobacteria; order Burkholderiales; family Burkholderiaceae_C; genus Rhodoferax. The sequence continues at coordinate 55,495 of JAZKHK010000136.1, read as the reverse complement.
AAACCGCTGAAGACTGCGACGGTCAACCGATATAAGGCATTGCTGAAGGCCGTCGTGTCGAGGGCGTATCGCCAAGATATTGTCTTGCGCAACGTAGCCAAGCAGTTGGTGCTATCGCCTGAGAACAACTTTCGCGATCGCGTTATCACGGGGGATGAATATCCCCGCTTGGGGGCTGCCTTGGAACACGCACCATTCAAGGTGGCGTGTTTGGTCAAACTCCTCTTGGCGACGGGATTGCGCGTAGGCGAAGCCTTGAATGCCACCTTCGCCGACGTTGACCGGCCCAATGCGGTCCTGCATCTGGCGTTGACGAAGAATGGCCGCTCGCACAAAGCGCCGTTGTCACCCGTCGCGCTGGCGGTGATCGACAAACTGGAGGCTGCACGCTGTAACGAGTTTCTTTTCCCATCAGCCTCTGGCGTTGGCCCGATGAGCCGCCCCGGTAAAGCCTTCAAAAAAATACTGGCTGATGCCGGGATCACGGGTTTGACCCTGCACGATCTCCGAAGGACCGTGGCTACGGAAGCCATTCGCACGCCCGGCGTGACCGTCCATGATGTTAGCCGCCTCCTGAATCACTCCAGTGTGCGCGTCACCGAAGAGCGGTACCTGGTGGCCTGTAACGACCGCATGCTCAATGCATCAACGCACGCCAGCAGCTTTATCGCAGCCCGCATGAGCGTGATCCGGCCCGCTGCGATGCTGCTGCGTCCAACAATGCGCAGCGTCGTCATGTCCCGCTCGCGAGCATTCATCGTTGCCTGTGCAAAACAGGCCTGAACGCGTCATGAACCGAGCCCGTGCCCCGCCCCCGCCCCGCCTGTGAAGAGTGATCTGCCGATCACTCAGTTTCTGGTGGTGCATGAATTTGCATCTTTTTATGTTTTTAAGGAGTTTTCCACATGGAAAACCTGCTGCAGTTGCCCAACGGCAACCTCATCGCCCGCTCTTCCATCAAGGGCGTTGTCAAGTTCCCCAACAAGGGCGTTGCGCTGCGCAACGAATTCAATAAGTTTTTGGACTTCATCCGCGAACCGGATGCCGCAGCCCAGGACTTGATCGTCAAGGTCCTCCTGAGCGTCCTGAGTGCAGGTCGCGAATGGACTCAGCCTAACTGGGCTGACGAAATGGACTACGCGCTCAAGACTGCCAAAACCCCCGAGTGATAGCCACTGCTGTCTGATCGCGAAGCGCCGCCTGCCATCGCGGCGCTGATTCCAGCCTGTTTGACTCGTTCATCCATCCAGATACGCATCCGTGCATCTGGATGGTTTTTTTCGTCTCATCACCGCTAAGCCTAAGTTTTCGCAGTAGCCTACTGCATGGCTATCCCAAACGAACACCAACTTGCGTCCGACAACTTAGATCAATCCTCCAACTCTGCTGAAGGGGCCTATAGCGAACAAAGTTGGAGCATTTCCGAGGCCACTGCGTTTGATGAGGGTGAACTGGCGCGGTTTGAAGCGGACCAGCTGGATGGCGAAGATGGTGGCGCGACCGAATCCGATGGGTTTTTCGCCGATCTTGAAAGTGATCTTGCCGCCTTTCTGGACGGCACCGACACGGACCCAACTCTGCCGCGCGGCGCTGGCGGCACCCCGCTGTGGATCGGATTCGATGCCGAGTGGGTCTGGAATGAAATTAGCCAGACCAACACCATTCTCTCGATTCAGCTCTATGTCCCGCCGCAGGAGGCCTTGAGCCAAGATCCCGCCAAACAAGACCAGATCCAGCGGTTGAGCCGCATCGTTTACGCCACAGCACCCACGCGGGATGGCCGCCCTGCGCTGCTGAACAGCCTGCGCCAGCTGATCGAACAAGCTCAGGAAAACCACCTGATCGAGGAAGAGCCGGCATTTATTTACGTGGTTGGCTTTGGGCTGCGGTTTGATCTGGCGGCGCTCAGCGACTTCTCCAAGCTGAAAAACCAGATCGACAGCGTGTCCGGGAAAGTCGCCACGGTCGGCCGCAATGCCGTCATGGAACTCTCCAAAACACTGATCACGGGCGATGGTTTGTCCACGCTGCTGATCGGGCTCAAGTTCATCGATGTGGCGGCGCACGTCCCGCCAGGCACGGCCCTGCGCCATATCGGCCAATTGCTCAATTTGCCCAAGCTGGAGATCAGCGCACCGTATTCCATCGAACGCATGGACGAATACTTGGCGGGAGACCCCGAGGGTTACGCGGCTTATTCCATGCGCGACGCCGAAATCGCCGTGGTGTACGCCCGGCGTCTGGCTGAGTTCGCCAAAAAGGAGTTAGGGATCAAGTCCCTGCCCGCCACAGCCAGCGGCTTGGCCCTGAAATGGCTGCTCAGGACACTCAAGGAAACCGGCATCGACCCGTTGTCAGCCTTTGGACTGCACAAAACCAAAAAGGAGTTCTGGCATAACGCCAGCAAGCAGGCACGCTTCACCAATGAAGTGGTACCAACGCCGATGCGCCGGATTCAAGAGGCGTTTCTGACCGATTGCTACGCGGGCGGGCGCAATGAAGCCTTCATCCTGGGCCCCACGCCGGTCGGTCGTTGGCTTGATCTGGACCTGGCTGGCGCGTATTCCTCCGGTCTGGTCGATCTGCCCTTGATCGATTTTGAAAACCCGAGGTCCAGCCTCAATGTCAACGACTACCTCGGTCACGCGGCCGGGTATGCGCTGATCGACTTCGAGCATCCGGCAGACACGCGCTACCCTGTGTTTGCCATTTCACGCGGTGGCCGGGGCTTGATCTTCCCCTTGCAAGGGCAGGCTTACGCAACGGCGCCAGAGATCCAGGTGGCCCGTGATCTGGGCTGTCAGATCACGATCAAGTGGGGAGTGGTCTATCCTTGGAAGCGGTTGCCTGGCGATGATGCCGAGGGTGCCCCTGCCCTGCGGCTGTTTGGTCCGTTCGTGAAAGCGGCGCGACAGCTGCGCGCTAAGCTCAAAAAACAGGCAGCTGGAAAAGATTCGCTGGAAGAACAGGCGGCGAAGCTGTACGCCAACTCCGTCTACGGCAAACTGGCGCAATCCCTTCGCGACAAGAACGTCTTTGACACGCGCAGCTCACAAACCATCAAGCTCAAGCCGTCTGCCATCACCAACCCAGCAATTGCCGCGCATGTGACGGGCTTTATCCGGGCGATTCTGGCCGAGATCCTGAACCGCATCCCGCGCCATCGCATGGTGGTGAGCGTCACCACGGACGGTTTCTTGACCAATGCGACCGAAGCTGAAATCGACCTGAGTGGTCCGCTGTGTCAGCGCTTTCAAGCGCTTTGCGATGAGATTCTGCCGGGCTCCAAGATGCTCGAAGTCAAGCATGAAGTGGCGCAGGTGATCTGCATGAAAACGCGCGGGCAACTGACTGGCCAAGCCTTAGCGGGCCAGAAAATCGTTCTGGCCAAGGCCGGCGTGCAGCCGGTCGTCAAGGCCGATCCCAGCCTGTCAACTGAAGGGTATAAGCAACTCCAAAATGAGACCATGCTCGACTTGTACCTGGATCGCTACGCGGGCCAGACCATGCTGGTGAGCCAGTTTGCGTCGCTGCACGACCAGTGGGAAAAAGGCATCGATCTGCACAAATTCGAACGCAACGTCGTCATGAGCCTGGAGCCCGACATGAAGCGCCAATTGATCAATCCGCGCATGGTTGAGGTGGTCAGCCGGCAGCGATCCCATCTGGCGATGGATTCCCAGCCTTGGCGCACCGTGGCGGAATTCGATGCGGCGCGCACCCGGCTCGACGGCTGGCGGCGGACCCGTTGTTTGCAGACCGTGGACGACTGGACTTCATTCAATGACGGCTTGAAGGTCAGCCAGGTGCGTGCAAAACAACGCGCTGCCGGTGTCACGGCGATGAACCAGCGCGGCGGGCGCCACGCCAGCGATGTGTTGCGAAGGGCGTTCTTGCGGGCCTATGCGCAGGAACAGCTCGGCCTGACGCGAAGTTTGACTTATCCCGCTCTGGCTGACTGGTTGACGCAGGCCGGCTATGCCACCAAGGCGAGCGAGCCGCGCAGTGCGCGTGCCCAGCCGCTGGTCTTGCACAGTGCGCCGCGCACGGACGAAGTGATGGACTTGTGGCAATTGCTGCAAGACAAATTCCCTGAAGCGGATCTGGCGCCATTGTTGGCGGCCGATTAGATCCAGATACGTATGCCGACCCTGTTTCTTCCCACGCGTGAACACCCTGTCCTCGGCTTCAGCCCGAAGCAGCCCAATGGGCTGATGCGGGCGGTCCTGCCTGGTACGGGCTTGCCCGTACCTTGGGGCCCCTGCGGTCTTTGCCGCAGGGGTTTGAGGTTGGATATGGACTCGCTCTGTAGCGCACAGACTTTCTGCGGTGGGACCAGGGCAGATGGTGCGTTAGCGCAATTTTCAATCCACAGCGCCCATGCCTTCAAGCATTCCTGCAAAGCTTTGACTTCTTCCTCCACAAAAACCCCACCTCTGTTTGCCCAACACCGCCAACGATTTTCCACATGAAGCACACCCTCCAAACCGTTTTTGGCTACTCGCAATTTCGCCCCGGTCAAGAGGCCGTGATCAGCGCCGTATTGGCCGGTCGATCCACCGCGGCGATCTTTCCGACCGGCTCGGGCAAATCGCTGTGTTTCCAGTTGCCTGCCGTGTTGTTGCCGAACCTGACGCTGGTGATCTCGCCGCTGCTGGCCTTGATGCAGGATCAGTTGGCGTATCTGGCAAGCCGAGGTATTGCTGCAGCCAGCATTGATTCCAACCAGAGCCTGGCCCAAACACGAGACGTGATGGCGCAAGTCCGCGGCGGGACCATCAAGGTCTTGATGATCTCGGTGGAACGCCTCCAGAATGAGCGTTTTCGCAACTTCATCGCCCAGGTGCCAATGTCGCTGCTGGTGGTCGATGAGGCGCACTGCATATCTGAGTGGGGCCACAACTTTCGCCCGGATTACCTCAAACTGCCGAATTATCAGCGCCAGTTCAACATCCCGCAAACCTTGCTGCTGACTGCCACCGCCACTCCAGCTGTGGTGGCCGACATGCAAGCCAAGTTTTGCATTGCAGAGCCTGACGTGGTGTCCACCGGCTTTTACCGGCCCAACCTCAATCTGATGATTGAGCCCGTCAGTGGCCAAAACAAGCTGCGTCGTTTGGTTGACTGGCTGTCTGCCCGCCCCGGACAAGCCAGCATCGTGTATGCCACGCAGCAAAAAACCACGCAAGAAGTTGCCAGCCACTTGACGCAACATGGCGTGGCCGCCCACGCCTACCACGCCGGCATGGCGCCCGAGCAGCGAGAATCGGTGCAGCAACAGTTCATGACCGGACAGGTCAATTGCATCGTGGCGACCATCGCTTTTGGCATGGGCATTGACAAGGCCGACATCCGCAACGTGGTGCATTTCGACTTGCCAAAATCCATTGAAGGATACAGCCAGGAGATTGGCCGTGCGGGGCGCGACGGCCAGTCGTCCGACTGTTTGACGCTGGCCAACC
>JAZKHK010000136.1:40805-50023 GCA_040385425.1 Pseudomonadota bacterium | reverse complement strand
CTTTGTCTACGGTGACACGCCTGAGCCGCAGAGCATTCGCTCTGTACTCGATGAAATCTGGGCTGTGCCAGCTGGTCAAGCCTGGGAATTGACGATCCGTGCGCTTTCAGAGCGCAGCAACATCCGGGAACTGCCGCTGCAAACCATGCTGGTGCAATTGGAATTGTGCGGCCTCCTCGCCTCGCGCAACACCTACTATGCTGAATACCAGTTCAAATATTTAATCCCTTCGCCGACGCTGCTGACGCACTTTGAAGGGGAAAAGCAACAATTTGTGCAAGCCATTCTGAACTGCGCCAAGCAGGCGCGCCTCTGGTATACGCTGGATTTCGAGAAGCTATCCCGGACTTACCCAGCGGCACGCAGCGAGGTCGTCACAACGTTGGACTACATGGCCGAAAGGGGATGGATTGAGCTGGAGAGCAAGCAATTGACGCAGGTATACAACGTGCTGGTGCCGGACTTTGATCGTTCACCGTTGAGTGAGGACTTGACGGCTGACTTTCAAGCGAAGGAGGTCAGCGAGATTGCCCGGCTTCATGCCATGCTGGCTTTTTTTGCCAGCGACCAGTGCTTGAGTCAGAGGCTGGCGGCCTACTTCGGTGACGACAAGGCGCCGCTGCGATGCGGCCATTGCTCGGTTTGCCATGGGCAGGTGGCGCAACTGCCGGAACCTGCGCCGCTGACCTCGTTGGCCGAGCAAGATTTTGAGGCCCTGTGCGGCGGCCTGATGGCCCGGAATCGGACCCAGCGTGGCGCACCGGTCAGCGTCGAGACCCTGACCCGCTTCCTGTGTGGCCTCACCACCCCTCTGCTCACCAAGCTCAAAATCCGCAACCTGCCCGGCTTTGCTGCCCTGGAAAATTACCCCTACGCCGAGGTTCGGCAGTGGGTTCAGCAAAAGATCTGAGCAAGGCGAATGTTGCATCGATTGGGGGCGTTCGCCCCCTGCTCAGCGATCTCCCCCTGAGTTGCCGAAGCCGGGCCATCGCCGCGGGCATTCAAGCTCAGATCCCTCTGTGTAAGATCAGCCCCTAACGAGCAAAAACCAGCGGCCTGTCACACTGTCATGCCCCACATGTGTGGGCTGGCAGATCCGCACCGAAACAACATCCATGGCCACCCAAAACCCCAATCTTTCCTCCTTCATCTGGTCGGTCGCCGATCTGCTGCGCGGTGACTACAGGCAATCCGAATACGGCAAAGTGATCCTGCCGTTCACAGTGCTGCGCCGCCTGGACTGTGTGCTCGAACCCACCAAGGCTGCCGTGCTGGCAGAAAAAACCAAGCGCGAAGCCGCTGGCCTGAATGCCGAGCCGTTTCTGCTGCGCAAGTCGGGCCAGTTCTTCTACAACACCTCGCCGCTGGACCTCAAGAAGCTCATGGGTGATCAGGATCACATTGGCGAAAACCTGCGCGCTTACATGCAGGCCTTCAGCCCGGCCGTGCGCGACATCTTTGAGAGCTTCGAATTCCACACCCAGATCGACAAGCTGGCCAAGTCAGGCCTGCTCTACCTGGTCACCGAGAAGTTCGCCACCATCGACCTGCACCCCGATGTCGTCAGCAATGCCGAAATGGGCGCCGTGTTTGAAGAGCTGATCCGCAAGTTCGCCGAACTCTCCAATGAAACTGCGGGCGAGCACTTCACGCCGCGCGAGGTCATTCGCCTCATGGTCAACCTGCTCTTCATTGAAGACGATCAGGCCCTGACCAAACCCGGCGTGGTGCGCAGCCTGTACGACCCAACGGCCGGCACCGGCGGCATGCTCAGCGTGGCCGGTGAGCATCTGGCCAGCTTGAATCCGAACGCCCGACTGGTCATGTACGGCCAGGAACTCAATCCCGAGTCCTACGCCATCTGCAAGGCCGACATGCTCATCAAGGGCCAGGACATTGCCAACATCATTTCAGGCAACACCCTGTCCAACGACGGCCTGAGTGGCAAGGTGTTTGATTACAGCCTGTCCAACCCCCCGTTTGGCGTGGAGTGGAAGAAGATCGAGAAGGAAATCCGCAAAGAGGCCGAAACGATGGGCTTCGATGGCCGCTTTGGCCCTGGCCTGCCGCGTGTCAGCGACGGCTCGTTGCTGTTCTTGCTGCACCTGATCGCCAAGATGCGCCCGGCTGTCGATGGCGGCAGCCGCTTTGGCATTGTGCTCAACGGCTCACCGCTGTTTACCGGTGGCGCAGGCAGTGGCGAAAGCGAGATTCGCCGCTATGTGCTGGAAAACGACCTAGTCGAAGCCATCATCGCCTTGCCGACCGACATGTTTTACAACACCGGCATCAGCACTTACGTCTGGATCGTCAGCAACCGCAAGCCCAAGGCCCGCCAAGGCAAGGTGCAGCTGATTGACGCCAGCAGCTTCTGGCAAAAAATGCGCAAAAGCCTGGGCTCCAAGCGCAAGGAGCTCAGCCCGGCCCACATCGACGACATCACGCGCTTGTTTGGTAACTTTGAAGAGCACACGCGCGACGGCGTGCCGATCAGCCGAATCTTTGCCAACGACGCCTTTGGTTACCACACCATCACCGTCGAGCGGCCTGAGCGCGACGACAAAGGCCAGATCGTGCTGAGCGCAAAGGGCAAAGGCAAGGGCAAGCCGATGCCTGACTCCAGCCTGCGCGATACCGAGAACGTGCCGCTCAGTGACGACATCGCCGCCTACTTCAAGCGCGAAGTGTTGCCTCATGCGCCGGATGCCTGGATCGACACCGAGAAAACCAAGGTCGGCTACGAGATCCCGTTCAACCGCCACTTCTACGTCTTCAAGCCACCGCGCCCGCTGGCCGAAATTGATACCGAGCTGAAGGGCGTGACTGACCGGATACTCGTCATGATCAACGGGCTGACGGCATGAGCTTTCCGCGATATCCGAGCTACAAGGACAGCGGCGTGGAGTGGTTGGGGAAAGTGCCGTGGCATTGGGATGTGCTTGCGCTCAAGAGCCGCTTTCAAATCATCGGTGGTTCGACCCCGAAGTCAGAAACTGAATCATTTTGGAATGGCGACATTCTGTGGGCAACGCCGAGCGACTTGAGTAAACGCGACTCCGTTTACATAAACGACACCCAACGCAAGATAACTGCGACAGGCCTTGCATCGTGTGGTACGCGATTAGTTCCAGCAGGTTCGATTGTGCTTTCAACCCGCGCCCCAATTGGCTCTTTGGCAATCGCTGAAACGGCAATGTGTACGAATCAAGGGTGCAAATCACTTATCCCTACTAAAAACGCCAACACTGATTTTTTTGCCTACTTGTTAAGTATCAGTTCCACTGAGCTGAACATTCGCGGAAAGGGCACAACCTTTCTTGAGTTATCGGGTGATGAACTTGGCGCTTTCAAAACACCAGTTCCTCCACACCCCGAACAAACCCAAATCGCAGCCTTCCTGGACCGCGAAACCGCGAAGATTGATGAGTTGGTGACAGAGCAGCGGCGGTTGATGGCTCTGCTGAAAGAAAAGCGGCAGGCCGTCATCTCCCACGCCGTCACCCAAGGCCTGAATCCCCACGCCCCCATGAAGCCGTCTGGCATCGAATGGCTGGGGGACGTGCCGAAGCATTGGAGTAGTCCCAAGCTCAAGACTTTAGCAATTGATCAGCCTGCCGCGTTTACAAACGGGCCGTTCGGAAGCGACTTGCTGACTTCTGAACTGCACGTCGAAGGTGTCCCAGTAATATATATTCGCGACTTGAAAATTGACGGCTATCGTAGGCGTAGCACCAGCTATGTCACAGCTGATAAAGCGATTCAACTTGACAAGTTTCGTGTTGATGAAAATGACATACTGATTGCCAAAGTCGGTGACCCTCCTGGTTTCTGTTGCACCTATCCCAAGGGCGAGCCACCGGGAATTATTTGCCAAGATGTAATCCGCATGAAACCGAATTTGGAATTGGTGTTACCAGATTACCTTTGTTTCTTACTCAATTCACCACCAGGTGTTGAAGCCGTTGATTCAATATGCATTCAGTTGACGAGGAAGCGCTTTTCACTCGCGGACCTTCATTCACTTCGATTGCCTTTACCCCCGCGACCTGAACAAGGTGAGATCTTGAATTGGTTGAAACGAATCGTTGGTGAATTTTGCAACCTCACCACCGAAGCCCAACGCGCCATTGACCTGCTGCAAGAGCGTCGCACCGCGCTGATCTCCGCGGCCGTCACCGGCCAGATTGATGTGCGAGGTGCGGTAGATTCACCATGAATTCAGCCGCTGCTGGCGTTGGGCTAGCATCCGATATCTCATTTAACTAGAGCCACGCACTGGCCACGGATAAGATGAACCAAAAGGGAGGGCGGATGAGCCTGCACAAAGAAATCAGTTTTGAGAACGAGATCTGCCAGCACCTGTCACACAACGGCTGGCTCTACGCTGAAGGCGATGCTGCCAGCTATGACCGTCCCCGCGCCCTGTTCCCCGCCGATGTGCTGGCCTGGGTGCAGGCGACCCAACCCAAAGCCTGGGACGTCCTGATCAAAAACCACGGCAGCCAAGCTTCTGACACGCTGCTGGACCGCCTGCGCGACCAACTGGATCAGCGCGGCACGCTCGATGTACTGCGCCATGGCATTGAGCTGCTGGGGCTCAAAGCCCCTTTGACCCTGGCGCAATTCAAACCGGCGCTGGCCATCAACCCCGACATTCTGGCGCGCTACGGCGCCAACCGCCTGCGCGTGGTGCGCCAGGTGCGCTACTCCCTCCATTGCGAAAACAGCATTGACCTGGTGCTGTTTCTCAATGGCCTGCCGGTGGCCACCGTTGAACTGAAGACTGATTTCACGCAGAGCATTGGTGATGCCATCGACCAATACCGCTTTGACCGGAACCCGAAGCCGAAAGGCCAAGCTGCCGAGCCGCTGCTGTCGTTTCCCTCGGGCGCCCTGATTCACTTTGCCGTGAGCAACAGCGAAGTAGCCATGGTGACCAAGCTGAGCGGCCCGACCACCGTCTTCCTGCCCTTCAACCTCGGTAACGAAGGCGCTGCCGGTAACCCGGTCAACGCAACGGGCGGTCACCGCACCGCCTACCTGTGGGAGCAGGTGTGGGCGCGCGAAAGCTGGCTGGAGATTCTGGGGCGCTACCTGATGGCGCAGCGCGACAAGAAAAAGCAGCTGGAACGCATCATCTTCCCGCGCTATCACCAGCTCGATGTGACGCGCAAGCTCCAAGCGGCAGTACTGCTGGAGGGTCCTGGCGGCAAGTACCTGATCCAGCATTCGGCCGGTTCCGGCAAGACCAATTCCATCGCCTGGACCGCGCACTTTCTGGCCGAGCTGCACGATGCGCAGGCCAAAAAAGTGTTTGACACCGTGCTCGTGGTGTCGGACCGCAACGTGATCGACGCCCAGTTGCAGGAAGCCCTGTTTGACTTTCAGCGCACCACTGGCGTGGTCGCCACCATCAAGAACACCGAAGGCTCCAAAAGCGCTGCCTTGGCCGAAGCCCTGTCGGGGGACAAGAAAATCGTGGTCTGCACGATCCAAACGTTTCCGTTTGCGCTCGAAGCGGTGCGTAAGCTCGCGGCCACCGAGGGCAAGCGCTTTGCCGTGATTGCCGACGAGGCGCACAGCTCGCAGACCGGCGAAGCCGCCTCCAAGCTCAAAGCCGTGCTGAGCCCCGAAGAGCTCAAAGAACTCAATGACGGCGGTGAAGTCAGCACCGAAGATATTCTGGCGGCGCAAATGTCCTTGCGCGCCGATGAGGGCGGTATCACGTTTGTGGCGTTCACCGCCACGCCGAAAAACAAGACGCTGGAGCTGTTTGGCACCCGCCCGGACCCGACGCGCAAGCCGGCGCCCGACAACATCCCCACGCCGTTTCACGTCTACTCGATGCGCCAGGCGATTGAAGAAAAGTTCATCCTGGACGTGCTGCAGAACTACACGCCGTACAGCCTGGCTTTCAAGCTGGCCCACAACGGCCAGGAGCTCAATGACAAAGAGGTGGAACGCAGCGCCGCCATGAAAGGCATCATGGGCTGGGTGCGGCTACACCCGTACAACATCGCACAAAAAGTCGAGATCGTGGTCGAGCACTTCCGCGAATTCGTGTCCCCGCTGCTGTCGGGCAAAGCCAAAGCCATGGTGGTGGTCAGCAGTCGCCTGGAGGCGGTGCGCTGGCAACTGGCCATCAACCGCTACATCGAGCAGCATCGCTACGCCATCGGCACGCTGGTCGCGTTCTCAGGTGAAGTCAACGATCCCGAGTCCGGCCCGGACGGCTTCACCGAGAACAGCCCGGCCCTCAATCCCAAGCTCAAGGGCCGCGACATCCGCGAAGCCTTCAAGGGCGACGAATACCAGATCCTGCTGGTGGCCAACAAGTTCCAGACCGGGTTTGATCAGCCGCTGCTGTGCGGCATGTACGTGGACAAGCGCCTCGCGGGCATCCAGGCGGTGCAAACGCTGAGCCGCCTGAACCGCGCCCATCCCGGCAAAGACACCACCTACGTGCTGGACTTCGTCAACGATACCGAAGAAGTGCTGGCGTCTTTCAAGACCTACCACACGACGGCCGAGCTGTCAGCCACGACCGATCCGAACCTGGTCTACAACCTGCGGGCCAAGCTTGATGCTGCGGGCCATTACGACGATTTCGAGGTGGAGCGCGTGGTGGCGGTGGAGCTCAACCCCTATGCCAAACAGAGTGAATTGATCCATGCGCTCGATCCTGTGCAGGATCGCATCATGAAACGCTACCAGGCGGCCCAGGCGGCATTGAAGCTGGCGCAGGACAAACAGGATGCCAAAGCGATCAAGGCAGCCCAGGACGAATTGGATGCGCTGGTTTTGTTCAAGGGCGACATGGGCGCTTACCTGCGGCTCTACACTTTCCTGTCGCAGATTTTCGACTACGGCAACACGGCCATTGAGAAGCGCGCCCTCTTCTACAAGCGCCTGCTGCCCCTGCTGGAGTTCGGCCGCGAGCGCAGCGGCATTGACCTGTCCAAGGTGGTGCTGACCCACCATCACCTAAAGAATAAGGGCACCGCCGCCATGCCGCTGGGTCAAGGCGACACGCCCAAGCTGGCACCGATCACCGAAGCGGGCAGCGGCAGCGTGCAAGAGAAGGAAAAAGCCTGGCTGGCCGAGATCATCGAGAAAGTCAACGATCTCTTTGAAGGGGAACTGACCGACCAGGACAAGCTGGTCTATGTCAACAACGTGATCAAAGGCAAGCTGCTGGAATCGGAAACGCTGCGCCAGCAAGCAACCAACAACCGCAAAGAGCAGTTTGCCAACTCGCCCGACCTCAAAACCGAATTGCTCAACGCCATCATGGGCGCACTCGACGCGCATACGTTGATGAGCACGCAGGCCTTGAATTCAATCACGGTGCGCGGTGGGCTGAAAGACATCCTTTTGAATCATGCAGGTCTGTATGAGACGCTGCGGGCGGAGGCAACAATGTGAAAGCTACATCGTTGGCTCAAGATCTGAACCCCCGAGCCACCAGGAATTCGACGGGCATCGAGTGACTGGGGTCATGAAAAGAGGCACCAGCCACACAACGGCTGGCGGACCGAACTACCAACAGTTCTGCTGAATATGAGGCAACCATCATGAGTCGATTCAACCCCTATTTCCCAGACGCTGAGCGTGTTTTCAACGCCGCTGATCTATTTAAGCAACGCTGCCTGCTGGAACAGAAGTCGCTGCTGCTTGACGACCAACTGCTCTGGACTACTGAGCGCTTCCAAGCGCTTATCGACAACTACGTCAAACAGCCTGATGTCGGCGATGGCGGGTTTTATGACAAGCTCGCCAGCCAGTTGTCCACCTGCCAACCCTTGGACGTTGCCTTGATGGCAGAGATTTTCTGGATCGTACAGCTTGGGCCCACGAATTTGCGTGCAGTAACCAAGACGAAGACCATCGAACGAATCTGGAACATGAATCCTGCAGGTCTCTTTCCTGCGGCCTCCCCTTTTCTTGAATCGGCTGTGTTGTCTGGTCTGGGCAGCGCTGGTCCTGGATACAACCAGTACCTGTGGATGGAAATCGCATTCGCAATCGAAGCCTTTGCGGCATTGGTTGCTAAGCCGCGTGGCGAACGGAAAACGCTGTTGAACGACCCTCAGAGCTTCGCGCTGTGGCTGGACAGTATCCCCTCCGGGAAGGGACGGCAGCTTTATCACACGCTGTGCCATGTACTGTTTCCTGACGCCTTCGAACGCATCTTCAGCCAGGGGCATAAGTACCAAGTGGCGCGCGCGCACAAGATTTGGACGTCAGCGTTGGGCGAGAGCCGCCCTGCGTTGGACACTGCATTGCATGACCTGCGCAAGCGTTTGGAAGTGCAGCACCCCGGTGAAGTTGACTACTATGAATTACCGGTCGGAACGCTGATCAAACAACTGGCTACCCAACCTCTGGAGCTGATCCAGACGACAGGTGTCGCTGTAAACGCGACAGCCGCATCCCCGAATGCGGTCCATGAGCCGGACCTCGAATATGACGTGGAAGTTGCGACGAACGCGAAACCATCTCTGCGCATGGCCGACAACCTCATTTTGTTCGGCCCGCCTGGCACCGGCAAGACCTACGAGATGCAGGCCCGGATGAAGGCCGCCTTTGATGCTGGCGAGGACTTCGCTTTCGTGGCGTTTCACCCCAGTTATTCCTATGAAGACTTTATCGGTGGGTTGCGTCCAGTAGCTGCCAAGGACGGTGCAGGCGTGTTAGTGGTGTTCCAGAAGGGGCCATTTTTGAACCTATGCGAGAAGGCGCATGCCAACCCAACGCAACAGTTCACACTGTTCATTGACGAGATCAACCGGGCCAACGTAGCTAAGGTGTTTGGCGAACTGATTACGCTGATCGAACCCAGCAAGCGCGTGATTGCCGGTAGCAAAGTCAACGACACCGGCGCCTGGCTGACATTGCCGGGTCTGAGTGAACGATTCGGAGTTCCCGATAACCTGAACTTGGTGGCCACGATGAACACGGCCGACCGCTCGATTGCGATGATGGATGTGGCATTGCGTCGGCGTTTTCGCTTTCAGGAATGCGGGCCCGAGCCGACGTGCATCGAGCCAGCCATGGTCGGAGCCATAGAGTTGCCCAAGTTGCTTCAGCGCCTAAACGACCGGCTCGAATACCTGCTGGACCGAGACCATACCTTGGGACACGCGTTGTTCATGGGTATGCAGTCGCTTGCCGAATTGCAACAAGTGTTGGCGCAGCGCGTGATCCCACTGCTTCAA
>JAZKHK010000136.1:0-40795 GCA_040385425.1 Pseudomonadota bacterium | reverse complement strand
CAAGGTCGTGTTCCGTCACAAGCTCGTTCCGCTGCTTCAAGAATACTTCTTCGAAGATTTTGAAAAAGTGCGGCTGGTCTTGACGGGCAGCGGCAAGGAGAGCGTATTTTTCAAGTCGCGACCTTTGTCACCGGCCGAACTGTTCCCTGGAGCGAAACAAGCGGTGGGAACCGAGGCACGACTCACATTCTCCGTGGGTGACCCTGCAACTTGGACGGAGGCGCACATCATGGGTATGTATGGCGCCGCATTGCCACCGACACCACCCACCGAGCCGGCCCTAACCGACATGCCAACGCCAAGTGCGGCAGGCGTTCTAAACGCTGAGTGAACTGATGAAGGGCCTGCGCACCGTCACCGTTCTGGAGCACGAAGTCGTCCCTGTTGTTGAGAACGGTTCACATGACGATGACACATCGCTAAGCTCAACAGAGACTTGGCTGTCTGAGGCCGAGGCCCAAGCCTTATTGAGACTGAACGATCTACGCTTGGGTTTTTGCCAACGACTCGCGGGGGGTGTGAAGTTCGCCCAGTACTGCGGTGTTGTGCGTCTTGCAACCTGTGTCCTGGAGGTGTTGCCTAAGGTGGGCATGGCTGACGAACGAGCGCCAGACGAGCTGGAGCGCTCACGGGGCGCCCTGTTGGCGATGTTGCACAGTGCCCGCCAACTGGCGATCACGAAGATCGGCAATGTACCGCAGCAGGCAGTTCACGCGCCTCTGCTGGATATCTTTATCGAGGCCTTCCTTCATTGCGCCCTTGAACAAGCTCGACGTGGCCTGCTGAGCCGCTACGTGCCGCATTCAGATGACCTGCCAGTGGTGAAGGGTCGATTCCATGCGCATGACCATGTGCGGCGCAACCTCGGCCGCCCGCACTTGTTGCACTGCAGATATGACGAGTTCACTGCCGACAACCTCTATAACGGCGCCATCCGGTCTACTTTGGACGCCTGCCGTACATGGGCCACCCGTGCAACTACACAACGACTGTGGTTTGAAACCCATGCACGCTTCGCAAGCGTGTCGCCCATGCGGTTAACGGCGGTCGACGTAGCGCAGTTACCCCGTGACCGCACGACACACCGATACGAACCAGTTCTGACCTGGTGTGAATGGTTGCTTGCCATGACCAGCCCATCTTTGAGCGCAGGGGCTACACGAGCACCTGGCCTGCTGTTCGACATGAACAAATTGTTCGAGGCTCACGTGGCCGGTCTTGAGGAAGCCACCGCAGGCGATGACTACATCGTCCATCGTCAAGGGCCTGTCCAAGCACTGGCCAAACAGGGTGATGCGGATGCCTTCTTGCTTAAGCCAGACATCACCGTTTGGCACGCGAACCTGGATGGATCAGCTTCTACCATCGCCCGAGTGCTGGACGCCAAGTGGAAGCGGCTTGATCCGAAAGCTAAGCACTGGGGTGCCGTTTCGTCGGATGTGTACCAACTGCTGGCTTATGCACTTCGCTATAAATGTCAGAAATTAGAGTTGATTTATCCAATGCCAAGACATGCCGTGAAGGAGGGCTGCGGGAATCCGACCTTTACGATCTTGGCCGCTGGTCTTGAACCCCACGGTATTGAGGTGTGCATCAGGACTGTGCCTTTGTGGACCTCACCTGAAGTGGGCTGACTTGGTCAGAGGCATCAGTCAGGACAGCATCCAACTGGAGTAGGACAGCAGGCCATTGCGCGGGCTGTCCTGTGCAATCCCGGCAAGGACTTCGGTCTGATCGTGGATTACAACGGCATGCTTAAAAGCCTGCGTGAAGCTCTGCCCCCTGGGCAACGCCGCAGGTGGGAAGGAGTTTGTGGCACCGCTGGAAGAGCGCGTAGCAGCCTTAATGAATGCCATTGAGGTCACCGGCTGCAAAGCGGTCAAAAACACCAGAGTGTGCTGTGCAGCCATATTGGTAAATCAATAGCCCAGCCGACTTCGCTTACCTCGAAATCCAGCACAACAAACGTTGTTCCAATGTTGTACCAAAACGCTTGACAAGTGAATAACATGTCAGCATAATTCGCTTCAGGAACAACATGGGAACAACAAGGACTGATATGAGCGAAAACTTCTACAGCGCAAACCTAAGCAGGACACAAGGCCGCAATACGTGGGCAATCATCTTCCGCCACCCTAAGCGCACAGATCCAACTACTGGCAAGGAGGGGTTACGGGTCCGGCAAAGTCTCAAAACAGACAACGAACAGGATGCGGCGACGCTTCGTGATCAGATGAATGCGCTACTCGCTAGTCCGTATCTGTGGGACCTCGGCGCTCGTGAACAGGCCCTGAATATGTTCGATCCACGTGTTGTCGACATCTTCTTTTACAAGTTGGAGGGCGGAGAAACCGACTTCCTGTCGCTGCGCGACAATGCAATCCAGCTTCCGATATCACAGTCCAGCGACTACCGCCGAGCCCTTTTTCTGGGCACAACTGGAGCGGGAAAAACCACGCTGCTGCGTCAGATCATGGGAACCGACCCTCTCAAGGAGCGATTCCCCTCGACTTCGACCGCCAAAACCACCGTTCATGAAACTGAAGTGGTCCTGCAGGAAGGCCCGTTCCGCGCAGTCGTCACGTTCTTCCCCATGGAAGATGTACGAGAGCACTTAAAGGAGTGCGTTTCCGCAGCTGTCCTAGCTGCGTACCGAAATGAGTCGGAGGCCGATCAGATGCGCCGCCTTCTGACGCATGTCAATCAGCGGTTCCGGTTCAGCTATGTCCTTGGAAACGGACCGATCAAGGATACCAACGACTTTGATGACGACGGGGACGTCGAAATGGAAACCGGAGACAGTGACCTTCTGAAGAGAACGAACGAAGTTTTGTCACTGGCGTTGAAATCGGTCAAAAAGATCGCTGACCTTTACGGGGAGTCGCTTCGCACGGAGCTTGATGCAGCCGATGAAAAGGACCAGCGAGTAATAGATGAGCTGTTCGAAGAAGAACTTGACAATCAGACACGCGACGATGAAGCATTTCAGCAAGTCGTCGATGCTGTCATGGATGAAATTGAGGAGCGGTTTGCCTTGCTCCCAGTTGGCAAACTTCAAAAAACGAAGGTTGGCTGGCCGCTGACTTGGACCTGGGAGACCGAAGATCGCGACGCCTTTATTTCTGCGATCTCCCGCTTCGCGTCCAATTACTCGCCACTGTTCGGCACATTGCTGACACCCCTGGTAAACGGGGTTCGAGTGTCGGGCCCCTTCTATCCATCGTGGACAAACAACAAGCCGAAACTGGTGCTCCTCGATGGCGAAGGGCTTGGGCATACGCCGCGCTCTATGTCCACTATTTCAACAACTCTGTCAAAGCGTATTGACATGGTTGACGCAGTCATTCTGGTTGACAATTCCACGCAGCCGATGCTTGCTGCACCTGTTGCGGCGATGAAAGAGCTAGTCACATCGGGGAATTCAGCCAAACTGATTTTTGCCTTCACACATTTCGACAAGGTCAGCGGGGATAACCTGCCGACCCCATCTGCCCGCACTCAGCATGTCCTTGCCTCGGCGGAAAATGTGCTCTCTGCTATTGGGGAAGATTTAGGCCCATTCGCAGAACGTGCATTGCGTGCGCGTCTGGTGGTCTCACGTGTTTTTCTCGCTGACCTTGATCAAAAGCTGGATGTTGAGTCCAAAGATGGAAAGCGCACGGCCGGCCAACTCGGCAAGCTTCTGGAGATGATTGATGGCATCGTGGCACGTCCGAAGCCTATTGACTCCCGCCCAACTTATGACCGGATGAACCTCGTGCTGGCCGTTGAACGAGCCGCTGAAAGCTTCCACAACGGGTGGCGAGCCCGCCTGGGCCTTTCGGTAAAACAGGGGATGGAAAAGGAGCACTGGACGCGCATCAAAGCGCTTAGCCGTCGCTTTGCGATGGGATCTGACGAATACGACACATTGCGTCCTGTCGCCGACCTGAGGCAGCAGCTCCAACAACGCCTGTACGTGTTGCTGCAGAATCCCGTTAGCTGGAACGGGCCGGAGCCAACCGACGACGATAAGCAACGAATATTCGACAGCATTGCCGAAGACTTAAGCCGCCGACTGCTTGAACTCGCATCGCGCCGAGTGAAATCGGAGCGCTTAGCTGATTGGCGAAATGCATACGACGAATCGGGACCCCGCTCAACATTCAGGCGCGCGAAACTGATCGCAGAGCGCGTCTATGACCTGGCCGCACCGGTTCCCGATGTAACGCCGTCGCCCGACCGGAATGCATTCTTGCAAGATGTGGCGACCGTGACGCGAGAATCTGTGGAAGCAGTTGGTGCGTCTTTGCATTGAACGCCAACCAGAAAACAAAGGAGAACAAAGGATGTGGAAAAACAGAGTCCGCCTTAGCCCAGGCGAAGCATTGGAATTCAAGAGCAAACACGAAAAAGGTAATTTAGGACAAGAAGAGGTGGAGCTGTATTCTGTAGTTGACAGCGAAGGTAAGGTCATTGGATCGGTTCGATACATTGATCACATGTCAATCAAGGCTCCTTTTCATCGCAGCCTCCATCTGATCCAGATTGACAGCATGGGTAAGGCCCTTGTCGATGAGCGCTGGAACCTATAACTGAGGGGAAAGCGTCAGCGCTGACACTTTTATACCTGCATGCCGTGATAAATTCAGCTACGCGTGTTCTGAATTGAGGCAATTCGCCTCATTCATCAAGATATAACTTTTTTCGCCTTGAAACGATGGTGATGCGAAGGGTGCGATAGCACTGCCCTTTCCAGTCCTGCATGCGCCGGTATAAAAATGCTTCTAATGTTTCTGTGAAATCCAGGGGGAGAGAATGTCAATGGAGCGACAAGAAATCGCAGCGCTGCTGCGTGAGCTGCTGGATTCAATTCTAGTTCTAGAGAGAGTTGCCAAAGTTGTAAGTCATGACTCCAGGCTTCCTGCCCTACAGAGTGCTGCCCGCGCCTTAATTGATTGTCACGAGAGCCTTGCAGCTGCCTGCTACAGTCAACTGCTGCACTACAAGACTCGTACCAAGCTGCTGCGCGTAGTGGACCAGGCTGCCAGTCTAGTGGCGCTGTGCCAACTGTTAGAGCAGGCAATTCAGCATGACCAGGTTGATCCACAACTCCTGCAGATCGAACTTGCCACTATGAGCAGCAACTTGCTACCTTTGCTTGAGCCAGTTGTGGAGTACTACGACCGGAAGCAGCAGCTCAATTGGAGCGTCTCCGAGGGGCACCAGAGGGTGGCGTTCGACGATGCCCAACAGTCAAGCGCATTCTTCTCGCGGTCAATCAAATTCGGAGATTCGGAGGTGGTCCCTGAAGATGATGGGATGCAACTATACGTCACCCACGATTTGGTTCAGGACCCCCTTATTCCACGGGCCAAGATTGGACCCACCGAAGTTCCTGTGTATTTCGGTACTACACGCAGTATCAATGGCAAACTCAGGTCAGGCTCGGTGGTGGACTTTTTCGATGGCCGCGGCTCCGGAGAATTGACTCTCGGCCGCGCCTTAATCTCCATTCCGCCCGGGCACCGCGTCGGAAAGTTGGAGCTACCGCTTAGCATTTGGAAGTTCCGGCTAAAGCCGAACCCGGAAAAACACGTGGTGCTGCGCTCTACTGAGCCTCTGGGGGTGGAAGACTGGTTGTCCGCTATCCGAGAGGAGTTGTTTGATTTACCTAAGCGTATGGCGTTTGTCTTTATCCACGGCTTCAATGTCACCTTCAGCCAGGCAATGATGCGCGCGGGCCAGATTGCTCGCGACATTGGATATGAGGGCCTGGTCACATCTTTCAGTTGGGGATCGGAAGGTACGGTTGACGGCTATCCGGCCGACGAGGACACAGTGCAGTTGGCTGGTCCGAAGCTAGTAGAGTTCCTGGCCAAGCTGCACACTGATGCTGGCGTGGAAACATTTCATATCGTCGCGCACAGCATGGGTTGTCGCGCGTTATTGAGCGCCCTAAAGGAGACTAGTTGGTGGAGCGGGCCGGAGACTCCAGTGGCTGAGGCCGTGTTCGCGGCCCCGGATGTAGATGCCACGCAGTACCAGGAGAGCATGATGGCAATATCGCGTAATGCGGGCCGCTACACACTTTACGGATCTGAGCGTGACTGGGCCATCGCCGTGTCACGGTGCATCCGCAAGAACCATCCTCGTGCTGGCGACGGTGGCGAGAACATTTTGGTGATGAATGGAGTGGAAACTGTGGACGCAACAGAGGTGGGCGAGCAACTGTTCGGCCTGGGCCACTCCTATATCGCAGATAAGCGCACAATTCTCGGAGACCTATGGGCCGTCCTGCGCGGTCTACCGATGCCGCGCTTCGGGCTACAAGAACGGCTGCACCATGTGGGCAAGTACTGGGCGCTTGTACCCTGAAGCACCCGATCAAGCCTGGCCTCGTTCATCAAGATGCACTTGTTTTCGCCTTGAAGCTATGGTGATGTAAAGGGTGCGTTTTCACTGTCTTTTCCGGTCCCGTTCCGGTCTTGCGAGCACCTATAGACAACGTCTGGTCCTTATCTGGTCCCCAAAATCTCATAAACAGATTTGGAGCATTAGAAGTAACTCGTTGTTTTCAAAGGGAATATTGCAAAAAACTTGCTGAAAAAACACCTTGTAAACCGTACTCTTAATCCGTAGGTCGACAGTTCGAATCTGTCAGGACCCACCATTTTTCTTAATGAATCAAGCACTTGCGAGAAATCGTCAAGTGCTTTTTTTTGCCTAAAAACTTCGCTCGGGTTTACGATGCGGCATGGAAAAACTGAAAAACCACGAATCCTTCAGCATGCACATTTTCCATAATCTCCACATCCGCGCTGCGGCTGTCGTGTTTTTGCTCATGCTCAACGGTTGCAGTACGTCGCCATCCGTTCACCGCGATTCATCAAACGGATATTTGGATGCCCCATCGCGGCTTTCAGAAAATCAATCCAGCGATATAACCATTTACGCCGTCGGTCTGGTCGGTACGCCGTATCGCTATGGCGGCAACACCCCGGCCTCAGGCTTTGATTGCAGCGGGCTGATTGGTCATGTCTACCAAACAAGGGCCGGACTTGCTGCACCTCGAACTGTTTCACAGCTACAGTTTTGGGGGGAGCCGATATCACAAGGCAATATGCGCTCGGGTGATTTGGTGCTATTTTCTCAAAACAATGTGGCCACCCACGCTGGAATCTATGTGGGAGATGGCCGGTTTGTGCATGCCCCGTCGACTGGCGGTGAAGTCCGATTGGACCGTTTGAATTCAAAATACTGGTCATCCCGGCAAGTAGCTTTTCGTCGACCTTGAAGTCGGTCGAGCCCAAAAATACGGGCTAATTGGCATTACACAGGAGCGATCATGCAATTTGACTTGAATGAACAACATGGCCTGCAGCGATTCGTCGACGCGCAAGACCGGGTTTATGACTCCGTCTGTAACGAACTGGCGTTAGGAGAGAAGACAACCCATTGGATGTGGTTCGTGTTTCCCCAACTCAAAACGCTAGGCCGCAGCCCCATTGCCAAGCACTATGGCATTGAATCCAGAGAAGAGGCGCAGGCTTATTGGCAGCACCCCATTCTTGGCAAACGTCTTGTTGAATGTACCCAGCTCGTTTTGGCACAGCATCACACAACAGCGCATGATATTTTCGGATCGCCTGATGACCTCAAGTTCAGGTCGTGCATGACGCTGTTTGCGCAGGTGGCCCCCAATGAACCTGTCTTCAAACTGGCATTGGAACGATTTTTCAACGGCCTGCCTGACGAAAGCACGCTCAAGCTGTTGTAGATGCGTTTCTTGCTGGGTTCATCTCAAGTCCATCTGGCCTGGACAACGCTTAGCAGCGGGGTGGTAACAGCTAAAAATGCGCCTACATTGATGACAACCGTGAACCAGAAACTCACTTGAAACGACACCTTGCTGGTTTTATGCCGGAGCGTTTGCTGCGCAACAATGGCGCCTGGCCAACCCCCGATCATGCCCAGAAACAGCAGGGTTGATTCTGAAATACGCCAGTGACCGTTCCGGGCTGCTGTCTTGTCCATCCCATAGGCAAAGGCACAAACGAGACTCATACCAAAATAACCCACGGCAAGATACCAGGAAGTTCCCCAGACTACAGTCACGACCAGATAAGCCAATGCAAAAACGGTCAGCACAATCGTGTTTTCTACCGCCCAAGAGTTCGCTGCTCTACCTCCAATCCTTGAGACAGCGCGGGCTGGACGTCCAAATATGACATTTTTTGCCCGTTTTTTACCATCCGCTTTCTGTTCGACTTCGAAGCTTACTTTCAGGTTCGGCACAGGTTTGCCTGTGCCCGCTGGAAAAGCCGTGATGTGAACAAAAATTTCCTGGCCGCCTTGATGGGGTTCAATAAAGCCAAAACCTCGGGCGTCGTTCCAGGTTTTGAGCCGTCCTTCAAATCGCATTGGCAGAGGTTCCTGATAATTCCACGGGTAAAGTGGTATTTAATTATCCCAGTCACCACCGCCACCAACATCAGCACTGCCCCCGTCATCCCAGGAGCTGGCGTCATTGACACCAAAGTTTTGCCCCCCCATGTCGGTATTGCTGTCAACAGGTTGGAACTGGTTGTTGCTGAAGCTGTTATCGACGGGTGGACTGCTAGGCTGGTTATGGTTGCCCATCAGGTTGCGGCCAATGGCCTCCGCCGCCATCACCCCAGCACCTACGGCCAATCCCGTGGCAACACCTCCCATGATTCGACCACCAAGACCACTACTCGCTGGTTGGCCATAGGCAGGTTGACCGTAGGGTGCTTGCATTCCTCCGCCTACCGGGCCAGTTCCGCCTGCCATGCCAAAGGTCTGCGGGCCATTCATCATGCCGCCCTGAGGGGCGTAGGGTGATGGTTGTTGGGCAAAGGGCTCTGGTGTTCTTCTGCGGAACACAAAGTAGCCAATCACAATGACACCACCGGCCAGCAAAAGAGGCAAGCCCCAAGAAAAAGAAGACGAGGGGGTTACAGGGGCGGCGTAATGCACGGTCGTATCACTTGGTGTTATCGGCGACTGGATTCTTTTGGCTGCAAGTTGTGCGCGCAAGGCCTGCACCGATTCTGCTTTGGCAAAAGGCAGCCCTGGCGCCAGTTTCTCGGCACGGGCCAATGCCTCACGGGCCCGAACCAGATTACCTTGCCGCGCATAAAGTTCGCTTTGCACCAAATGTGCTTTGGCACTATTAGGGTGAGAAATAAGCACCTGTTGAATCATGATTTGGGCTTGATCCAGCTTGCCGGCTTGCGCTGTGGAGTAGACCTGATTCATCGTTGGTTCAGCTTCAGCCATGGCGAAACCGAAACCCAAAAATAACGCAATGACAAGCCACTGAACTGCTCGCTGAATGATTGACATGTTTGTCATGGGACTGCCTTTAAATAGAATGCTAGGACTGCAATTTGACGCCAAGCGCCCTTAAAACAAGAGGCCATTTCATGTCGGTTTTGTAAAGCTGTCCAAGTGCTAAATATTCAACTTCAAGACCACGCTCTACCTATAAAGCGAGGATACGGCGGGTGCGCTTGTGGACTCAGCTTTTATTCACTCGGCACCGCTATTTCACTTTTACGCAGGATTCCGCCATCGGCAACACTGCCTTCGACGCTGCCCTCATCGCGCATGCGCGCTTCACAGGCGGTGCGCTCATCCCCTTGATGTGCATTGCAACGTTGCAACGCATTCTGCTGATACTGGTCAACGGGTGCCGCCTTCAGGCCACCTCGTCGGGCTTCAGCCAAAGCGCTGCGGGCTTCCCGGCGGCAGGTGGCGATATCCTGGTTGGATTTTCCACTGTTACAAAATGCCATGTCCTGCCGGTAGCGCGCCTGGGCTTCGGTCAACGGACCGGCACTTTTCGCCAGCCCGACAGTGGAACAAATCAAGACACCCACCGCAACCCGAACACAATTGCGAATCAATGATGGATTAATAGCCATGACAGACTCCTTTGTGCGATTGATGAACTATTGCACTGTTCCCGGATAGCTCTCAGTAGTTCATGGACAACTGAACATGAATGACTGCGAAGCAGCCATGGAACAGAATTTAAGACTAGGATGAAAATTCTTGCCGGTGGTGACAATTATCAATTTCATCCCGATCAGAACGGCGTACGGCCTGAGTGACGAGAAATGACAGCGTAACGTCCTACAACCCATTCAACAAGTGCCAGTCAGAGCACTTTTTCGCCCATAAAAAAACCCGCAAGTTTTGCAACTTGCGGGTTTTTTTATATGTTTGGCTCAATTAGCGGTCTGTCTTGGCTGGCCATTTTTTGGCATCACGTGGCACAAAAACTTTGCCGCCGTTACCGGGCTTGGCAAATGAAGGTTTGCCAAAAGCGGGTTTGCGGGCACCGAAGTCACCACGAGGAGCACCAAAATCGCCACGGGGTGCGCCACCGTCGTTACGGCCACCGAAATCACCGCGTGGTGCAGGCCCCTCGTTGCGGGCACCCGCAAAACGGTCATTAAAACCGCCTTTGCGTTCGTAGCTGCGGCCTTCGGGCTGACCGAAACCGCTATTATTTTGATAGCCGCCTGCGCCCGAATCACGAGGGGCTCCGGCATTTCTGTCGGAAAATCCGCCACGCGGGGCACCGAAACCACCCGAACGACCGCCACCGCCACCGCCGAAATTGCCACCACGGGAATGGTTGTCATTGCCGCCGCGGTTGTTGTCACGACCGGCAAAGCTGTTGGGGCGCGAATCAGGGAAACGTTGCTGCGGTTCCATGCCTGGAATGGTCTCGCCCTTGAACTGATGACGGCTATGGAACTCGATGTCCATGATCTTGCGGCGATCGCGGAACTCGGCAAAAGTCACCGCGATACCGTCACGCCCGGCGCGACCGGTACGACCAATGCGGTGGGTGTAATCTTCGGCCTTCATCGGCAGTCCGAAATTGAACACGTGGGTCACGGTGGGCACGTCAATACCGCGTGCGGCCACATCGGTTGCCACCAGAATCTGCACTTGACCTTGACGCAGTGCCATCAAACGGCGGTTACGCAGGCCCTGGCTCAAAGCTCCGTGCAAGGCAACGGCTGAGAAGCCTTCTTGTTGCAGGTCATTGGCCAAACCATCGCACTCGATTTGGGTGCTGGCAAAAACAATGGCTTGATTGATGGTGGTGTCGCGCAACCAGTGGTCCAGCAATTTGCGTTTGTGCTGAGCGTTGTCGGCCCAGAACAGCTTCTGGGTGATATTGGCATGCTTTTCTTGCGGCGAATCAATTTGCAGCTTTTGCGGATCGCGCATGACGCGTGAAGCGAGCTGCTGGATGCGCGGCGCGAACGTGGCGCTGAACATCATGGTTTGCTTGCGCTGGATGGTGAGCTGATTGATATCAGCCAGATCATCGGAGAAGCCCAGGTCCAACATACGGTCGGCTTCGTCAACCACCAGGAATTGCACTTGATCCAGCTTGATTTGCATCGAGCGTTGCAGATCAAGCAAACGACCGGGTGTGGCTACTACGAGGTTGGCATTTTGCAGCTTGGCAATTTGCAACTGGTAAGGCATGCCACCCACGATGTTGGCAACGCGCAGGCCACGGCAATGCTGCACCAGATCGATGGCGTCGTGTGCGACTTGCTGGGCCAGTTCGCGGGTTGGGCAAACAATCAGCGCACCGGGCGCTGCGGGTGCGAAATGACGTGGATTGGTCGGGTCTTTGCGCTTGGCACGCTTGGGAGGTGCCTCGCCTTTGGCAGTGGCTTCAGCAACCGCTTGCTCAAAATCAGCCTTTTCTTTGGCTTCAGCATCTGCCATCTGCGTCAGCAACGTGTGCAACACGGGCAACAAGAACGCAGCCGTTTTACCGCTACCGGTTTGGCTGGAGACCATCAAATCGGTAAAGCGAGCAGCTTCATCCGCCTTGCCATGGCCTTGCATGGCAATAGGAATGGTTTTCGACTGGACCGTCGTCGGCTGGGTGAAGCCCAAGTCTTTCACGGCTTGAATCAACTCAGGAGCTAGACCCAGAGTCACGAAGCCGTTAGGAACTTCGGCAACAACAGCCTCAACGGCCTCGATGGCATCAACTGGCTGGACAACGTTTTGCGTCATCTCGGCGGAGTCATTGGAAAAATTTTCGACAAGCGATGATTCGCCCGTCGCTTGGATAGCGTCAGTCATGTATTTACTCACACGCGAGCGCCGCAGGGACTGCGACTGCTCCGTCAATGGTTAAAAAACATCAACCATCAAACGGAACCTGCTCTGACTCACAATGAGTTCAATCAGCGCTGGGAGCCCTTTTGTGCAAACCCGCTACTGCGTGATTGCTTTGGACCTAGTGAATGAAGGTAGATGTACAAATATGCGCTACTGTTTGCAGCGCAGCCTTCGATTATGGCATGGATTCGGGTTTCTACCTAATCACCCAAATTTATAAAGTGTTTGCGGTAATGTTCAAGTTCATCAATGGACTCATGGACATCGGCCAAAGCAGTGTGGCGCTGCTGTTTCTTAAATGAGTTATAGACCTCGGGCCGCCAGCGTTTGGACAACTCCTTGAGCGTACTCACATCCAGATTGCGGTAGTGAAAAAAAGCTTCGAGCTTGGGCATGTACTTCGCCAGAAATCGCCGGTCCTGCCCAATGCTGTTGCCGCACATGGGCGAGCCTTTTTTAGGCACATATTGGCTCAGAAACTCGATCAACTGCGCTTCGGCTTCGGCTTCCAGCATCGTCGAGGCTTTCACCTTGTCAATCAAACCGCTTTTGCCGTGCGTGCCTTTGTTCCACTTGTCCATCTTGTCGAGCTGCTCATTGCTTTGGTGGATCACCAGTACCGGGCCTTCGGTACGGGACTCCAGCTTGGGGCCGGTCACGACGACCGCAATTTCAATAATCCGGTCAACGTCAGGTTCCAGTCCTGTCATCTCGCAGTCAAGCCAGACAAGGTTTCGGTCAGATTTGGCAAGCAATATGCTTGCGGGTGAGGTGTTGGTATCGTCCATACTCAGAATTGTCGCTGATGGCCTAAACTCGGGCGCCATGTCTGACCCGATTCCCTCTTTCCCCCCTTCCCTGCTACTGACTTTTGCATTTGCGTTTGCGTTGCTCACCGGTCTGATGCTGAAATTCTGGCTCAGCTCGCGGCAAATCCGGCACGTCGCCCGTCACCGCGACACCGTCCCGCCCGCCTTCTCACACCTCATTACCTTGGCGGCGCATCAAAAAGCGGCTGACTACACCATCACCAAAGCCCGTTTTGGCATGCTCGAATTGGCACTGGGCACCGTGGTTCTGATGGGCTGGACGCTGCTGGGCGGACTCTCTGCCCTCAACCAAGTGTTGCTCGGCTGGCTGGGCGGCGGCATGGGGCAACAAGTAGCCCTGCTGGCCGCGTTTGTGCTGATCAGCGGCCTGATCGATTTGCCGGTGACGCTGTACCAGACCTTCGTGATCGAAGAGCGCTTTGGCTTCAACAAGATGACGCCCAAGCTTTGGCTGCTCGACTTGCTCAAGTCCACGCTGATTGGTGCGCTGATCGGTCTGCCGATTGCCGCCTTGATCCTGTGGATGATGGGCACCGCCGGCAGTTGGTGGTGGCTGTGGGCCTGGGGCGTCTGGATGGGTTTCAATCTGCTGCTGCTGCTGATCTACCCCACCTTCATTGCGCCGCTGTTCAATAAGTTTTCGCCGCTGGAAGATGAAACGCTCAAAGCCCGCGTGACGGCGCTCATGAAGCGCTGCGGTTTTGCCGCCAAAGGACTGTTTGTCATGGACGGCAGCAAGCGCAGCGCGCACGCCAACGCCTACTTCACCGGCTTTGGCGCCTCCAAACGCGTGGTGTTTTATGACACGCTGCTTTCCAAGCTGTCCGCGGGCGAAGTGGACGCGGTGCTGGCACACGAGCTGGGACACTTCAAGCACAAGCACGTCATCAAACGCATCGTGTCGATGTTTGCCATGAGCCTGCTGGGCTTTGCCCTGCTGGGCTGGCTGGCGACCCAAATCTGGTTTTACACCGGGCTGGGCGTGCAGCCCAACTTGAGCGCACCGAATGACGCGCTGGCGTTGCTGCTGTTCATGCTGGCCGTGCCGGTGTTCAGCTTCTTCATTGCGCCCGTATTTGCCTATTTTTCGCGCAAACACGAGTTTGAAGCGGACGCTTACGCCGTGCATCACACCAGCGGCCCGGACCTCTCCACGGCGCTCCTCAAACTGTATGAAGACAACGCCTCCACGCTCACGCCCGACCCGGTGTTTGTGAAGTTCTACTACTCCCACCCCCCGGCCTCCGAGCGTCTGGCCCGGATGGTGGCCTGAACTGAAGGAACAAATCACGCCATGGACACCAATTTCAAGAAAAATCAGCCTCCAGCCCCCGTGGAGCGTGCAATGACAGCTACACAAATCGTAGCAAACCTGGCTCAACTGGAAGGCTGGACGTTGACCGGCGACGGTGCTGCGCTGGCGATTGAAAAGACGTTTTCCTTTGCCAACTATTACGAGACGATGGCGTTCGTGAATGCCGTGGCGTTCATCGCCCATGCGCAGGATCACCACCCGGATTTATCAGTGCACTACAACCGTTGCGTGGTGCACTTCAACACCCATGATGTGGGTGGCATTACAAAACGTGATTTTGACTCTGCGGCGCTCGTTGACGCGCTCCTGGCATGACCACTCTGCAGAAGGCAAACACATGATGGAACGCGCCACCCTTGACCGCGGCCTGATCGTCGCCAACTATGGCCGCCACTTTCTGGTGGAAACACCGGAAGGCCGACGTCTGATCTGCCACTCGCGCGGCAAGAAAAGCCAGGGGCTGGTGGGCGACCGGGTCTTGTGGCAAGCTTCGCGCGACGAAGGCACCATCGAGAAGATCGAAGAACGTAAAAATGTGTTTTACCGCCAGGATGAGGTTCGCACCAAATCATTTGCGACCAACCTGGACCAGATCCTGATCCTGATCGCCGCCGAACCCGAGTTCTCCAGCAGCCAGCTCTCGCGCGCCCTGATCGCGGCCGAGGCCGAGCACATCACGCCCATCATCGCGCTCAACAAAAGCGATCTGGTTGAGCCCTTCGCCCGCGCCTGGGAATGGCTGCGGCCTTACCGGCAAATGCATTACGGCGTGCTGCCCCTGTCCCTCAAGCAATCGGGTGACGTGGACCACATGGAACTGCTCAAGCTGCTGGGCGGCAAAACGACGCTGGTGCTGGGGCCGTCAGGTGCCGGCAAGAGCACCTTGATCAACCTGCTGGCGCCCGGCGCGCTGGCGCAGACCGGTGAAATCTCCCAGGCGCTCAACTCCGGCAAGCACACCACCACCAGCACCACCTGGTACTGGGTGGACGACAGCAAGACCACGGCCTTGATCGATTCGCCCGGCTTTCAGGAATTTGGCCTGAACCACATCGACCCGGCCCAGCTGGCGGCCTACATGCCTGATTTGAAACCCCATGTGGCGAACTGCAAGTTCTACAACTGCAGCCACCTGCACGAACCGGGCTGTGGTGTGATGGCAGCCGTCAAACCCGACGGTAGCCCCGATGGCATCAGCGCCAATCGCTACAAAATTTATAGCGATTTGTATGCAGAACTAAGCCAGGTCCGCAAGTACTGAAGCCAGCGCCTGCAGTAGCCGGTCGCATTGCGCCGGCGTGCCGATGCTGATGCGCAGATACTGTTCGATGCGCGGCAGTTTGAAGTGCCGCACCAGCACCCCCTGCGCGCGCAGGCCGGCCGAAATCTTGACAGCATCATGCCGGGGATGCCGCACAAAAACAAAATTAGCCTGGGACGGCAACACCTGGAAGCCACAATCTTCCAGCGCCAGGACCAGTCCTTCCCGGCTGTCCATCACGGCGCGGCGCGTTTCTTCAAAATAAGCTTGGTCCTCAAACGCTGCCACCCCGCCCGCGATGGCCAACCGGTCCAGGGGGTACGAGTTGAAGCTGTTTTTGACCCGCTCCAGCGCTTCAATCAAATGGGCCTGACCACAGGCAAAACCGACGCGCAAACCGGCGAGTGAACGCGATTTGGACAGGGTATGGACCACCAGCAAATTGGGGTAGTGCGCAATCAAAGGGATGGCACTCTCGCCGCCAAAGTCCACATACGCTTCATCGACCAGCACCACGCGCTGGGGATGCAGGCGCAGGAGTTCCTCCACCTGGGGCAGGGAGAGGCCGATGCCGGTGGGCGCGTTGGGATTGGCAATCACCACCCCCGCGACCGCTTGGCCCTCTGCCCGGGCATAGGCTGAAACGTCGAGACGCAGCTCCGGCGTCAAAGGCACGGTTTCAACCGGGATGTTGTAGAGCACGCAGTACACCTTGTAAAAGCTGTAGCTGATATCAGGCATCAGCAGGGGGCAAGCGTGCTGGAAAAAGGCGAAAAAGGCGTGGGCCAGAACCTCGTCGGAACCGTTGCCCAGAAAGACATGCTGCGGCGCCAGGCCGTGGTGTGCCGCGATGGTTTGACGCAGCGCCGTGGCCTCAGGATCCGGGTAAAGCTGCAAGCCTTGCTGTGCTTGCTCTCGAATAGCTGCAATCACGCGCGGTGAAGGCAGGTAAGGGTTCTCGTTGGTATTGAGCTTGACCAGGTTGTCAAGCTTGGGTTGCTCACCCGGCACGTAGGGCACCAGTTGACGCACCACAGGACTGAAAAATGAGGTTTTCAAAAGAGGGCTTACTTCCATTTTTATAGCAGCTTGCGCATAGCCTACGCGGGCTAGAGGCCAATTTGGCTTAAAAATTAGCCTAAAAGCCGGGCCAGCGTCAAAAGCGCCAGCAAAACCATCCACATCACCACGGTGCGCCAGACCAGGCCCACGATGACGGCCAGATGCGCCAGCTCAGGCGTCTGCCCCGACGCCGGTTCAACTTGCATACCCGGCAAGCCCGAAGGCATCGCGGAGGCGCTATCGGCTGGATAAGCTGCCATGCGGGTCACATCCCCCAGCTTGATGTTCACCGCGCCCGAGGTGGCGGCGAGGATGATGCCGTCGTTGTCCCCGGCGGAAAGCGGCTCGTAGTTGCGCCAGCCATCAATCGCTTCCTCGAAGCTGCCCACCACCGCAAAACTGATGGCGGTGATGCGGGCGGGCAACCAGTCAATGGCGGCCCAGGCGTTCGCCGCCGTCTTCAAAAGGGCTTCACTGACCGGCTGGTGCTGCGTTTTGCTCTTGTGCTGCCAGTAGCGCACCACGAACTCGCTAAGCCGGTACAACACGGCACCGGCTGGACCAAAACCGAACGCCGCCAGAACGGAGAACCAGGCCAGCACACCAAACACATGGCGATGGGCTGACAGCACCGAGTGTTCAATCACATGGCGCACGATTTCGCTGCGCGGCAACTCGCTGGCGTCAATGAGCTGCCAGCTGGCCAGCAACTCGCGGGCGAGGTCTTCGTCGCCGTCAGCCAGGGCATCGCGAATTTCGGTGAAATGAAAGCTGAATTGCCGAAAGCCGAGCGTGGCATACAGCACCGCCACGCTCCACACCACGGCCACCGGCCAACCGACGAAGGCATCCAGCAGCCAGTAAATGCCCAACGCAGCGAAGAACGGCCCACCCACCGCAAAACCCCAAGCCAGCCAGCCATGAACAGACTTGCCGGCGTCAAAATTACGGGTGCTCCAGCGCACCCAGGCACGCAGAGAAGCGTGGACCGGGTTGCCCCGACCCAAAGGACGTGCCTGCTCTAAAAGCAGGGCCAAAAGCACGGAGATAAAGCTCATACAAGCATCATAGCGGCAGCGCCCGTCAGGCCGACAGCAGACGGTAGAAATTGCGCAACATGCCTGCGGTGGCACCCCAGATGAAACGCTCTTTGAGTTGGCCGCTGCTGGCGTCCTGGTACGGCATGGAGAACCATTCGCGGCTAAGCCCTTCCCACTCAAACACATGGCGCCGGTGATGGGCCGGGTTCATCAAGAATGCCAGCGGCACTTCAAACACATCAGCCACCTCGAAGGCATTGGGCGTCAGCGTGAAACCCGGCTTTACCAACGCCACCACCGGTGTGATGATGAAGGCCGATCCCGTGACGTAATGGGGCATGACGCCCAACACCTGCACAAAGGCAGGGTCCAGCCCGACTTCTTCTTGCGCCTCGCGCAAGGCGGTGCCGGCGGCATCCAGGTCATCGTCGTCAACCTTGCCCCCGGGAAAGGCAATCTGCCCGGAATGGGTGGATAACTGCATCGTGCGCTCGGTAAGCAGAACCGTCGGCTGTTCGCGCATCACGATAGGCACCAGGACCGAGGCATGCATCGGTTCCCGGTCCATGAATTTTTTCTCGGCCAGCAACTCGGGCTCCCACACCGGCAGCGAAGCAAAGCGCTGCCGCAAGGCTGCTGGCTGCAAGGCGGCCAGGGGAACCGGAGGCAAATGCGAATCCACACCCGCGACCGGAATCTGGCGCGGGTCGAATTGCGGCAAGCGGGACAAAGGGGTAGCGGGTGAATTAGACGACACGGGGAAATATGATCGAAAAAAAAGCCGCCACAAGCATTAGCTGGGGCGGCTTTTTTACAAAACAGTTCGCTTTATACAGCGGCTGTCTTGATTTTCTTGGCTGGCAGTTTTTCTTTGATACGAGCCGACTTGCCGCTGCGATCACGCAGGTAGTACAACTTGGCACGACGCACATCGCCACGACGCTTGACTTCAATGCCAGCGATCAGCGGGCTGTAGGTCTGGAACGTACGCTCGACACCTTCGCCGCTGGAGATTTTGCGAACGATGAAACCGCTGTTGAGGCCGCGATTGCGCTTGGCAATCACCACACCTTCGTAGGCCTGAACGCGCTTGCGGGCGCCTTCAACCACGTTCACGCTGACAACGACGGTGTCACCAGGTGCGAATTCGGGAATAACTTTTCCCAGACGAGCAATTTCTTCTTGCTCAAGGATTTGAATCAGATTCATATTTTTCCTAAATGATCTTGGTCGCGCCAGTATCGGGATTGATACAAAAGCTTCATTGCGTTGGCAATCAAGCGGCCAGCCAGAGGATCGGTAAGCCTTCAATTATAGCCTGAACCTGCGCCAGGCCAGTCTATGGCTTTAGGGGGTTGCGGGCGAGAAAGGCTTCGTCCGCAGCACTCAAGCACCCTGCCTGGCGCGCCTGGGTGATCAATTCGGGGCGAAAGCGTGCGGTGATCATCAGCCGCTGCTCACGCCGCCAGCGCTCGATATTGACATGATGTCCCGACAGCAACACCTCCGGCACCGCCCTGCCCGACCAGTTTTCGGGACGGGTGTAGTGGGGGCAATCCAGCAAGCCATCAAGTTCGGGATTGAAACTATCTTGCTGATGGCTACCCGCTGTATTCAGCACGCCCGGTTGCAGGCGAGCAACGGCATCCAGCAAAGCCATGGCGGCAATTTCACCGCCAGACAACACAAAGTCACCGAGACTGATCTGCTCGGTCACGTGTTCATCAATGAAACGCTGATCGAGACCCTCGTAGCGTCCGCAAATCAGGACAGCTCCCTGGCTCTCGGCCCACCGCGTCACCATCGCATGGTTGAGCGGCTTGCCTACGGGCGAAAAAAGCACCACAGGAGCAGCATCCTCTCGTTGCGACTGGATCGATCGAAGGCAATGCGCCAGTGATTCGGCCATCATGACCATGCCAGGACCACCGCCAAAAGGGCGATCATCCACTCGCCGGTAATTGCCTTCGGCAAAATCGCGCAGGTTGGCCAATTTGACATCCACTTGGCCCGACTCAAACGCGCGTCGCGTGATGCCGCTGGTCAACAGGGGGGTAAATAACTCGGGGAAAAGCGTGACGATGTCGAACCGCATGCAGTCACACTCAGAAATCGGCTTGCCAGTCCACCAGAATGCGCCGACCGGGTAAATCCACGTTATCCACGTAGACCGAGACAAAAGGAATCATGCGCTCTTGCGTCTTGCCATCCTGCTCGCAGTCCATGACCAGCACGGTTTGGGCACCGGTAGAGAGCAGTTCCTTGACGATGCCGAGTTCGACACCTTCGCGGTTGACGACGCTCAGGCCGATCAGGTCAACCCAGTAGTACTCGTCTTTTTCAGCAGTCGGGAAACTGGCGCGAGAGACAAAAATACGCGCTCCACGCAAGGCTTCTGCTGCGGTACGGTCCTCAACATCACGCGCCGATGCAACGACGGTGTTGGAGTGAATCTTGGCTTCGACGATGACCAATTTGGCAACGCCGGCAAAAGTTTTGGCACCTCGCTCGGAGGGCATTACAAACCAGCGTTTGGAAGAAAAAAGCGCCTCGGGGTCGGCGCTGTGAGGGAGGACTTTGAACCAACCCTTGATGCCCCAGGCATCGGCAATGCGCCCGACTTCGATGGCGTCCGACGGCAGGTCGGCGGCTTCAAGACCAGGCAGCATCACAATAAAATCAGACTGCTTTTTTGGCAGCTTGATTGATCAGGCGTTCCACGGTGGGAGAGGCCTGAGCGCCGACGCTTCTCCAGTACGTCAGGCGGTCCTGAGCAATACGGATGCTTTCTTCGCTGGCGGTTGCAATCGGGTTGTAAAAACCGATACGCTCGATGAAGCGGCCGTCACGACGGGTACGCTTGTCAGCAACAACAATATTGAAAAACGGGCGTGCTTTTGCACCGCCACGGGCGAGTCGGATGACGACCATGATTTATCCTTTGGGGGGCGGAGTTTAAAGTCCGCCATATTCAGTATTTAATCCAGCGTTGAGACACGCGACATGACCACCCGGCCATGCGACACACTGGATAGCCTTAAATTATAACGTTTTCAATTTTTATGCCCATTATTCGCCCCAGCCAACCTGAAGACATCCCGGCAATCACTGCCATTTATACCCACCATGTGCTCAATGGCACAGGCACTTTCGAGATTGAGCCACCCTCGCAGGAAGACATGGCGAACCGTCGGGCGGATGTCCTGTCCAAAGGCTTGCCCTACCTGGTGGTCGCAGAGGGTGACAAGGTATTGGGCTTTGCTTACTGCAACTGGTTCAAGCCGCGCCCGGCCTACCGTTTCTCGGCTGAAGACTCGATCTACCTGGCCCCTGAAGCCCATGGACAGGGACTTGGGCGCTCGTTGCTGACGGAGTTGATGGCGCAGGCCGAAAAAGTGGGCGTTCGCAAATTCATTGCGGTCATTGGTGATTCTGCCAATGCCGGCTCCATCGGAGTCCACCAGTCGGTCGGGTTTTCCCACGTGGGGGTTCTCAAATCCTGCGGCTGGAAATTTGACAAATGGCTCGACGTGGTCTTGATGGACAAAGCGCTGGGCTTGGGCGACACCAGC
The DNA here is from genome assembly GCA_040385425.1 of Pseudomonadota bacterium. GTDB lineage: Bacteria > Pseudomonadota > Gammaproteobacteria > Burkholderiales > Burkholderiaceae_C > Rhodoferax. The sequence goes on along the minus strand of JAZKHK010000136.1, from coordinate 19,544 downwards.
GCACCATAAATCGCAATTCAATGACATGAAAAATAAAACCACCGCCGCCTGGCTGGCCTTCGTCGGTGGTCCTTTGGGATTGCACCGTTTTTATTTACGGGGATTTGATGACCGGCTGGGGTGGCTGCTGCCCTTGCCCACCGCCTTGGGCCTGTATGGCCTTGAGCGAGTGCAACAAAACGGCCTGGACGACGCTTGGGGCTGGCTACTGATTCCGCTGCTGGGGTTCACCATCGCGGGCTGCGCCCTGACCGCCATCGTGTACGGCTTGATGACGTCAGAAAAATGGAATGCCTGCTTCAACCCATCCGCGCCACTGGATGCCTCGGCAGGCGATACCCACTGGCTAACGATTGCTGCGATTGCGCTGGCGCTGCTGCTTGGCACCACGGTGCTGCTGAGCAGCATCGTATTCAGCTTTCAGCGCTACTTCGAAAATCAAATCGAAGCAGCGCACCAGGTTTCTCAATGAAATTGGCCTTTGGCCCTTATGGAGTAAGCGCGAGCAGCTATGCTTTCAGTAGCATCAGAAAATTTGCAGGCTGAGCCAATATGCCACTGCAGCAACAAACGCACTGGCCGGAATCGTGAAAATCCAGGCCCAAATGATGTTGCCTGCGACACCCCAACGCACGGCACTGGCGCGCTGCACTGAGCCCACGCCAACAATCGCACCCGTGATGGTATGCGTGGTGGAAACTGGAACACCAATGGCGGTGGCCATGAAAAGCGTAATGGCGCCGCCGGTTTCAGCGCAAAAGCCGCCCACCGGTTTGAGCTTGGTGATCTTCTGGCCCATGGTCCTGACAATGCGCCAGCCGCCAAACATCGTGCCCGCACCAATCGCCAGATAGCAGCTGACGGTCGCCCAAGTGGGCGGCGCAGCGTCGGAGGCATTGGCGTAGCCGGTGGCGATCAGCAGCATCCAGATGATGCCGATGGTCTTTTGCGCATCGTTGCCGCCATGGCCCAGACTATAGGCACCTGCCGAAACCAGTTGCAGACGGCGAAACCATTTATCCACTTTCAAGGGCCGAACACGACGGAAGACCCAGGCCACCAGCACCATCATCATGGAGCCCAGCAAAAACCCCAACAAAGGCGATATGAAAATGAAGGCCACGGTTTTCATGATGCCCGAAGCCACCAGCACAGCGGCACCAGACTTGGCAATCACCGCACCCACAATACCGCCGATCAGCGCATGCGACGAGCTGCTGGGGATGCCGTAGTACCAGGTGATGAAATTCCAGCTGATGGCACCCAGCAGCGCGCCAAACACCACATGAACATCCACGACGCCAGGCTGCACGATGCCCTTGCCCACCGTGGCGGCCACGCTGAAATGAAAGACAAATATCGCCACCACATTGAAAAAGGCGGCAAAAATCACGGCCTGCCCCGGCTTGAGAACACCCGTAGACACCACGGTGGCAATGGCATTCGCTGCGTCATGAAATCCGTTCATGAAATCAAATAAAACAGCAAGTACCACCAGCATCACCACTACCCAAAGAGCCGTTTGTACGGTTTCCATCGTCTAAATCCCGCCGTACATCAGGAATTCTCGAGGATGATGCCCTCGATGATATTGGCCACATCTTCACACTTGTCGGTGATGGTTTCCAGCAATTCGTAAATTGCCTTGAGCTTGATGAGCTCCCGCACATCCGGTTCTTCCCGGAACAGTTTGCTCATGGCACTGCGCATGACGCGGTCGGCGTCGGATTCAAGCTGGTCAATTTCTTCACACGTTTTCAAAGCGGCTTCGGCCACCACGGGATCGAAAATCTTGTCCAGCATCTTGACGGCGTCGCGCACGCGCTCACAGCATTTCACGCTCAGATCGGTCAGTCGCACGATCTCGTCGGTCATGTGATGCACGTCATACAAGGCCATGGTCTCGGCCGAATCCTGAATCAGGTCGGCGATATCGTCCATGGTGTTGATCAGGGTGAAAATCTGCTCACGGTCGATCGGCGTGATGAACGTTTTGTGGATGGATTTATTGACATCGTGCGTGACCCGGTCAGCCGCGCGCTCGGCGTTGTCCACGTCCTGGTTGTATTTTTGACGCAGCACAGGATCACTGTAGTACGCAACCAGTTTGGAAAACGCATGGGCCGCCTCGACGATACGGTCCGAGTGCAGGTTGAACATTTCAAAATAATTGCCTTCGCGCGGCAACAACTTGCCAAAAAACATGGCGGACTCCTAGGGAAATATGTCAAGAATTTGACAAAATCAAAACTGCGCGAAGTTTAACCGCCTAGCCTGCAGACCAAGGCCCCGACCTTCAGGCACTGCGAAATATAAAAAAAACAGCGCCCACCATGCACAACGCTGCCCAGACATAGTCCAGTTTGAAGGGCTCCTTAAGATAGATCATGGCAAACGGCACGAACACAGCCAGCGTAATGACCTCCTGCATGATCTTGAGCTGCCCGACACTGAAGTTGGCCTGCTGAAACCCGATTCGATTGGCAGGTACTTGCAGCGCATATTCAAACAATGCGATGCCCCAGCTCACGAGGGCCGCGATGTACCAGGGCGCGGTAGCCAAGTTTTTGAGGTGGCCGTACCAGGCAAAGGTCATGAAAACATTGCTAGCAAGCAACAGTAAAACCGTCTGCAGGGACAGGGGAATGGATTGGAACGCGTTCATGGCGGCCATTATCCAGTACGCATTCCCTCCATCTCATATGAAAAAAGCCCCGCAACTTTGCCGTTGCGGGGCTTTTTTAGAGACAGTGCCCAGCCGGAGCGGGGCTTGTTCAGGGCGCTATTTAAGCCGCTGCACTTTCCTTGACGGAAGCTGCTGCGTCCTTGTAGTCCTGAACCTTGTCAAAATTCAGGTATTGATAGATCTTGTCGCTGGCGGCTGTCAAGACACTCATGTCGGCCATGTACTCGGCTTTGGTGGGAATACGTCCCAGCTTGGAGCAAATGGCGGCCAGTTCAGCGCTACCCAGGTACACGAAGCTGTTTTTACCCAGACGATTCGGGAAGTTACGGGTAGATGTCGAGAACACGGTGGCGCCCTCTTTCACCTGCGCCTGGTTGCCCATGCACAAGCTGCAACCCGGCATTTCCATGCGCGCACCGGCAGAACCCAGCACGCCGTAGTGGCCTTCTTCGCTCAACTGCTTGGCATCCATCTTGGTGGGCGGGGCCATCCAGAGCTTGACCGGGATGTCGCGCTTGTTTTCCAGCAGCTTGGACGCGGCGCGGAAGTGACCAATGTTGGTCATGCACGAGCCGATGAACACTTCGTCGATCTTGGCGCCAGCCACGTCGGCCAGGGTTTTCACGTCATCTGGATCGTTAGGGCAAGCCACGATCGGTTCAACAATGTCAGCCAGATCAATTTCGATCACGGCGGCGTATTCAGCATCGGCATCGCCCTTGAGCAACTGGGGGTCGGCCAGCCAGGCTTCCATCGCCTTGATGCGGCGGTTGATGGTGCGCACGTCGGAGTAACCTTCGGCAATCATCCACTTCAGCATCGTGATGTTGCTGTTGATGTACTCGATGATCGGCTCTTTGTTCAAGTGCACGGTGCAACCGCCGGCGCTGCGCTCGGCAGAGGCATCGCTCAATTCAAACGCCTGCTCGACCTTGAGGTCAGGCAAGCCTTCGATTTCAAGAATACGACCGGAGAAAATGTTTTTCTTGCCTTGCTTGGCCACGGTCAACAGACCGGCCTTGATGGCATACAAAGGAATGGCATTGACCAGATCACGCAGGGTGATGCCAGGTTGCAGCTTGCCTTTGAAACGCACCAGCACGCTCTCAGGCATGTCCAGCGGCATCACGCCGGTGGCAGCACCGAAGGCGACCAGACCGGAGCCGGCGGGGAAGCTGATGCCGATCGGGAAACGGGTGTGGCTGTCGCCACCGGTACCGACGGTATCGGGCAGCAACATGCGGTTCAACCAGCTGTGGATGATGCCGTCGCCCGGACGCAGAGGCACACCACCGCGGGTGCTCATGAATTCAGGCAGTTCGTGGTGCATCTTCACGTCCACGGGCTTGGGATAAGCCGCGGTGTGACAGAACGACTGCATCACCAGATCAGCACTGAAGCCCAGGCAGGCCAAGTCTTTCAACTCGTCGCGGGTCATCGGGCCGGTGGTGTCTTGCGACCCCACGCTGGTCATCTTGGGTTCGCAGTAAGTCCCGGGGCGAACGCCCTGGCCTTCTGGCAAACCGCAGGCACGGCCGACCATCTTTTGCGCCAGCGTGAAGCCTTTTTTCGTATCGACCGGGTTTTGCGGCAGACGGAACAGCGTGCTCACGGGCAGACCCAGGGCTTCGCGTGCCTTGGCAGTCAGGCCACGGCCGATAATCAGGGGAATGCGGCCACCAGCGCGCACTTCGTCAAACAGCACATCGCTCTTGACCGTGAACTCGGCAATCACTTTGCCGTCTTTCAATGCTTTGCCGTCATAAGGACGCAGTTCAACCACGTCGCCCATGTTCATTTGAGCCACGTCCAGCTCGATTGGCAAAGCGCCCGAGTCTTCCATGGTGTTGTAGAAAATCGGAGCAATCTTGCTACCCAGACAGACACCGCCAAAGCGCTTGTTCGGCACAAACGGAATGTCTTCACCGGTGAACCACAGCACCGAGTTGGTGGCGGACTTGCGAGAAGAACCGGTACCAACCACGTCACCAACATAGGCCACCAGATGGCCCTTGGCTTTGAGTTCGTCAAAGAACTTGACGGGGCCACGCTTGCCGTCTTCTTCCGGAACGATGCCGGGACGGGCATTTTTGTGCATCGCCAGAGCGTGCATCGGGATGTCGGGACGGCTGAAGGCGTCCGGTGCGGGCGACAGGTCGTCGGTGTTGATTTCGCCTTCGACCTTGAACACGGTCAGCGTGATCGACGCAGGCACTTCGGGGCGCGAAGTAAACCACTCGGCATCGGCCCAGCTTTGCAGCACGGCTTTGGCTTGCGCATTGCCCTTGTCGGCTTTTTCCTTGACGTCATGGAACTGATCGAACATCAGCAGGGTCTTCTTGAGACCAGTGGCAGCCACTGCCGCCACTGCAGCATCGTCGAGCAAATCCACCAACGGGCTGATGTTGTAGCCACCGAGCATGGTGCCCAGCAATTCTGTCGCTTGTTCACGGGAGATCAGCGGGCATTTTTCAGTGCCATGCGCCACGGCGGCCAGGTAGCTGGCCTTGACCTTGGCCGCGTCATCCACGCCGGCAGGCACGCGATGCGTGATCAGGTCCACCAGAGTGGCTTCTTCACCCTTGGGAGGGTTTTTCAGCAACTCAATGAGTTCGCCAGTCTGCTTGGCAGACAGAGGCAACGGTGGAATGCCGAGGGCGGCGCGTTCGGCGACGTGGGCACGGTAAGCTTGCAACATGGTCAACTCCTTTTATATCAACAAAAATGGTTCTAGCCCTTATTCAGCGGGCCTAGACAGCTACTTATTTAGTAGCAACTTCAACAGCGGTATCGAGTAAGCCGGGTGACGGATTTTTGATCAGATTTTCAGCAACAACTGTCTGATCCGGGTTCATGCAGGCATCGGCCAGCCGCTTGCCCAATTTTTGACTCATCAGCATGGACTTGTTGGCCAGTTGCAACCACACCGCGCCCGCCTTGGGATCTTCAAGCCGGATCGCGCCGGTGGTGGTTTCAACCGGGAACATGCGGAATTTTTGGCGTCCGAGTTGCAGATCGAAATAGCCCGGTGCGCTGGCATCGGCCTTCAAGCTGACAGAAGCGCCCAACTCGCATGGCAATTTGCCCTGGTAGACGCGATCTGCAATGGCCAACTCAGCAGACGTCTGCGCCAGCAACGCGACGGGAAGCATCAACAAGACAGATGCAAGAATTTTTTTCATCATTTCAATTCTCAGTCAGTGGTAAAAATCAAACCGAAAAAAAGCCACGGGCTTCATCTGGGAGCGCCCGCCCGGTCTGATGCGCCCGCTCCAGCACCTGCCAGAAATAGCGATAACTGGCACGGTCATGCAATTTGCCGTCAAAAGAGATCGGCGCCCAGTCGGCCTGGATCGCGGCCAGCAGGATATTCGTCGCCTGTTCAATCTCGTACGCCTGAGGTGCAAAAGCCTCCAGAATCGGCCGAATTTGACTGGGGTGAATACTCCACATGCGGGTGTAGCCCAAGGCGCGCGAGGCCCGGCTGGCCGCCGCCTGCAGCGCGGCCATGTCGCTGAATTCTGTCACCACACAATGCGCTGGCACTTTGCCATGGGCATGGCAGGCGGATGCGATTTCCAGCTTGGCGCGAACCACCAGCGGATGTGAAAACTGGTCCAGTCCATCACCACCCTCGCCGGCCTGGACGCCCATGGCACTGGCAGGAATGGCACCACCGTGGGCGGAAACAAAATCCATCAAACCAAAGCTGAGGGACTGCACACGCGGATGGGCTGCGATCTCGAAGGCGCGGTGAACAGAAGCGGGGGATTCAATCAGGACGTGCAGGGGCAAAGCATAGGTTCGCCCTGTTCTGGCTGCCACTTGATCCACGAGTTGCGCCGCCCGCTCAACATCGGCAAGCGACTCGACTTTGGGAATCATCAGGTGGCACAAACTGGCAGCAGCGCCGCCAACAATCAGGTCGACGTCTTGTTCGAACGCCGGGTGATCCACCGGGTGCACACGCACCGCCACGCGGGGAGTCACGCTGGATACTACATTTTTAATAGCTGCTTGCGCTTGATTGGCAAGGGCTACGACCATATTGGCATGGTCTTTTTCGCCCCCAACCGGGGCGCCGTCTTCACAGTCCAGCGTCACGTCAAAAACGCAAGCGCCGAACTCCTGGGACATTTCAGCCTGCAAAGCCAGGCTCTTGCGCATCCGCGCCTCCACGCCACAGTAGTGGTCGCACACCGGCAGCGAAGCCGCTGTCGATTGAGCGCCGAGGAGAACGTCGCGCGGATGCCTCACAAGTCTGACTCGCTTCTGCCTGCTAATTACAGCAGGTGGGCAACGCCGGCTTGCTCGTCTTGCAACTCTTTGAGCGTCTTGTTGATGCATTCCTGGCTGAAGGCGTCAATTGGCAGATCCTGAACGACTTTGTATTCGCCGCCTTCGCAAGTCACGGCAAAGCCGAACACGGTGTCTTTCGGAATGCCATATTGGCCGTCCGATGGAATACCCATGGTGACCCACTTGCCGTTGGTGCCCAGCGCCCAGTCGCGCATGTGGTCAATGGCCGCATTGGCAGCCGAAGCCGCCGATGACACGCCGCGTGCAGCAATGATGGCTGCGCCACGCTTGCCGACGGTGGGCAAGAACACGTTGGCGTTCCATTCCTGGTCGTTGATCATGTCCTTGACGCTTTGGCCGTTGATGGTGGCGAAGCGGTAGTCAGCGTACATGGTTGGCGAGTGGTTGCCCCACACCGTCATTTTTTCGATGTCGGCGACGGCCTTGCCGGTCTTGTCAGCCAATTGGCTCAAGGCGCGGTTGTGGTCCAGACGCAGCATGGCGGTGAAGTTTTTGCGTGGCAGATCAGGCGCGCTCTTCATGGCGATGTAGGCATTGGTGTTGGCGGGGTTACCGACCACCAGCACCTTGACATTGCGGCTGGCGACGGCATTGAGTGCCTTGCCTTGGGCGGTGAAAATTTCAGCATTGACGGCGAGCAATTCAGCGCGCTCCATGCCGGGACCACGAGGACGTGAACCGATCAGCAAGGCGTAATCCACATCCTTGAATGCGGTCAGCGGATCGCTGTGGGCTTCAATACCGACCAGCAAAGGGAAGGCACAGTCTTGCAATTCCATGATCACGCCTTGCAGCGCTTGCTGGGGTTTCTCAAAGGGTACTTCGAGCAATTGCAGAATCACGGGTTGGTCTTTGCCCAGCATTTCGCCGGAGGCGATGCGGAACAGGATTGCGTAACCAATTTGACCAGCTGCACCGGTGACGGCGACGCGGACGGGCTTTTTGCTCATGGTGAGAACTCCAGAAGTGTTGTGAAACGGGTGCTGGTGGCGGCTCTTACGGGTTGACTGAGCCCCACATAATGCGGCGCGAGTTTACTCTGAAAAATCCTGATTCGTCAACTTGTCTTATGTCTTATATAAGATATGATTCGACAAATTTCCAACCCTTGCACGGGGCTGACTGATGATGTCCCAAATACCCTTCTCTTTAACTGAAACCATCCTCGCAGAAACCGGGACTGAAACCGCTGCCAATGCGCAAGTGACGCCGGCGTTCAGCCCCCTCTACCAGCAGATCAAAGGCCTGATCCTGAACAGCCTGCGGCTGGGAGAATGGAAGCCGGGCGAGGCGATTCCCAGCGAGATGGAGCTGGCAGCTCGCTTTCGCGTCAGCCAGGGCACGGTGCGCAAGGCGATTGACGAACTGGCAGCCGAAAACCTGCTGGTACGCCGGCAAGGCAAAGGCACTTTTGTCGCCACCCATGCCGAACAGCATGTGCAGTTTCGCTTCTTGAAGCTGGTACCCGACACCGGCATGCCCGGTAGCGAAGGCCCGGCCCAGCGGGACATCATTGAATGCCGCCGCACCCGTGCCAGCGCAGACGTAGCCCGGGCGCTGGCGCTGCGCACAGGCGATGCGGTGTTGCAGGCGCGGCGCGTATTGAGTTTTGCCGGTACGCCCACGATTCTGGAAGACATCTGGCTGCCCGCCGCCCCGTTCAAAGGCTTGACGGCGGAGCGGCTGGCCACCTACCACGGCCCGATGTACGCGCTGTTTGAAACCGAATTCAACGTCAGAATGGTACGTGCTGAAGAGAAAATACGGGCGGAGCCCGCAATAGACGGGCGTGAGCAGCTATTAAAAGTAGAGCATGGAACACCTTTATTGAGTGTAGAGCGCATCGCCTACACCTATAAAGATGTCCCCATGGAATTGCGTCGCGGCTATTACCGGACCGACACCCATCACTATCACAACAACTTGGGGTGAAAAAGACAACAACTGCGCACACGGGCAAGCGACATGCGGACGAATTTGGCCAGTTTGTAACCCCCGTGTCAGACTAGGAGGAGTCGCGCACCTCACTGGTGCATGCACAATGAAAAAAGATCAAATTTATAACAAAAAACATTCAGCACGCGACCGCTCAAGTCCAGATCGTTGCTGCATTGCAATAGAATTTCAGGGTAACCAGTTTTTGCCAGTTACCAAGCAGTTACTCAAAACATAGAAAGCCAAGTATGTCCGAATCAGCGACAAGCGCAGCTAAAAAGCGCCCCGAGTTCCGCAACATCAACGCCTTCGCCGACCTCCCCACTTACCGCCTGCCCCTTGCAGGCATTGTGTCGATCTTGCACCGCGTCAGTGGAGCCATCATGTTTTTCCTGATGCCCTTCATCATCTGGATGTTTGACAACTCGATTTCCTCCGAAATCTCATTTGCGAAATTCAAATCAGCCTTCAATGTGGGCCTGCTGGGTCTGCCAGGTTTTCTCTGGAAGCTCGTTGCGTTGGCCCTGATCTGGGCCTACCTGCACCACTTCATCGCTGGCCTTCGCCACCTCTGGATGGATACCCACCACGACGCCGTCAGCAAAGAGTTCGGCAAATCGTCCGCCACCGTCACCTTGGCCGTGAGCATTGGTCTTGCCATTGTGCTCGGCGCCAAACTGTTCGGCATTTATTAAATTCAAACCTTGCTGGGCAGTGCGCAGCTACGCGTTAGCTAAGCCAGCGCTGCCCTCAACCTAATAAGGAAAGCACCATGTCTGTCAATTACGGCTCCAAGCGCATCGTTGTCGGCGCTCACTACGGTCTGCGAGACTGGCTGGGTCAACGTGTGACCGCGGTCTTGATGGCCCTTTTCACCTTGCTCGTTCTGGCACAAGTCATTTTCAGCAAAGGCCCTATCGGCTACGACCAATGGGCTGGCATTTTTTCTTCGCAATGGATGAGGGGTTTGACCTTCGCCGTCATCCTTGCCTTGCTATTCCACGTCTGGGTCGGCATGCGCGACATCTGGATGGACTACATCAAGCCGGTCGGCCTGCGTTTGTCCCTGCAGGTTTTCACCATCGTCTGGCTGCTGGTTTGCGCAGGCTGGGGTATCCAGATCCTTTGGCGCCTCTAAGACGTTCACGTACAACGTTTTCAAGCGACCTCTGGCCGCATCCGACAACAAAGATTCAACAAAAATCATGACCGCTACATCCAAACTTCCCAAGCGTAAATTTGACGTCGTCATCGTTGGGGCCGGTGGCTCCGGCATGCGCGCTTCGCTGCAACTGGCCCGCGCCGGCCTGAACGTGGCTGTGCTCTCCAAAGTGTTCCCCACCCGCTCCCACACGGTGGCCGCACAAGGAGGCATTGGCGCCTCCCTGGGCAACATGAATGAAGACAACTGGCACTACCACTTCTACGACACCGTCAAAGGTTCTGACTGGCTCGGTGACCAGGACGCGATTGAATTCATGTGCCGTGAAGCGCCCAAGGTCGTGTATGACCTGGAGCACATGGGCATGCCGTTTGACCGCAACCCCGACGGCACGATTTACCAGCGTCCATTTGGCGGCCACACCGCCAACTACGGCGAAAAGCCCGTGCAACGCGCCTGCGCCGCCGCTGACCGCACCGGCCACGCCATGTTGCACACGCTGTACCAGCAAAACGTCAAGGAAAAAACCAGTTTCTTCGTCGAGTGGCTGGCAATGGACCTGATCCGCGATGAAGCTGGCGATGTCGTCGGCGTGACCGCCCTGGAAATGGAAACCGGTGACGTCCATATTTTTGAAGCCAAAACCACTTTGCTGGCCACTGGCGGTGCTGGCCGCATTTTTGCCGCATCGACCAATGCGTTCATCAACACCGGCGACGGTTTGGGCATGGCAGCACGGGCTGGCATTCCGCTGCAAGACATGGAGTTCTGGCAGTTCCACCCCACCGGCGTGCATGGCGCTGGCGTGTTGCTGACCGAAGGCTGCCGTGGCGAAGGCGCGATTTTGCGCAACTGCAACGGTGAACGCTTCATGGAACGTTACGCGCCCGCCTACAAAGACTTGGCCCCACGTGATTACGTGTCACGCTGCATGGACCAGGAAATCAAGGAAGGCCGCGGCTGCGGTCCGAACAAGGACTACATCAATCTCGATATGACCCACCTGGGTGCCGAGACCATCATGAAGCGCCTGCCTTCGGTGTTTGAAATTGGCCATAACTTTGCCAACGTCGACATCACCAAAGAGCCGATTCCCGTCGTACCCACCATTCATTACCAAATGGGTGGCATTCCGACCAATATCAATGGCCAGGTGGTCACGCAAAACGAAGACAACAAGAGCGTCATCGTCAACGGTTTGTATGCCGTCGGCGAATGCTCCTGCGTCAGCGTGCATGGCGCCAACCGCCTGGGCACCAATTCGCTGCTCGACTTGCTGGTGTTTGGCCGCGCTGCAGGCAACCACATTGTTGAATTCAACAAAACAAATACCGAGCACAAACCCTTGCCAGCCGACGCAGCAGAGGCAACGCTGGCACGCATCGCACGTCTGGACAACTCGACCAGTGGTGAATATGCCCAGGATGTCGCTGACGACATCCGTAAAGCCATGCAACAGCACGCAGGCGTATTCCGCACCCAAGCCACCATGAACGAAGGGGTGTCCAAAATCGCCGCCTTGCGTGACCGTGTCAAATCCATCACATTGAAAGACAAATCCAAGATTTTCAACACCGCGCGCATTGAAGCGCTTGAAGTTGAAAACTTGATTGAAGCGGCTCAGGCCACCATCGTATCGGCTGCGGCCCGCCACGAAAGCCGCGGCGCCCATACCGTGGACGACTACAACGACACCCCTGAGTTTCCAAATGGCCGAAACGACACCGAGTGGCACAAACACACGCTCTGGTACCGCGATGGCAACCGACTGGCCTACAAGCCGGTACAGATGAAACCGCTGACAGTTGACTCTGTGCCACTTGCCGTGCGCAGCTTCTAACTCACAGCCAAGCGAATAAGACCAGCGAGAACACCCCATGTCAAAACGTACATTCCAAATTTACCGCTACGACCCGGATACCGACGCCAAGCCTTACATGCAAACCATCGAGGTAGAACTCGATGGCAGCGAACGCATGCTGCTGGACGCCTTGATGAAGCTCAAGGCGCAGGACCCCACCATCAGTTTCCGCCGCTCATGCCGCGAAGGCGTCTGCGGATCGGATGCGATGAACATCAATGGCAAGAACGGTCTGGCTTGCCTGACCAACATGCTTACCCTGCCGGGCACCATCGTTCTGAAACCCCTGCCGGGTCTGCCTGTCGTGCGCGATTTGATCGTCGACATGACGCAGTTCTTCAAACAGTACAACTCGATCAAGCCTTATTTGATCAATGACAACGTGCCGCCCGAAAAAGAGCGTCTGCAAAGTCCGGAAGAGCGCGATGAGCTCAACGGTTTGTATGAATGCATTCTGTGCGCCAGCTGCTCCACCTCGTGCCCCAGCTTCTGGTGGAATCCAGACAAGTTCGTCGGCCCGGCCGGCCTGTTGCAAGCCTACCGCTTTATCGCCGACAGTCGCGACGAAGCCACCGGTGCGCGCCTGGACAACCTGGAAGATCCTTACCGCCTGTTCCGCTGCCACACCATCATGAATTGCGTCGATGTTTGCCCCAAGGGTCTCAACCCAACCAGGGCCATTGGCAAAATCAAGGAAATGATGGTTATGCGCACGGTCTAAACCGGCATGGAAACCTGTGCTGTGGCCCATCCTGATGAGTTGATTGATGTCCGGGCTTTGAGCAAGCTGAAATGGCGCTGCCGACGCGGTTTGCTTGAAAACGATATATTTATCGATCGATTCTTCCAGCGTTTTGAATCGACCCTGACCGTCAAGCAAGCGCAAGGTCTGAGCGCTTTAATGGATCTAAGCGACCACGACCTTCTGGATCTGCATCTGGCACGCAAAGAAATTGCACAAATCGATGCCGATCTGGACCGAGACGATGTACGTGAAGTTTTGAGTATGTTGAGACAACAAACCCGCTGAAAGGTAGAAAATGAAATTAGCTGACAACAAAGCCACCCTGTCGTTTACGAACGGCAGTCCTAGCGTCGATTTGCCGGTGTACCAAGGCAGCGTCGGACCGGATGTCATTGACATCCGCAAGCTCTATGCACAAACCGGCATGTTCACATACGATCCCGGCTTCCTGTCGACAGCCGCATGCCAGTCGGCCATCACCTACATTGACGGCGACAAGGGTGAACTGCTGTACCGCGGTTACCCCATTGAGCAGCTGGCGACCAACTGCGATTTCATGGAAACCTGCCACCTGTTGCTGTACGGAAACCTGCCCGATGTCGCCGCCAAAGCGGATTTCGTCAAGCGCGTGAGCAGCCACACCATGGTCAACGAGCAGATGCAATTCTTCCTGCGTGGCTTCCGCCGTGATGCCCATCCGATGGCCATCATGACCGGCTTGGTCGGCGCCATGTCGGCCTTCTACCATGAAACCACCGACATCAACAATCCTGAGCACAGGGATATCTCTGCCATTCAATTGATCTCCAAGATGCCAACCTTGGTGGCCATGGCGTACAAGTACAGCGTCGGTCAGCCTTACATGTACCCCAAGAACAACTTGAGCTACGCAGGCAATTTCCTTCACATGATGTTCGCCACCCCTTGCGAAGATTATGTGGTTAACCCCGTGATCGAACGCGCCTTGGACCGTATTTTCGTGTTGCACGCGGACCATGAACAGAATGCGTCCACGTCCACCGTTCGCTTGTGCGGCAGCTCCGGCACCAACCCGTTTGCAGCCATTGCAGCGGGGGTGGCCTGCCTGTGGGGTCCAGCCCACGGTGGCGCCAATGAAGCATGCCTGAACATGCTGGAAGACATCCAAAAAATGGGTGGCATTGAAAAAGTCGGCCACTTCATGGAGTTGGTCAAAGACAAGAATTCTGGCGTCAAGCTGATGGGTTTTGGACATCGGGTTTACAAAAACTACGATCCTCGCGCCAAGCTCATGCAGGAAACCTGCAAGGAAGTACTCGCTGCACTCGGTCTGGAAAACGACCCCTTGTTCAAGCTGGCGATGGCGCTGGAAAAGATTGCACTGGAAGACGAATACTTCGTTTCGCGCAAGCTTTACCCCAATGTCGACTTCTACTCCGGTATCGTGCAGCGCGCTATTGGCATTCCGGTCGGTCTCTTCACCGCCGTTTTTGCCCTGGCCCGTACCGTCGGCTGGATTGCTCAATTGAACGAATCCTACAGCGATCCAGAACACAAAATCGGCCGTCCACGTCAGCTGTTCACCGGTTCTGAAAGCCGCAACGTGCAGCCGATTGCCAAACGCTAAATCTGCGTCACTGTCATTTGAAACGCCCGCCGGATGGCAACGTCGGCGGGCGTTTTGTTTGTGAAGCCTGGTGGTTTCATCACGCCGGATAAAATGGCAGATTGCCAAGGAAAATCACATGGGACGCACTCTCTACGACAAACTCTGGGACGAACACGTTGTCCACACCGAAGAAGACGGTACCGTCATTCTGTACATAGATCGCCATCTGGTACATGAAGTCACCAGCCCGCAAGCCTTTGAGGGGCTACGCCAAGCGGGCCGCAAGGTGTGGCGTGTCAGCTCGATCGTGGCCACCACCGATCACAACACCCCCACCACAGGCTGGGAGTTGGGGTATGACGGCATCACCGATCCCACGAGCAAAGAACAGGTCGTCACGCTCGACCAGAACATTCAGGAATTCGGCTCTGTCGCCTACTTTCCTTTCCTGTCCAAGCGTCAAGGCATTGTCCACGTCATCGGGCCAGAAAATGGCGCGACCCTGCCGGGCATGACCGTCGTTTGCGGTGATTCGCACACGTCCACCCATGGCGCATTCGGCGCCCTGGCGCATGGCATTGGCACCAGCGAAGTGGAACATGTGATGGCCACGCAAACCCTGCTGGCCAAAAAAGCAAAGAACATGCTGGTGCGCGTCGATGGCACCCTCTCTCCTGGCTGTGGCGGCAAAGACATCGTGCTGGCCATCATCGGCAAAATCGGCACCGCCGGCGGCACCGGCTACACCATTGAATTTGGCGGTTCTGCCATTCGTGCCTTGAGCATGGAAGGCCGCATGACGGTTTGCAATATGGCCATCGAAGCCGGTGCGCGTGCCGGACTGGTGGCCGTGGATGAAAAGACCATTGACTACGTCAAAGGCCGTCCGCTGGCGCCCGGTCACAATGCCGCCAACGACACGGCAGCCGCCGTCGAGTGGGATCAGGCCGTAAGCTACTGGAAGACCCTGCACACGGACGCTGACGCCAAGTTCGATACCGTGGTGGTGCTTGATGCCTCGCAGATCATTCCACAAGTGACCTGGGGCACCTCACCCGAGATGGTGCTCGGCATTGACAGCCGCGTGCCCGATCCTGACAAAGAAAAAGACGCCAACAAACGCGGCGCCATTGAACGTGCCCTGGTCTACATGGGACTGGAGCCAGGCAAAGCGCTGGACGATTTGTATGTGGACAAGGTGTTCATCGGTTCCTGCACCAATAGCCGGATTGAAGACATGCGCGAGGCGGCAGCCGTGGTCAAACAACTCGGACAAAAAATTGCCAAAAATATCAAGCTGGCCTTGGTCGTGCCGGGCTCCGGTCTGGTAAAGGAGCAGGCCGAGCGTGAAGGTTTGCATGAGATTTTCAAGGCCGCCGGCTTTGAGTGGCGCGAGCCCGGATGCTCCATGTGCTTGGCCATGAACGCCGACCGGCTGGAACCGGGTGAGCGCTGCGCCTCCACCAGCAATCGCAATTTCGAGGGACGTCAAGGCGCTGGCGGGCGCACACATCTGGTCAGCCCAGCAATGGCCGCCGCCGCCGCCATTCACGGCCATTTTGTAGACGTCAGGAAATTCGTCTGACCTTGTCTGTCGAAAAGAAACTCATGAAAAAACTTATTGCCTTCATCTCCTTGTCTCTTGTTTTTGCCTTGTCCGGCTGCAACACCGTCAAAGGCGTCGGTCAGGATCTGCAAAAAGCAGGTGAAAAAATCGAAGACGCGGCGAAGAAAAAGTAAAGGATTAGAGGATCACTATGCAAAAGTTCACTCAGCATAAAGGGCTCGTGGCCCCCATGGACCGCGAGAATGTGGACACCGATGCCATCATCCCCAAGCAATTCCTGAAATCCATTCGCAAGACCGGCTTTGGCCAGAATTTGTTTGACGAATGGCGCTACCTCGATGCGGGCTTTCCGGGTCAGGATCCCACCAGCCGCAAGCCCAATCCGGACTTTGTGCTGAACCAGCCCCGTTATCAGGGCGCGTCCATCCTGCTGGCGCGCAAAAACTTTGGTTGCGGGTCGTCGCGCGAACACGCCCCTTGGGCATTGGATCAATACGGCTTTCGCGCCATCATTGCCCCCAGCTACGCAGACATCTTCTTCAACAACAGCTTCAAAAACGGCTTGCTGCCGATTGTGCTCAGCGAAGCCCAGGTCAGCCAGTTGTTTGACGAGGCGCTTGCCTTCCCGGGTTATGCGCTGACCATCGACCTGGAGCGACAAGTCATTGTCAAACCCAGCGGCGATGAGTTGCCCTTTGAGGTTCAGGCGTTTCGCAAATACTGCCTGCTCAATGGCTTTGACGACATTGGCCTGACCCTGCGCCAAGCGGACAAGATCAAGGCTTTTGAAGCCCAGCGTCTCGCACAAAAACCGTGGCTAGCCCGCACGCTGCTTGCCTGAGCAGCTATACATTCAATAGCGAAATAACATCATGAAAATTGCAGTCTTGCCAGGCGATGGCATTGGTACCGAAATTGTGGCCGAAGCCGTGAAGGTTTTGAACGCGCTTGACTTGAAGTTCGAAATGGAAACTGCCTTGGTCGGTGGCGCCGCCTACGATGCATACGGTCACCCCTTGCCGGACGCCACGCTCAAGCTGGCCAAAGAGGCCGATGCCATTCTGTTTGGCGCTGTCGGCGATTGGAAATACGACAAACTGGATCGCCCCCTGCGGCCCGAGCAGGCGATTCTGGGTCTGCGCAAAAGCCTGGGGCTGTTCGCCAACTTCCGCCCGGCCATCTGCTACGAGCAGCTGGTAGACGCATCCAGCCTGAAACCCGAACTGATTGCAGGCCTCGACATTCTGCTCATCCGTGAGCTGACGGGTGACATCTATTTTGGACAGCCACGCGGCCGACGCGTCGCCACGGATGGGCACTTCCCCGGTGCCGAAGAAGCGTTTGACACCATGCGCTATTCCCGTCCCGAGATCGAACGCATTGCCCATGTCGCGTTCCAGGCTGCCCGCAAACGCAGCAAGCGCGTGACCAGCGTGGACAAAGCCAATGTGCTGGAAACCTTCCAGTTCTGGCGCGACGTGATGATTGAAGTCAGCCAACAATATCCTGACGTGGAACTTGACCATATGTACGTGGACAACGCCGCCATGCAACTGGTGCGCGCGCCCAAGAAATTTGACGTGGTGGTCACTGGCAATATGTTTGGGGACATCCTGAGCGATGAAGCGGCCATGCTCACCGGTTCCATCGGCATGTTGCCCTCGGCTTCTCTCAATTCAAGCAATCAGGGACTGTATGAACCCAGCCATGGCAGCGCGCCCGACATCGCCGGCAAAGGCATCGCCAACCCACTGGCCACTATTCTGAGTGCGGCCATGATGTTACGCTTCAGCCTGAACCAGGAAGTAGCTGCACAACGTATTGAAGCGGCCGTGAAAGCAGTGCTGGCCCAAGGCTTGCGCACGGCAGACATCTTCAGCACCGGCACAACCCGCGTCAACACCCAGGAGATGGGTGCTGCGGTTGTCAAAGCCTTGTAAACGCGACTACTTTTGTAATTCAATTATCCAGAAAGAGCAACATGATGAAAATTGGCAATCTGGTCGGCTTGGTAGGCTGGCGCGGCATGGTGGGTTCGGTATTGATGGACCGTATGCAGACCGAAGGCGACTTCGACCTGATCGAACCCATGTTCTTTTCCACGTCGAATGCCGGCGGCAAAGCCCCCGCGCAGGCGAAGAACGAAACCACGCTAAAAGATGCTTTTGACATTGAAGCGCTCAAGAAATGCGACATTATTCTTAGCGCGCAAGGTGGCGACTACACCACTGAAGTTTTCCCCAAACTGCGCGCTGCAGGCTGGACCGGCCACTGGATTGACGCCGCCTCCACCCTGCGCATGAACGACGATGCCGTTATCGTCCTCGACCCGGTCAACCTGCCCGTCATCAAGAATGCACTGGCCAAGGGTGGCAACAATTGGGTTGGCGGCAACTGCACGGTAAGCTGCATGTTGATGGGTGTAGGCGCCCTCTACAAAGCGGGGCTGGTTGAATGGATGAGCACCCAAACGTACCAGGCAGCGTCTGGTGGCGGCGCCCAGCACATGCGTGAACTGCTCACGCAGTACGGCACTTTGAATGCTGAAGTGAAGGCCTTGCTGGACGATCCCAAGAGCGCCATTCTGGAGATTGACCGCAAGGTGATTGCCAAGCAGCGCGCCTTGAGTGCGGCTGAAACCGCCAATTTTGGCGTTCCTCTGGGCGGCAGCCTGATTCCCTGGATTGACAAAGACCTGGGCAATGGCATGAGCAAGGAAGAATGGAAAGGAATGGCCGAAACCAACAAGATTTTGGGTCAGGGCGAGGGCTTTAATTCCACCGCCATTCCCGTGGATGGGTTTTGCGTGCGCGTGGGCGCCATGCGTTGCCACAGCCAGGCCTTGACCTTCAAGCTCAATAAAGATGTGCCGGTGGCAGACCTTGAAGCCATGATCGCAGCCGACAACGAGTGGGTCAAAGTCGTCCCCAATAACCGCGAAGCCACCGTTCGCGATCTCACCCCCGTGGCAGTGACTGGCACCATGACCATTCCCGTGGGACGTATCCGCAAACTCGCCATGGGTCCGGACTACGTCGGTGCATTCACCATCGGAGATCAATTGCTGTGGGGGGCTGCAGAACCTCTACGCCGCATGTTGCGCATCTTGCTGGCCGCTTGAGCCAGGTGTCGAGCCAATTTCAACAGCCTTTCATGCCTTGTCGCAAGGCGTCTCAGGCTGTTGCCGCTTGACAACATAGAATCGCGTAGATTGAACCATGCCATCAGACTACTCAGCCTTAGAAGCTTCCTCGGCTTGTCAGGCCAAGGCATTGATGTTATGTTTGTTTGCAGGTTTTGAACACCATGGCATTTGATAGCAAAATAATATGAATTTTCTGTTGCCAGAACACCGGAGTCCACAAATTGATTTCTAAGTCTCATCTCTGGCAAAAAACCGCCATGGCAGCCGCTGCCGCTGCACTTTTCGGTCTGCTGGGATCCAATGCCGCGGCACTTTCACTAGGTCGAATCACTGTCCAGTCAGCTCTTGGTGAACCCTTGCGTGCAGAAATCGACGTTCCGGATATCAATGCTGAAGAAGCGGCCTCACTGAAGGCAACCGTGGCGCTGCCAGAAGCCTTCCGGGCGGCTGGACTGGAATACAACCCGGCCATGTCAGGTCTGCAGATCACGCTTAAAAAGCGCCCAGACGGTCGTTCTTTTATTCGAGTAAGCAG
>JAZKHK010000135.1:2464-2964 GCA_040385425.1 Pseudomonadota bacterium | reverse complement strand
ATGGCGATGAGCTGGCCGACCACCTCACGGTCGGTAATTTGCACCAGTTGCACCGCATCGGCCGGCAGCCCGCTAGCCTCCAGCGCCTGCTGCACCAGCAGGGCCAGCGCCTTGTTGGATTCAATCGCTTCCGAGCCGCCGCGCAGGATACAGGCGTTGCCGCTCTTGATCGACAGGCTGGCGGCCTCGATCGTCACATTCGGGCGGCTCTCGAAAATCATGCCGAAGACGCCGATCGGCACCCGCATTTGCCCGACGCGGATGCCGCTGGGCTGCTGCTTCATGCCGATGATTTCACCAATCACATCCGCCATGGCGGCGAGCTGCTCGCAGCCTTGGGCGCAGGTCTCGATCACCTTGGGCGTGAGCTTGAGGCGGTCCACCATCGGCGCGGCCAGCCCGGCGGCGATGGCGCGTTCGATGTCTTTGGCGTTGTCGATCTGCAGCGCGGCCACATTGGTCCGCAGCAACTCGGCCAGCTTGCGCAGTGCTAGGTTTTT
>JAZKHK010000135.1:0-2452 GCA_040385425.1 Pseudomonadota bacterium | reverse complement strand
CAGGGCCGAAGTCGTTTTTGCCTTAAAACCCAGGCTTTGGGTGTAGTCGGTGATGTTGAGGGCATTCATGTTTTTCATTCTCTCACGGAGATGAAGCACTTACCGTGTTCTGGGCGCAGCGGCCTGCACCACGCAATGTTGGCACAGCATCAGCGCCAGCCGGTGCAGCGCCTGCCAGTTGTTGGTGGGCCAGTCGGGCTGTTTCAGGCCTTTGACGATGCCGTCCACCTGGTGCGCCGCCTGCAGCAGATTTGCCAGGGCGGTATCGCTCAGGCGCGGCAGCACGCGTTCAAACAGACGCTCTTTGGCGCCCCACACGCGCTGCTCGCGCAGTGCCATCGGCAGCGGTTTGCCTTGGCCCATCGCGTCTTTGACGCGTTTGAGGGCGCGAATATCCTCGGCCAGCGTGTAATGCACCAGCACTTCGGCCTCGCCTTCGGCCTGCAGACCGTCTAGCATGCGCTGCACCCGAACCGTCTGGCCCGCCAGCACGGCTTCGGACAGTTTGAACACGTCGTAGCGCGCCACGTTCAGCACCGCATTCTCAATCTGCTCGAAGGTCAGCTCGCCGGGCGCAAACAGCAGGGCGAGTTTCTGGATTTCCTGGTGCGCGGCCAGCAAATTGCCTTCCACACGGTCGGCAAAAAACTGCAGCGTGCGCTGCCCGTCCTCCCCGGCCGCCACGCGCTGGCCCTGCTGGGACAACCGCTGCGCAATCCAGGACGGCAAGGCATTGCGTTCGACCGGTTCCACCTGGATCGTGACGCCAAAACTCTCCAGCGCGCCAAACCAGGCGCCGCCCTTGGTCAGCTTGTCCAGACGCGGCAGCATGACCATCGTCAGCATCGAATCGTTGCCGCGCGATTGCTCGGCCAGTTGCTGGATCGCGCTGCTGCCGTCCTTGCCGGGTTTGCCGGAAGGAATGCGTAGCTCCAGCATCTGTTTGTCGGCAAACAGGCTCAGTGAGCCGCCCGCCGCCAGCACCTCGCTCCAGTCGAAATGCGCCCCGGCCACGGTGTGCGACGTGCGCTCGGTGAAGCCCTGGCTGCGGGCAAACGTGCGAATGGCGTCAGCCGCCTCCTGGATCAGCAGGGGCTCATCGCCATGCAGGGTGTAAAGGCTTTTCAGGCCTTTTTGCAGATGGTTGGCAAGCTGGTTAGGAGCTAACTGCATACTTATTCAGTTGAGGACAGAGCTGGTTCGCTGCGCATCACTGCGGTCTGTCCCGCAAGCTCATAGTTTGACTCTCGCCAGGCGGCGCAGCAGTTGCTGCACGATGTCGCTCTGCATGTCGCGGTACAGCAGCCCTTCTTCGGCCTCCTTGGCCAGCACGGCGGATTCGTTGAAGCTGATGTCGCGCTGCTGCATGATTTCGGTGTCCGGCGTCAACTCGATGCCATCGGGCGTGCGCACCCTGAATTTCACCCGCAGGCGCAACTGGAATTCACGGACCTGGCCCGAGCTGTTGATGCCGACCACGATTTTTTCACGCAGTTCTTCCAGGATGTCGAGCACCACGTCGGCTTTTGCGAGCGGAACATCGGACGGCAACACGCGCACCGCCTTGCCAAAGGTGCGGCGCAGCTCGATAGCTACCCCCGCCCCGGGATTGGGCTGGATGGCGATGCTTGAAAAAGCATAGTTCTGGTCGCCGCGCAGCTTGAACCCGCAGCCTCCCAGGACCAGACCGGCCAGGCTGGCTTGGCCCAGCAGCATAACGACGGAGCGACGTTTCATAGGCTTGGCTTCAAAACACGACATTGACCAGGCGACCGGCCACGACGATGACTTTCTTGATGGGGGCGCCATTGGCCAGCTTCTGGAAAATCTCGCTGTCGATCGCGATGCGCTCAATCTCTTCTTTGGTGGCCTTGGCCGGCACGACGATGGCGCCCCGGAGTTTGCCGTTGACTTGCAGCATCAGCTCGATTTCGTCCTGCTGCAGGGCCGACTCATCGGTCTTGGGCCAGGGCGTGTCCAGCAAATCGCCCAGCATGCCCGCGTAGCCCATCTCACTCCAGAGGCTGTGCGCAATGTGCGGCGTGGCCGGATACAAGCTGCGCAACAAAATGCTGAAGCCTTCAATCAGCGCCACCTGCGCGCCTTCGGACTCCATGTCCTTGAAGTCTTCCAGCGCATTGATCATCTTCATGGCGCCTGACACCACAGTGTTGTACTGCATGCGCTGGTAGTCGTAGTCGATCTGCTTGAACACCGTGTGGATTTCCAGGCGCAGGGCTTTCGCCTCTTTGCCGAATTTCACGTCTTGCAGGGTCTTGGCCCCTGCCACGCTTGCGTCGGCAGCCACGCTGTCCATGGCAGACAGTTTGACGCCAAAGTTCCACACCCGGCGCAGGAAGCGGTACGAGCCTTCGACCCCGGCGTCGTTCCACTCCAACGTGGCCTCGGGCGGGGCGGTGAACATGGTGTACAGGCGCGCGGTGTCGGCGCC
>JAZKHK010000134.1:0-7075 GCA_040385425.1 Pseudomonadota bacterium | reverse complement strand
CGCTGCCCCAGTCGGGCTGGCCGGTGACCAGGCAGTTGCTCTTGAGCAGGTTGCTCACCAGCACTTCGGTCACGGGCGCTTCGTCGGGCAGCACCTTGAGCAGATCGGGCGCCGGCGTGTAACGGGTGCATTCCACATCCAGGCGGTCCAGGCTCAGGCCGTCGAATTCATAAATGGGTTCGCGGTCGAACAGCTCGGGCAACAAAATCCGCACGCCAATGGAAGCAGGCACCGGGGCGCTGACTGATTTTTCCGTTTGCGTATCGCGCCACACCGCTTCGCTCAAGTCGGCCCGCAGGCGCGCTTTCACGGCATCGGCGTCGGCAAACCGGGTGTTGTTGAAACTGTTGAGGTAGAGCTTGAAGGACTTGCTCTCAATGATGTTGGGCGTTTCGCAGGGCACGGTGAAGTGCGCCAGCGCCACCTGGGGCTTGCCGCGCAGGTTGAGCCAGCTCAGCTCGAACGCGGTCCACATGTCGGCGCCAAAGAACGGCGATTGCGCGCCAATGCCGATTTCGGCCCGTTTGCCGGCGCGAGGGATCGGGAACAGCAGCGAGGCGTCGTACTGGTCCACGTAGGCCGACGTTTTGCCGAGTTGGGAGTTTTCAGGTTGGTTCATGGTTTGCTACTCTTTTAATAGCTATCCGATCATAGCGGACAGGGGCTAGAGGCCAATTTGTTATAAAAAAGCTCAGGAAATCAGGTCGCGGCGGAACACCAGCCGGTCTGGCCTGGAGGCGCTGGCATCAAACGCGTAGCCTTCTTCATCAAAGGCTTCGAGCTGCTGGGGCAGCACCACCCCGTGCGTGGCAGCATAGCGCGCCATCAGGCCGCGTGCCCGCTTGGCGTAAAAACTGACGATCTTGTACTGGTCGCCCTTGCGCTCTTCAAACACGCACTCCACCACGCGGGCCTTGAGCGCCTTGAGGTCCACCGCCTTGAAGTACTCTTGCGAGGCCAGATTGATGATGACCGGTGAGACTTCCGCCTGCAAGCGGGTGTTGAGGTAATGCGAAATTTGCGCGCCCCAGAACTTGTAGAGGTTGGCGCCCTGCGCGTTGGCAAGTCGGGTGCCCATCTCCAGCCGGTAAGGTTGCATGTAGTCCAGCGGACGCAGCACGCCGTACAGCCCGCTCAGGATGCAGACATGGTCTTGCACCCAGTCCATTTGCCCGGCCGCCAGGCTTTTGGCGTCCAGCCCTTCGTACACATCGCCATTGAAGGCCAGCACCGCCTGCTTGGCGTTTTTGGCGGTGAACTTGGGCCGCCACGCGGCATAGCGCGCCACGTTCAGGCCCGACAAGGTGTCGCTCAGGCTCATCAGCACGGCAATCTCCTGCGGCGACTTTTCACGCAAGAGTTCGATCAGCTCGGTGGACTGTTTGACAAACAGCGGCTGGGTGTGCGGCACCTCGGGCGCCGGGGTTTCAAAGTCGAGGGATTTGGCGGGGGAAAGCAAAAACAGCATGACGGATACAAATAACTTGTTGATATGGCTCAGGAGATGCAGAAA
Source organism: Pseudomonadota bacterium (assembly GCA_040385425.1). GTDB lineage: Bacteria > Pseudomonadota > Gammaproteobacteria > Burkholderiales > Burkholderiaceae_C > Rhodoferax. Next base: position 5,562 of record JAZKHK010000134.1, on the reverse strand, counting down.
AATGCGTCCTGATAATGGCTTCATTATCGTGACCGCAGGCCGCCGATATAGTTTGCCTATCAATAGCTTAAGAATAAAGAATCGTGAAAACGATAGTTCGACGCTATGATTCATCCCATCGGTTCAGCCGAATCTTTTTATCAACCCCTTCAAGGAGTCTTCCATGTCATTGATCAACACCCAAGTTCAACCATTCAAAACGCAAGCTTTCCACAATGGCAAGTTCATCGAAGTGACTGAAGCCAGCCTGAAGGGCAAATGGTCGGTCCTGATTTTCATGCCCGCCGCTTTTACCTTCAACTGCCCGACCGAAGTGGAAGACGCGGCTGAACACTACGCCGAGTTCCAGAAGGCCAATACCGAGGTCTACATCGTCACCACCGACACGCACTTCTCGCACAAGGTATGGCACGAAACCTCCCCCGCCGTGGGCAAGGCCAAGTTCCCCCTGGTGGGCGACCCAACCCACCAACTGACCAACGCGTTTGGCGTGCACATTCCTGAAGAAGGCCTGGCACTGCGCGGCACTTTCATCATCAACCCGGACGGCATCATCAAGACCCTGGAAATCCATTCCAACGAAATCGCCCGCGACGTGAAAGAAACCCTGCGCAAGCTCAAGGCCGCCCAGTACACCGCCAGCCACCCCGGCGAAGTCTGCCCAGCCAAGTGGAACGAAGGTGCCAAGACCATCGCTCCGTCGCTGGACCTGGTCGGCAAGATCTAAGGCTCCGGCCACCCGACAGGCACGCGTTCATCGCGCGTGCCCCAAGCCGGACTGTGCCAAGGTGCCCTGCGGACCTTGCCATCCGGCTTTTTTATGAACGAAATCAGCCTGTAGCCCTTGTAAAACGTGCTCAGGCAGCTATTCAATTAATAGCAATCAAAGGAATCCATCATGCTCGAACAAGAACTGAAAACACAACTGGCCGCTTACCTGCAGCGCGTGACACAACCGTTCGAGATGGTGGCCAGCCTCAATGACTCCGAGACCTCCCGCGAGATGCTCGACCTGCTGCAGACCATCCAGGGACTGCGCAGCGACATGATCACCCTGAAAACCGACGGCACCGATGCCCGCAAACCGTCCTTCACCCTGCAGCGGGTGGGCACGGACAACAGCCTGCGCTTTGCCGGCCTGCCCCTGGGCCACGAATTCACCTCGCTGGTGCTGGCGCTGCTGTGGACCGGCGGCCACCCGCCCAAGGTGGAGGCCGATGTCATCGACAGCATCCGAGCCCTGGACGGCGATTTCAACTTCGACGTTTACATGTCCCTGATCTGCCACAACTGCCCGGACGTGGTGCAGGCGCTGAGCTTGATGGCCATCTTCAACCCCAAGGTCAAGACCGTGGTGATTGAAGGCGGCGCCTTCCAGGAAGAAGTCACCCAGCGCGACATCATGGCGGTGCCCATGGTGTTCCTCAATGGCCAAATGTTCAGCTCGGGCCGCATGACGGTGGAAGAAATTGTCGCCAAGCTCGACACCGGCGCCGCCACCCGCGACGCCGCCAAACTGAGCGCCAAAGCAGCGTATGAGGTGCTGATCGTCGGCGGCGGCCCGGCTGGTGCCGCAGCGGCGGTGTACGCCGCCCGCAAAGGCATCCGCACCGGCGTGGCGGCCGAGCGCTTTGGCGGCCAGGTCAACGACACGCTGGCGATCGAAAACTTTATTTCAGTGACGGAAACCGACGGTCCCAAGTTTGCCGCGGCCCTCGAAGCCCACGTCAAAGCCTACGACGTGGACATCATGAACCTGCAGCGCGCCGAGAAACTGATTCCGGCCACGCAGCCCGGCGGCCTGATCGAGGTGCAACTGGCCAATGGCGGTTCGCTCAAGAGCAAAACCGTCATCCTGTCCACCGGCGCACGCTGGCGCAACGTCAACGTGCCCGGTGAACAGCAGTACAAGAACCACGGCGTGGCCTATTGCCCGCACTGCGACGGTCCGCTGTTCAAGGGCAAGCGCGTGGCCGTCATCGGTGGCGGCAATTCCGGTGTGGAAGCGGCCATCGACTTGGCCGGTCTCGTGGCCCACGTCACCCTGATCGAATTCGACACCCAGTTGCGCGCCGATGCCGTGCTGGTGAACAAGCTGAAAAGTCTGCCCAACGTCACCATTCACACCCATGCCCAAACGACTGAGATCACCGGCGACGGGCAAAAGGTCAATGGCCTGAGCTACACCGAGCGCGCCACGGGTGAGGCACGCCACATTGAACTCGAAGGCGTGTTCGTGCAAATCGGTCTGGTGCCCAACACCGAATGGCTCAAGGGCATGATCGAGCTCAGCAAGCACGGCGAAATCATGGTTGACGCCCGCGGCCAGACCTCGCTGCCCGGTGTTTTTGCCGCCGGCGACGTGACCACGGTGCCGTTCAAGCAGATCATCATCGCCGCCGGCGACGGCGCCAAGGCCGCGCTCAGCGCGTTTGACTACCTGATCCGCACGCCTGCGGTGTGAGTTAGCGACAGGATGGAGCGGCCCCGGTAAAATCCGGGCAGTTCCCCCTCTTTTTATGGAACGGCACCTCTGGGTGCCGTTCGTCATTTTTGGCACCATCCCATGACCGACACCATCCAGCAGCCCGGCCTCGACAGCCTGTCCAAATCGTTTGAACCCGCCGCCCTGGAGGCCCATTGGGGACCGGAGTGGGAGCGCCGCAACTACGCCCACGCGGGCCATCGCGGTACCGGCGTGCCCAAAGAGGGCGCCGAGTCGTTTGCCATCCAGCTGCCGCCGCCCAATGTGACCGGCACACTGCATATGGGTCATGCGTTCAACCAGACCATCATGGACTCGCTGACCCGCTACCACCGCATGCGCGGCGACAACACGGTCTGGATTCCGGGCACCGACCACGCCGGCATTGCCACCCAAATCGTGGTGGAGCGCCAGTTGCAGGAGCAAAAAGTCAGTCGCCACGACCTGGGCCGCAAGAACTTTGTGAGCAAGGTGTGGGAGTGGAAAGAAAAATCCGGCAACATCATCACCAACCAGATGCGCCGCATGGGCGACAGCGTGGACTGGAGCCGCGAATACTTCACCATGGACCCGAAACTGTCCAAAACCGTGACTGAAACCTTTGTGCAGCTCTATGAGCAAGGCCTGATCTACCGCGGCAAGCGCCTGGTGAACTGGGACCCGGTGTTGCAAAGCGCGGTGAGCGATCTGGAAGTGGAAAGCGAAGAGGAAGACGGCTCGCTGTGGCACATCCTGTACCCGTTTGCCGACGGCCCGCAACTGGTGAACGGCGAACTGGCGCCCGGCCTGGTGGTGGCCACCACGCGGCCTGAAACCATGCTGGGCGACGTCGCGGCCATGATTCACCCGGAAGATGAGCGCTATAGGCACCTGATCGGGAAACAGGTCACCCTGCCCTTGTGCAACCGCACCATCCCGATCATTGCCGACGACTACGTGGACAAGGCTTTCGGCACCGGCGTGGTCAAGGTCACGCCCGCGCACGACCAGAACGACTACGCCGTCGGCCAGCGCCACAAGCTGGCCCTGATTTGCGTGTTGACACTGGACGCCAAGATCAATGACCAGGCGCCTGCGGCGTATCAGGGGCTGGACCGCTTTGTGGCGCGCAAGCAGATCGTCAAAGACCTCGACGCGCTGGGCCTGCTGGTCGAAGTCAAAAAACACAAGTTGATGGTGCCGCGCTGCGCCCGTACCGGCCAAGTGATCGAGCCGATGCTGACCGACCAGTGGTTTGTCGCCATGACCAAAGTCAGCCCACAAGACCCAACCGGCAAGTCCATCACACAAAAAGCCATCGACGCGGTGCAGTCGGGCGAAGTCAAGTTTGTGCCCGAGAACTGGGTCAACACCTACAACCAGTGGATGAACAACATCCAGGACTGGTGCATCTCCCGTCAACTGTGGTGGGGCCACCAGATTCCAGCCTGGTACGACGAAGACGGCAACGTCATCGTGGCCCGCAACGAGGAAGAAGCCCAAGCCAAGGCCCCCGGCAAAACATTGCGCCGTGACGAAGACGTGCTCGACACCTGGTATTCCTCGGCGCTGGTGCCCTTCAGCACCATGGGCTGGCCGGAAAAAACCCAGGACTTCGACTTGTACCTGCCCTCTTCCGTACTGGTCACCGGCTACGACATCATCTTCTTCTGGGTCGCCCGCATGATCATGATGACGACCCATTTCACAGGCCAGGTGCCGTTCAAGCACGTTTACATCCACGGCCTGGTGCGTGACGCGCAGGGTAAGAAGATGAGCAAGTCCGAAGGCAATGTGCTGGACCCAGTGGACCTGATCGACGGCATCGCGCTGCCCGAGTTGCTGATCAAACGCTCCGAAGGCCTGCGCAAGCCCGAAACGGCGCCTGCCGTGCGCAAGAACACCGAGAAAGAATTCCCGGCCGGCATCCCCGCGTTTGGCGCCGATGCACTGCGCTTCACCTTTGCCTCGCTCGCTTCGCTGGGCCGCTCAATCAACTTCGACAGCAAGCGCTGCGAGGGCTACCGCAATTTCTGCAACAAGCTGTGGAACGCCAGCCGCTTTGTGCTGATGAACTGCGAAGGCCAGGATTGCGGCCTGAACGAGGTCAGCACACAAGAGTGCGAAGCCGGCAACTACCTGGACTTCAGCCCGGCCGACCGCTGGATCGTCTCGCTGCTGCAGCGCACCGAAGCCGACGTGGCCAAGGGCTTTGAAGAATACCGCCTGGACAACGTCGCCAGCACGATTTATGACTTTGTCTGGAACGAGTTCTGCGACTGGTATCTGGAAATCGCCAAAGTGCAGATTCAGCAAGGCAGCGAGGCACAAAAGCGCGCCACGCGCCGCACCCTGATTCGCACGCTGGAAACCATCCTGCGCCTGGCGCACCCGATCATTCCGTTTGTGACCGAAGAGCTGTGGCAAAAAGTGGCGCCGGTCGCCGGTCGTGCTGGTGAGTCGGTGTCGATTGCCGCCTACCCTCAGGCACAGCCCGAGCGCATTGATGAAGCCGCCCTGGCCCATGTCGGCAAACTCAAGTTGCTGGTGGATGCCTGCCGCAATTTGCGCGGCGAGATGAATGTGTCACCCGCCACCCGGCTGCCGCTGTTTGTCGTCGCCAACCAGCCTGAAGAAGCTGCCTTCCTGAAGCATTCGGCACCAGTGCTGCAAGCGCTGGCCAAGCTCAATGAAGTGCGCGTGTTTGACGACGAAGCCGCCTGGGCTGCCGCCGCACAAGCCGCACCGGTGGCGGTGGTGGGCGAAGCGCGCATCTGCCTGCACATGGAAATTGACGTTGCCGCCGAAAAGATCCGCCTGGGCAAGGAAGTCGCCCGCCTGGAGGAGCAAATCACCAAGGCCCAGAGCAAACTGAGCAACGAAGCCTTCGTCGCCAAGGCCCCTGCCGCCGTTCTGGATCAGGAACGCAAACGCATGGCCGAATTTGCGGCAACCTTGGTCAAGGTGCAGGATCAACTGGCACGTCTGGTCTAGGAAAGAAGCTGCGCCACGTCCAGTTCCAGCAGCAGGCTGGGGAGTGAGCGCCAAAGCGAGGTCAAGGAGGAGCAGAGGGCAAAGCCCTCTGCGGGGGACACGAA
>JAZKHK010000133.1:0-5235 GCA_040385425.1 Pseudomonadota bacterium | reverse complement strand
CGATCAATCCAGGCATGCAGTTCACAGCACCACCTTCTTTTGCGCCTGGCCCATCCTCGCAAGCGGGCCCTGGCAGTAGTAAAAGCGACACTGTCGATTGCGAAGTACGCTGAACTACGTGACCCTTGACTCCCCTATCAGTCATGGTGGGAGACAAACCCACTCTGATGTTTTCGATATGAATAACCAAGACTGGGCGGCGATGAATTCGTGGTGGTGTTCGACAGCATGGTCAGTGAGGAAGACGCGACCGGGGTGGCGCAAGAACTGATGAGCTCTAGGTGCTGCGACTACGCCACGAGAAGCAGCGCATCTTCCTCCAAAGCGTTGGCGCGTTGCATTGACTCCAGCGCATCAAGTCTGGCCACCAAGGCTTCAGCTTTGAGCCGCATCTTGTCATCGCTGGATTCCAAAATTTCATGGGCGATGTCGCGTGCTCCGTCACGCAAGCCCAGCGTTTCAAGCACCAGTGCCAACTCCAGTTGCACGGCTGCGGCAGGTTGCGTATCTGGCTCCGGCAGGGGCTCAGCATGAGTGTCGCTGACAACAGCCTGTAACGCCTCAACCGAATCCTCCGCCCTGAGCGGTTCCTCGGCGAAAGGCATCTCCGACTCGGGACGGTGCAGTTCGAGCGTTAACTCATCAGTCAGATCCAGTAGCAAATCGACCCCGCCAGACGGCTCGTCACGCTCGTCTTCATGCATCACTGCATGGGTTGTCTGGTCCGTCACGGCATCCGGCGGCGCGTCCGCAGACCGATCCATGGGCTGCAAAGGGGCAGGAATGCTGATGTCATACGGACCCTGGCACGCTCGGGCAGCCCGTTTTTTTGCGAGTGACTTGCGTACCCGCTCCACTTCATTGGCAGTGGCCTTGGAATCAAACGCAAGTACTTCAATGGGCAGCTCTAACACGCTGGCTTTGACCTCTGCCTGAAGTTGGGCGGCCGCTATGGCAGTGACCGAATCAAGCGGATGGGCGTCATCCAGGAACAGGCCTAATACCGATTCTGACGCCGACGCCGACTCCGACTCAAGCCAGGACCCAGACGACTCGAAATCCATGTGAGGGAACCCCGAAGGCGGGTGCGCTGATGCGTGATCTGGCATGGGATGGGCAGGATGACCGCTGCCTGTGTCGTGAACAGGGGGCATCGAAATAGGCGCTTCATCCTGCAAATACATCAGGCTATCTGTAAACTCTTTTTGTTCAAGAGCAGAAGCATCCAAGACGCGACGCCGCGTGGTGAGTCGCGCTAGAAACCACCCGAACATCAATGCGCAAAGCCCCAGAACAAGACATAGGGCACCCATCATCCAGGGGTCATCGGACAACAACCCTTGATGCCCACTGTCGGGATACTGCTCCGACAGTTGCTGGATGGACTGTTGCGTTTGCATTTCCTGCTGGAGCAATGTCTTGATCTGCGCTTGCAGTTGCTCCAGAGACTGGACGGCCTCCGCCGTATTCAGCATGTGATTCGAAACGACAGGCGTTGACTGCTCGGAAAGTGACGGCGATGCAAGCAAGATATTTCCCATTTAGCAAACCGAAGGCAAAGAACCGGTACGCACCACCTCATCCCTGGCACGTTGTTCAGGCGTTGTAATTTTTGAAGCACATTTTATTAACTAAATCATGTTGCTAACATGGTTATTCAAATTCTGTTAAAGAGAACTTGAATCTATGTCAATGAATATTCAAAAGTCTGCCGTTCGTGCCGGTTCTGCTTTTGCCGCCCCCATCGCCCGCAAATCGCTACCAATTACATAGCTGCTGACGCATACTCCACGAGGGCTAGAGCCTGATTTGACTCATCATTTTCCCGGTTTCCAGCGTTTCAGCAGCAGCGCATTGCTCATCACGCTGACCGAGCTCATCGCCATCGCGGCACCCGCCACCACCGGGTTCAAAAATCCGAGCGCTGCCAGCGGAATGCCGGCGACGTTGTAGGCAAAGGCCCAGAACAGGTTTTGCCGGATTTTGGCCACCGTGCGGTCGGAAATGTCGAGCGCTGCCGCCACCAGCAGCGGGTCGCCGCGCATCAGGGTGATGCCGGCGGCGTGCATGGCGACGTCGGTGCCGTTGCCCATGGCCATGCCGACTTCGGCGGCGGCCAGCGCGGGGGCGTCGTTGACGCCGTCGCCGACCATCGCCACGATGTGGCCGCCTGCCTTGAGCGCCATGACGCGTGCGGCCTTGTCGCCGGGCAGCACTTCGGCCATCACTTCGCCCTCTTCCGGGCGCAGGCCCAGGCGGCGCGCCATGGCCTCGGCGGCGCCGCGGTTGTCGCCGGAGATCATCACGGTTTTGATGCCACGTGCGCGCAGGGCGGCCAGCGCTTCCTTGGCGCCGGGCTTGGGTTTGTCGCCAAAGGCCAGCAGCGCCAGTACCTGCACGCGTTCCGCTTGTTGCGACGTGGCAGGCAGGCGCTGTGCCATGACCGAGACCGTGGCGCCGCTGGCTTGCAGTTCGGCGGCGCGGCGGCGGGTCGGGCTGTCGGCGGCGCCCAGGTCGGAACCGAGTTCTTCCATCCAGCGCAGACTGCCGATGAGGCAGGTGCGGGTGTCGGCTGCGCTGCCGACTTCGCCTTCGGTGCCGCGTCCGGGCACGGCGCGCACGTCAGTCGGGGTCGGTATGAGCAAGCCGTGTTCTTTGGCGGCGCTGACCACCGCGCGCGCCAGCGGGTGTTCGCTGCCGCTTTGCAGGCTGGCGGCCAGCATCAGCAGCGACCCTTGCGCAGGCAAGAGCGTGGATGCCAAGGGCGAGGCAGCGCCTTCAAGTTCAGCAGGGTCATGGATCGCCGCGCTTTGCTCGTGATGACGCAAGGGGGCGCTCAGCGGCTCTTGTTGTGTGTCGGCCACCACCCAGAAGTTCGTCAACCGGGGCCGTCCGACGGTCAGTGTGCCGGTCTTGTCGAAAGCGACGATGTCCACCTTGTGCGCCAGCTCCAGCGCTTGCGCGTCCTTGATCAGGATGCCATGTTTGGCGGCGACGCCGGTGCCGGTCATGATGGCAGCGGGCGTGGCCAGCCCGAGGGCGCAGGGGCAGGCAATCACCAGCACCGCCACGGCGTTGATCAGCGCCAGCTCGAACGAATGGCCGGTCAGCCACCAGCCCAGCACGGTGACCAGCGCAATCACCAGCACCACCGGCACAAACACGGCGCTGACCTGGTCCACCATTCGCTGGATCGGTGCCTTGGCGGCCTGCGCGTCTTCAACCAGGCGGATGATCCTTGAGAGCACGGTCTCGCTGCCAACGGCGCGTACCTGCATCACGACCCGGCCCTCGCCGTTGATGGAGCCGCCGGTGAGCGTGGCCGCCGGATCGGAGTCCGCGTGTTTTTCCACCGGCAGCGGCTCGCCCGTGAGCATGGACTCGTCCACTTGCGTGTGGCCTTCCAGCAGCACGCCGTCCACCGGAAAACGCTCGCCGGGTTTGACTACGAGACGGTCGCCCGCCAGCACCTCATTCACCGGCACATCGACTTCGCCATCGAGCCCGATCAGGTGCGCGATGTCGGGGCGCAGCGCATGCAGGGCGCGAATGGCGGAGGTGGTCTGGCGCTTGGCGCGCGTCTCCAGCCATTTGCCCAGCAGCACCAGCGTGATGACCAGCGCCGAGCCTTCAAAGTACAGGTGTGGCATGGTGCCGGCATCGGCCGTGAGCCAGAGCCACATCGACAAGGCCCAGCCGGCCGTGGTGCCGATCGCCACCAGCAAATCCATGTTGCCGCTGCGCGCTTTCAGCGCATGCCAGCCAGCCTTGTAAAAGCGCGCGCCCAGCATGAACTGCACCGGCGTGGCCAGCACAAACTGCCAGAACGCGGGCAGCATCCAGTGCTGGCCCGCCAGGTCGGCCAGCATCGGCAGCAGCAGCGGCAGCGAGAGTGCGAAACCCAGCGCCACCGGCCCAAAACCGGCCCAGGGCGAGGCGTCCGCCGTGTCGATGGCAGCCGAGGCGGCGCGCGGCTCATACCCGGCATCGCGCACGGCGCGGCGCAGGCGGGCTTCGATTTGCTCGTCGGGCGCGACCACGATGCGGGCCGATTCGGTCGCCAGATTGACTGCGACGTCTTGCACGCCGGGCACTTTTTTCAGCGCGCGTTCGACGCGGGCCACGCAGGAGGCGCAGGTCATGCCGCCAATGCCGATGTCGAGAGAAGCGAGAGGGATGGAGGGCGTTACAACTGTGTTCATGCCCGTGAGCGTAATCCTTCCCACCATGGCAAGGTCAAGCGCCGATGAAAACAGTTGACCTTCCCATGGTGGGAGGGTTCAGGATATGCTTGTTCCCAATATTTGAAGGATTCCCCATGAAGCAAACCTTTATCGTCACCGGCATGACCTGCGGCCACTGCGAAAAAGCCGTCACCCGCGCCGTGAAACAAGCCGATCCGCAAGCCGAAGTCACCATCGACCGCGCCGCCAACCAGGTGGACGTGCAGTCCGAGCAACCGCGCGAGCTGCTGGTCCAGGCGATTGCCGAAGAAGGCTACGCCGTCGCCGCATGAAAACCCAGGCGACGGCGTCCGTGGCCGCCCACACCTTGAGCGGCATTGCCTGGCCGGTCGCCATTGGCACGGCGGCGCGGCTCTCCAACGTGTCGGCCAAGATGGTGCGGCACTACGAGTCGCTCGGCCTGCTGTCGCCGGTGGCGCGCACCGACAGCGGCTACCGCCAGTACAGCGAGGCCGATGTGCGCTCGCTGCAGTTCATCAAGCGCGGGCGCGAGCTGGGCTTTTCGATGGCCGAAATTGCCGAACTGGTCGGCCTGTGGCACGACCGCACGCGCGCCAGTGCCAGCGTCAAGCGCATTGCACAGAAGCATGTGGAAGAACTGGCGCACCGCATCGAAGCCATGCAGGCGATGCAGCGCACGCTGACCTCGCTACTTGAACACTGTCATGGTGACGAGCGGCCCGATTGCCCGATACTGGACGATCTGGCAGGCCGTTGTTGCTAGTATTTCGATAGCTGCTTGCGCACAGTACACGGGGGCTAGAGCCTGTTTTAATGATATTTTTTGCCTGAAAACCGGATTAAACCCGGTTTTCCCCCTTTATGACGACTTCCGCTGCGCACCCCGCCTCCCTCTACCCCGCCCTGGCGCAAGTGCAGCCGACCCTGGCCGAGCTGGCCCCGGCCGTGGCGCCGATGCAGGTGCCGGCGGGCACGGTGCTGTTCAGTGAAAACGCGCCCTGCCAGGGCTTTCCGCTGGTGTTGGAGGGCG
>JAZKHK010000132.1:4556-25011 GCA_040385425.1 Pseudomonadota bacterium | reverse complement strand
AAGGTGCCCTGATGGGGGCGGCGGCGGGCTGTGCGCTCGGAGCCGTCACCGGCAATGATTGCGTCAAGGGAGCGGTCATCGGGGCCGTGGCCGGTTTCCTGATCAGTTGGTATTTCGAGTCCAAAAAACTCGCAGATGCTAAAACCGTGAACAAGGAATATGCGGCTGGGAAAATCAAACCGCCCAAGAACGACATCATCCCGGCTGCGTTCAACACCAAAGTGACCGAATCACCCGCCGGTGCCGACGGCCAAGCGGAAGTCAAGCTCACCTCCACCACCGATCTGATCGGCTACGGCGACAAGGCGCCGGATGTGCAGCAAAAATACGCGATCTATGACGAGAAGAATCAGCTCGTGGAAGAGAAAACAGAAAAAATCGCCTCCGTGGATGGTGCCGGTCGCTACCAAACCAGCTCCAAATTCAAACGTCCGGCGAATTCCAAAGGCAAAAAATACACCGTCAAGACCGCCCTGGTGGTGAACGGCAAGCCCCAAAAAGAAAACAGCTACAAGATCGCTTTCGCCGACGAAGGCCAGGCCGTTTTGTTTGCGCTGGCCCGGTAAACGCAGCTCGCTCCCGTTAAACAGACCGCGGGCGACCAACCCGCCGTCAGACTGGATAATCGCACCCCATGAATCCACTGCTTTCCCACCTCCAACCCTATCCCTTTGAGCGGCTGCGCCAACTGTTCGCCAACGTCACCCCCAACCCGGCGCTCAAACCGATCAGCCTGGGCATGGGCGAACCGAAGCACCCGACTCCGGCCTTCATTCAGCAGGCCATGATTGACGCCGTGGTGAGCCAACCCAGCGGTCTGGCGGCTTACCCGGCCACGGCCGGCGAGCCCAAGCTGCGTGAATCATTCACGAACTGGCTCAAAAATCGCTACGGTCTGGACGTGAACCCGGCCACCCAGGTGCTTCCGGTGAACGGCTCGCGCGAAGCCCTGTTTGCACTGACCCAAACCATCATCAACCCCGGACCGGGCGATGTGGCACCGGTGGTGGTGTGTCCCAATCCGTTCTACCAGATCTACGAAGGCGCGGCCCTGCTGGCCGGTGCGCAACCCTACTTTGTGCCCAGCGACCCGGCGCGCAATTTTGCGCAGGACTGGGACAGCGTGCCCGCCGCCGTCTGGGCCCGCACCCAGCTGCTGATCACCTGCTCGCCGGGCAACCCCACCGGGGCCGTGATGCCCCTGTCGGAGTGGCAAAAACTGTTTGATCTGAGCGACCGTTACGGCTTTGTGATCGCGTCCGACGAGTGTTACAGCGAGATTTACTTCCGCGACGAGGCACCGCTGGGCGGCATGGAAGCCGCCGTCAAGTTGGGCCGGACTGATTTCAAAAACCTGATCTCATTCACCAGCTTGTCCAAACGCAGCAACGTACCCGGCATGCGCAGCGGCTTCGTGGCGGGCGACGCGGCCATCATGAAGCAGTTTTTGCTCTACCGCACTTACCATGGCAGCGCCATGAGCCCGGTGGTGCAGGCCGCCAGCATCGCCGCCTGGAACGACGAGCAGCATGTAATTGACAACCGCGCCCTGTACCGCGATAAATTTGCCCAGGTCACGCCGCTGCTGGCCGAGGTGCTGGAGGTGGCCTTGCCCGATGCCGGCTTCTATCTGTGGGCCAAAGTGAAGGGCTATGACGCAGATTTCGCACGTGAATTGTTCACTCTTTACAATGTCACCGTTTTGCCCGGTTCCTATTTGGCCCGTGACAGTCACGGTGCGAACCCCGGCGAAGGACGAATCCGCATGGCCCTGGTGGCCGAAACCGCCGAATGTGTGGAAGCGGCCCAACGCATCGTCCAGTTTGTCAAATCCAGAAACTGATCCTGAACCCGAATCTGAATCCGAAAGAAGCTTTGCCATGACCCAACAATTACAACAAATCATCGATGCCGCGTGGGAAGACCGCGCCAACATCTCCGTCAAATCCGCCTCCAAAGAAGTGGTCGATGCCGTTGAACACGTTCTCGCCCAGCTCGACTCCGGCGCCCTGCGCGTGGCCACCCGTGAAGGCGTGGGCCAGTGGAGCGTGCACCAGTGGATCAAAAAAGCGGTGCTGTTGAGCTTTCGCCTGTCCGACAACGCGATCATGCAAGCCGGCGACCTGGGCTTTTACGATAAGGTGCCGACCAAGTTTTCCGGCCTGGACGCCGCAGCGATGGGCGCCACCGGCGTGCGCGTGGTGCCACCCGCCGTGGCGCGCCGTGGCAGTTTCGTGGGCAAAGGCGTGATCATGATGCCGTCCTTCGTCAACATCGGCGCTTATGTGGATGAAGGCACCATGGTGGACACCTGGGCCGCTGTGGGCTCCTGCGCGCAGATTGGCAAGAACGTGCATTTGTCGGGCGGCGTCGGCATTGGCGGCGTGCTGGAGCCGATGCAGGCCAACCCCACCATCATTGAAGACAACTGCTTCATCGGCGCCCGCTCCGAAGTGGTCGAAGGCGTGATCGTGGAAGAGAACTCGGTCCTCTCCATGGGCGTGTACATCGGCCAGAGCACCCCCATTTACGACCGCGCGAACGACACCGTCAGCTACGGCCGCGTGCCCAGCGGTTCCGTCGTCATCAGCGGCACCCTGCCCAAGGACGGCGGCAAATACAGCCTGTACGCGGCCATCATCGTGAAACGGGTGGACGCGCAAACCCGCGCCAAAACCAGCCTGAACGACTTGCTGCGCGACTAAACAGGGCACCACCATGGCAACGGCTGAAAATCCCGGCACATCGGGCACGATGGAGCGCATTCTTCGCTTGATGAGCGAGAAAAAAGCCTCTGACGTCTATCTCTCGGCCCACTCGCCGGCCCTGATCCGGATCAATGGGCAATGCGTGCCCATCAACAGCCAGGTGCTGCCTGCGGATGCCCCGCTCAATTTGTTGGCCGAGATCCTGCCGCCCAAGCGCATCGAAGAGCTGGAGGAACTGAACGAGCTGAACATGGGCTTTCCACTGGCCGGCGTGGGCCGGTTCCGGATCAGCGCCATGCGCCAGCGCGGGACGATTGCCGCGGTGATCCGCTTCATCTCCATCGACATTCCGGCGCTGGCCACCTTGTCCGTGCCCATGGTTCTGGGAGAGCTGGTGATGGCCAAACGGGGCTTGATCCTGATGGTGGGCGCCACCGGGGCCGGCAAAAGCACCACACTGGCCTCGATCATCGACCACCGCAACCAGAATGCCAGCGGCCACATCCTCACCATTGAAGACCCGGTGGAATTTTTGTTCAAGAACAAACGCTCCGTGGTCAACCAGCGTGAGGTCGGGACCGACACCCAATCGGCCCAGGTGGCGCTCAAGAATGCGCTGCGCCAAGCCCCGGACGTGATCCTGATTGGCGAAATTCGCGACCGTGAAACCATGTCGGCGGCCATTGCCTACGCCCAATCCGGCCACCTGTGCCTGGCCACCATGCACGCAAACAACAGCTACCAGGCGCTCAACCGCATCCTGAGTTTTTACCCGGTCGAAGTGCGCCCCACCATGCTGGGCGATCTGGCGGCCGTAACCAAAGCCATTGTGTCGCAGCGGCTGTTGCGCACAGTCACCGGCGGACGGGTGCCTGCCGTCGAGATCATGATCAACACCCAGTTGGTGGCCGAGATGATTGAAAAAGGCGATTTTTCGGGCGTCAAAGAGGCCATGGAAAAGTCCATGTCAGAAGGCGGTCAAACCTTTGAGCAGGATATCGCCCGCCTGATTGTGGATGGCGTGGTGGACCGCAAAGAAGGCCTGGCCAACTCCGACTCCCCCACCAATTTGATGTGGAAGCTGCAAAATGACTTCAATGCGCGCGCCAAGCCCCAGGTGCCCCAAGAAGACCCGGACGATGAACCCTCGTTCACCGAAATCACGCTGGACGTGAATCACTGATGCCAAGCACCCTTCTCCTCACTGAACAACTCGTCGCCCGCGCTTCCCTGACCCCCGATGACGCGGGTTGCCAGGACCTGATCGCCGCCCGTCTGGCGCCGCTGGGCTTTGTCTGTGAAACCATGGTTCGGGGGCCAGACTGCGCCCGCGTCACCAATTTATGGGCAAAACGGCCTGCAGCCCCCGTCAACCCTGCACAGACAGCTACTGAATTGATAGTATTCGCCGGCCACACCGATGTCGTGCCAACCGGCCCGCTGGACCAGTGGACCAGCCCCCCATTCACGCCCACGCAGCGCGACGGCAAGCTGTATGGCCGTGGCGTCAGCGACATGAAGGCGTCGCTGGCCGCGTTTGTGGTCGCCGTCGAAGAGTTCGTCGCCGCCCAACCCGACACTGCTTTGTCGATCGGCTTCTTGCTGACCAGCGACGAGGAAGGCCCGTCCATCGATGGCACGGTGCTGGTTTGCGACACCCTGCAGGAACGCGGCGAAAAGCTCGATTACTGCATCGTCGGCGAGCCGACCTCGCTGGAGCGTACCGGCGACATGATCAAAAACGGCCGTCGCGGCAGCATGAGCGGCAAGCTCACCGTCAAAGGCGTGCAGGGCCACATCGCCTACCCGCATCTGGCCAAAAATCCGATTCATCTGGTCGCCCCGGCGCTGGCTGAACTGGTGACGATCGAATGGGACCAGGGCAATGCCTTTTTCCCGCCAACCAGTTGGCAAGTCAGCAACATCCACGGTGGCACCGGCGCCAGCAATGTGATTCCCGGCACGGTGGTGATTGACTTCAATTTCCGCTTTTCGACCGAATCCACGCCTGAAAGTCTGCAGACGCGCTTAGCTGCCGTATTGCAAAAACATGGCCTGGACTTTGACCTGGACTGGACCGTGGGCGGCCTGCCTTTTCTCACCACGCCGGGCACATTGGTCGATGCGGTACTGGCCGCCATCAAGGTGGAAACCGGCCTGGACACCGTGCTGTCCACCACCGGCGGCACCAGCGACGGCCGCTTCATTGCCAAGATCTGTCCGCAAGTGATTGAGCTGGGTCCGCCCAACGCCACCATCCACAAAATCGACGAATATCTGCAGGTGGCCGACATCGAACCTCTTAAAAACATCTACCGGCGTGTGCTGGAAAACCTGAACGCGCGGCTGACTCAATGACTATTCTGGAACTGATCGAAGCAGGCGCCAAGCAGCTCACCGATGCAGGCGTGGCGTTTGGCCACGGCACCACCAACGCGTTTGACGAAGCGGCCTGGCTGGTGTTGTGGCAACTCGGCCTGCCGTTGGATTCCCCGCTGGAAGGCCCCCAATCCATAGCAAATCAGCCTGTAGCCCCCGTAGAACAAGCGCAAGTAGCTACGCTTTTGCTAGCACGCATCAGCACCCGCAAACCGGCGGCCTATTTGACCAAAGAAGCCTGGCTGCAAGGCGTGGCGTTTTATGTGGACGAGCGCGCCATCGTGCCGCGCTCTTTTATTGCCGAGCTGCTGGTCCATGGCGACTTGGACTACTGGCTGAGCGAATCCACCCACCGGGTGCTCGACCTGTGCACCGGCAACGGCAGCCTGGCCGTGCTGGCGGCCATGACCTACCCCGACGTAACCGTGGATGGCGCCGACATCTCCACCGACGCCCTGGCAGTGGCCCGCATCAATGTAGACAAGCACGGCCTGCAAGAGCGCATTACCCTGCTCAGCTCCGATGGACTGGCCAATGCGCCCGGCCCTTATGACCTGATTTTGTGCAACCCGCCCTACGTCAACGCGCAGAGCATGGCCGCCCTGCCCCCCGAATACCATGCCGAACCCGCACTGGCGCTGGACGGCAACGCCTGCGGCGGCAGCGACGGCATGGATTTCATCCGTCAGCTGTTGCATGAAGCCCCGCAGCACATGAGTGAAAAAGCCGTACTCGTGCTGGAGATTGGCAACGAGCAAGCCCACTTTGAAGCCGCCTTTCCAAAGCTGGAGACCATCTGGCTGGAAACCAGCTCGGGTGAGGAGCAGGTCTTGCTGCTGACCCGCGCTGCCCTGTTAGCCTAAAATCAGGGTATTCCCAGGGCGGTCCTTGCGGTCTTTCTCCGCAACCCAGTTCAGCCTACGCCCAGCAATGACTGTCAGACCCGATCCGACAAGTCATTGCGAAATGTCATTCCAACCGAAACGATTCCCGTGATTACTCTCAAAAACGTCATCCTGCGCCGCGGAGCCAAAGTGCTGCTCGACAGCGCCACCGTCACCATCAACCCCGGCGAAAAAGTGGGTCTGGTGGGCCGCAACGGCGCGGGCAAGTCGTCACTGTTTGCGCTGCTCAATGGCAACCTGCATGAAGACGGGGGCGAGTATTTCATCCCCAGCCAATGGCGCATGGGCCAGGTGGCCCAGGACATGCCTGAAACCGAGCAAAGCGCCACCGACTTTGTGGTGGACGGCGACACCAACTTGCTGGCGGCCCAAGAGGAAGTGACCGCGTCCGAGGCGACCGAAGACTACGACCGCATGGCCCATGCCTACATGGCGCTGCAAGACGCCGGTGCGCACGATGCACCCGCCCGTGCACAGGCACTGATTCTGGGCCTGGGGTTCAAGACCACCGAGCTCACCAACCCAGTCAACAGCTTCTCGGGCGGCTGGCGCATGCGCCTGCAACTGGCCCGTGCGCTGATGTGCCCGTCCGACCTGCTGCTGCTTGATGAGCCGACCAATCACCTGGATTTGGACGCGCTGGTCTGGCTGGAAGCCTGGCTCAAGAAATACGAAGGCACCATGGTCGTCATCAGCCATGACCGTGAATTTCTGGATGCGGTGACCGGCGTCACCCTGCACATCGACATGGGCAAGCTGGTGCGCTACGGCGGCAACTACAGCAAGTTTGAAGACATGCGCGCCGAGCAGATGACGCTGCAGCAAAACGCTTTTTCCAAGCAGCAAGACAAAATTGCCCACCTGCAAAAGTTCATTGCCCGCTTCAAGGCCCAGGCCAGCAAGGCCAAACAGGCCCAAAGCCGGGTCAAGGCGCTGGACCGCATGGAAAAAGTCGCCCCGCTGCTGGCGGAAGCGGACTTCACCTTCGAATTCAAGGAACCGGCCAATCTGCCCAACCCGATGTTGTCCATGTCGGGCGTCAGCTTTGGCTACCCGCCGCCGGAAGGCTCGCCCGAAGGCACGCCCCCCACGATCATCGTCAACAACGTGAGCAAGTCGGTGCTGGCCGGTCAGCGCATCGGCATTCTGGGGGCCAATGGCCAGGGTAAATCAACGCTGGTGAAAACCGTCGCCCGTGACTTGGCGGCCATCGGCGGCGAAGTGACCGAAGGCAAGGGCCTGAATATCGGCTACTTTGCCCAGCAAGAGCTGGACGTGCTGCGCCCCGCAGACACCCCGCTGGAACACATGATCCGGCTGGTACGGGAACTGACCGCAGCCGGCAAGATTGCTGGACAAGCCACCCGTGAGCAAGACCTGCGCAGCTTCCTGGGCACCTTCAACTTTGGTGGCGACATGGTCAAGCAGGCCGTCGGCAGCATGAGCGGCGGCGAAAAAGCCCGCCTGGTGCTGTGCATGATCGTCTGGCAGCGCCCCAACCTCTTGCTGCTCGATGAGCCAACCAATCACCTGGATTTGGCGACCCGTGAAGCGCTGGCGATGGCGCTCAACGAATTTGAAGGCACCGTGATGCTGGTCAGCCATGACCGGGCCCTGTTGCGCGCGGTCTGCGACGAGTTCTGGATGGTGTCCCGCGGTGGCGTGGAACCGTTCGATGGCGATCTGGACGACTACCAGCGCTACCTGCTGGACGAAGCCAAGCGCCAGCGCGAAGCCATCAAGGAAGCCAACAACGCCGCCGCCAAGGCCGAACGCAAGGCCCAGGCCGCTGCGGCGGCGGCGCCCAAGGTCAAAGTCAACTCAACCGGTCTCAAGCGCCAACTCGAAGAAGTCGAAGCCCGCATGGCGGTACTCAATGGCGAAGGCGCTTCGCTGGAAGGCCATCTGAGCAAAGCCCATCACCCGACCGAGATTGCCGACTTCGGCAAACGCCTGAAAACCGTCAATGACGAGCTGCAAGCCTTGGAAGAACAATGGTTGACGGTCTCCGGCCAGATCGAAGCCCAGTCGGCTTGACGATAAAGCTTCCGCCATGAAAAAGCCCGCAATTGCGGGCTTTTTAACGTCTCGGGCAGCCTCTCACAAGGCTGCCAAATGACATGGGTTCTATGCTTTGGAACCCGCCATATGGGCTACTTTTTTGTCCAGCAACACTTCAGGCTCGTTGGCTTCGGTCCAGGTTTCGTTGTTCAAACCCGCATGAAGGCGTTTCATGTCCAGCTCATTCGTCCACTTGGCCACCACCAGCGTGGCAACGCCATTGCCCACCAGATTGGTCAGGGCGCGCGCTTCGGACATGAAGCGGTCAATACCGAGAATCAGGGCCAGGCCCGCCACCGGCACGGTGCCGACGGCTGACAGCGTGGCCGCCAGCACAATGAAACCGCTCCCTGTGATGCCAGCCGCGCCTTTGGAGGTCAGCAGCAAGACCGCCAGCAAGGTGATTTCCTGCATCAGCGTCATGGGCGTGTTGGTCGCTTGCGCAATAAAGACTGCGGCCATGGTCAGGTAGATGGAGGTGCCGTCCAGGTTGAACGAATAACCGGTGGGAATCACCAGACCAACGCAGGTTTTCTTGGCACCCAGGTTTTCCAGTTTTTCCATCATGCGCGGCAGCACCGATTCGGAGGAGGACGTGCCCAACACAATCAGTAACTCTTCCTTGATGTATTTGACAAATTTCCAGATGCTGAACCCATGGAACTTGGAAATCATGCCCAACACAACAAAGACGAAGATAAAGCAGGTCAGATAAAACGTGCCCATCAGCTTGCCCAGCGAGAACAGGGAGCCGACGCCGTATTTGCCAATGGTGAAGGCCATGGCACCAAAAGCACCAATAGGGGCCAGCTTCATGATGATGCCGACGATGTCAAACAGCACATGCGACAGCTTTTCGACCATGTCAAAGACCACCGTGCCACGGCCACCGAATTTGTGCAGGGCAAAACCGAACAGCACCGAGAACAGCAGCACTTGCAAAATTTCGCCTTTGGCGAAAGCATCCACCACCGATGTCGGGATGATGTTCAGCAAAAAGTCCACTGTGCCCACCATTTTGCCGGGCGCGGTGTAGGCAGCAATCGACTTGGTGTCCAGGGTGGACGCGTCGATGTTCATGCCAGAACCGGGCTGAACCAGATTCACAATGATCAGGCCCACAATCAACGCCAGCGTGCTCACCACTTCAAAATAGAGCAAAGCCAGACCGCCGGTTTTGCCCACTTTTTTCATGTCTTCCATGCCGGCAATGCCGACCACGACCGTACAAAAAATGATGGGCGCGATGATCATCTTGATCAGCTTGATAAAGCCATCACCCAAGGGCTTCATGTCGGCACCGACTTGCGGGTAGAAGTGGCCCAGCAGGACGCCGATGGTGACGGCCATCAGCACCTGCACATAAAGAGATCTATAAAGGGGACGTTTTTTCGCCGCTGGAGTGGATGTCATGGGCAAGACCGGTTAAGTTAAAGAACGCCTGCGACTTTAAGCCGGTAGAAATGTGACGACAATTGTGGGAAACCACATTTTTTGTAAAAAATGACAACAAAAAACCCGCCTAAGCGGGTTTTTTGTTGGAAGGATGCTGAAAAGCATCAACCCATGTGCAGACCGCCGTTCACATTGAACTCGGCGCCTGTGGCATAACCACCTTCATCCGACGCCAGCCAGGCGATGATGGAAGCAATTTCGCTGGGCTCACCCAGACGTTTGACCGGTACGGTGCCGATGATCTTGTCGAGCACTTCCTGACGAATGGCCTTGACCATGTCAGTGCCGATGTAGCCGGGGCTCACGGTGTTGACGGTCACGCCCTTGGTCGCCATTTCTTGCGCCAACGCCATCGAGAAGCCATGCATACCGGCCTTGGCAGCCGAGTAGTTGGTCTGGCCAGCCTGACCCTTAACGCCATTCACGGACGAAATGTTGATGATGCGGCCCCAGCCCTTTTCAACCATGTCGCCGACCACCTGTTTGGTGACGTTGAACATGCTGTTGAGGTTGGTTTCGATCACGGCATCCCAGTCTTCGCGCGTCATCTTCAGGAACATGCGGTCCTTGGTGATGCCGGCGTTGTTCACCAGCACGTCGATCGGACCGTGCTCGGCCTTGGCCTTTGCGAAGGCTTCCACGGTGGAATCCCAATTGCCCACATTACCTGCTGACGCATAAAACGTGTAGCCCAGTTCAGCCTGTTCGGCGATCCACTTGGCGTGGTCGCGTGTCGGGCCGCAGCCAGCGATGACCGTGAACCCCTCTTTGCTCAAACGCTGGCAAATAGCGGTACCGATGCCACCCATGCCACCCGTCACGTAAGCTACTTTTTGACTCATTTTGTTTTCCTCTTTGTTAAATTTTTAGAACCGACTTGATTGTGAGCGTTAAATCAACGCTCGATAGTTAGGGCAACCCCCATGCCGCCACCGATACACAGGCTGGCAATGCCTTTTTTCGCATTGCGCCGCTGCATTTCATGGAGCAGGGTCACCAGTATGCGGCAACCCGATGCACCAATGGGATGACCAATCGCAATGGCGCCGCCATTAACGTTGATTTTGGAGGTGTCCCACTCCATTTGCTGGTTGACTGCACAGGCTTGGGCGGCGAACGCTTCATTGATTTCGAGCAGGTCGAGATCTGCCGCTTTCCAGCCGGCACGGGCCAGTGCTTTTTGCGATGCCGGCACAGGGCCCATGCCCATCAGTGCGGGGTCCAGACCGCTGGTGGCAAAGCTCGCAATGCGACCCATCGGCGTGAGCCCCAGGGCGGCGGCTTTCTTGGCCGTCATCACCATCACGGCGGCGGCGCCATCGTTGATGCCAGAGGCATTGCCAGCGGTCACGCTACCGGCTTTATCAAAGGCGGGACGCAGGCCCGCCAAAATGTCGGCAGTAGATTTACGGTTGAGGTATTCGTCAGCGGCAAATACGATGGGATCACCCTTCTTCTGCGCAATGCTGAACGGCACGATTTCATCTTTGAACTTGCCCGCATCCTGAGCGGCTGCCGCTTTCAGTTGACTGGCCAGTGCCAATGCATCCTGCATTTCGCGCGTGATGCCATATTGCTTGGCCACGTTCTCGGCCGTGATGCCCATGTGGTACTGGTTGTACACGTCCCACAGACCGTCAACGATCATGGAGTCGATCATCTTCCAGTCGCCCATGCGCTGGCCGTCGCGCGAACCCAGCAAGATGTGGGGCGAGGCACTCATGTTTTCCTGACCCCCGGCAATGACGATGTCGCTGTCGCCATAAGCCACGGCTTGAGCCGCCAGCATGACCGACTTGAGGCCCGAACCGCACACGGCGTTGATGGTGAGGGCGGGCGTTTCCTTGGTCAGGCCGCTCTTGATGACCGACTGGCGCGCCGGGTTTTGACCGGAACCGGCCGCCAGCACCTGGCCCAGGATGACTTCACCGACCTGATCGGGACCGAGTCCGGTGCGAACCAGCAATTCCTTGATCACGGCGGCACCGAGTTCCGGGGCAGATGTTTTGGCGAGCGTTCCACAAAACTTGCCCACGGCGGTGCGGGCGGCTGAAACGATGACGATGTCTTCCATTATTTCCTTGACTCCTGCGTGATGACAACTAATCAGGCTTTGGCCTGAACGTAGCGGCCCGGGGCGGCTTCGATGGCTTTGTATTTGCCTTTGCCGTAGGTCTTGGGCGCGGCAATCTGTTTGCCGGCCTGTTTGCCCAACCATTCAGACCAATCGGTCCACCAACTGCCTTTGTGCTCGGTGGCGCCTGCCATCCAGTCGTCGTGGCTTTCAGGCAATTTGCTGTCTTCACGAATCCAGTGGCTGCGTTTGTTTTTGGCTGGCGGGTTGATGACACCGGCAATGTGGCCAGACGCGCCCATGACAAAGCGTTTCTTGCCCGGCAACACCTGGGTGGAGGCGTAGGCACCATTGATTGGGACAATGTGGTCTTCGTACGAGCCATAAAGATAAACCGGCAAATCCACTTGATTCAAATCGATCTTCTCTCCGCAAACGGTTACTTTGCCGGGTTTGATCAAGTTGTTTTCAAGGTAGGTGTTGCGCAAGTACCAGGCGTAAAAAGGACCGGGCAGATTGGTGGAATCACCATTCCAGTACAACAGGTCAAACGCGGGCGGCGTTTCACCTTTGAGGTAGTTGCCCACCACATAGTTCCACACCAGATCGTTGGGACGTAAAAAGCTAAAGGTGCTGGCGAGATCTTTGCCCTTCATCAAGCCACCCTTGCCCATTTCCTTTTCACGCGTCTTGACCGATTTCTCGTCAATGAAGATGTCCAGAATGCCTGTGTCCGAAAAATCAAGCAGGCAGGTCAGGAAGGTGGCGCTGGCCACCGGTTTTTCGCCGCGCGCTGCCAGCACGGCCAGGGCGGTGCCCAAAATCGTGCCACCGACGCAAAAACCCAGGGCATTGATGGACTCAGATCCGGTGATGGCCTGCGTTACCGCGATGGCTTTGATGGCCGCGTCTTCAATGTAGTCATCCCAGGTTTTTTGGGCCAGCGAAGCATCGGGATTGCGCCAGCTCACCACGAAAGTGCGGTGGCCCTGCGCCACGGCATAGCGGATGAGGGAGTTTTCCGGCTGCAGGTCAAGAATGTAAAACTTGTTGATGCAGGGCGGAACAAAGAGAAAAGGCTTCTCGAATACCTTGGCGGTCAGCGGCTTGTATTCGATCAACTGGAACAGCTCGTTCTCGAACACCACGGCGCCTTCGGTGGTGGCGATGTTTTGCCCCACCTCAAACACGCTTTCATCCGTCATGGACACATGGCCCTGGCGCATGTCATGCAGCAGGTTTTGAATGCCTTTGGCGATGCTCTCGCCCTTGGTGTCAATGGCCTTCTTTTGCGCTTCGGCATTGAACGCCATGAAGTTGCTCGGCGCGGCAGCTGCCGACACCTGTTCCAGGGCGAAACGGATGCGGGCGCGGGTTTTTTCGTCCGCATCGACGGCATCGGCCATGCCCATCAAGGTGCGGGAGTTGAGCAGGTAAGAGGCTGCCGCAAAAGCCGCCAGGGGATTGGCCCCCCAGGCTTCGGCCGAAAAGCGTCGGTCAGCCGCATGTGCGGTCGTTTGCACGCCCTGGCGAAAGAGCCCGGCGGCCTCTGTCAGATACTGCGCCTGCAGCTCTTTCATCTTTTCCGGATCGAAGCTGATTTTTGGTTGCTGGACGGAGGCTTCCGTCAGGTCTGTCAGACTGGTACTGACGGTGCCCAGATCCATGTTTTGAAAAGATTCGAAAATCTTGACCCAATTTTCACCCAAGGTCTGTTGAAACTGCTGGGCTGATTGCGCCCAAATATCGGAAGAATCCTGTGTCATGTTGTGTCCTCTCTGTTTCATTGTTCGGCAAACGCTCTAGCGCGCTAGTATCTTAGGTAAACCCCTTCGAAAAACTGACGTTTATCTTATTCCCACTTTATTGCTCGAATATGTACATTGTTCCGATTGCCTGGATTTATGTGACGCTCATGATGGCCGTCGCCGAGGCCAACCATGTCAATGGCTCCGTACTGGGAGCCATCATTACTTTTTTGCTCTATGGCGTGGGACCCGCCGCCCTGGTTTTTTACTTGATGGGCGCGCCCAAACGGCGCCGTGCGATCAAGGCCCGTGAAGCCGCCGAGTTGGCGGCTGCCAAATCAATCCAGCCAGATGCAAGCCGCCAGGCGGCCGCTGACGCGGTCGCGCCGGTGCGAGAAGAAACGTGACGGGTTGCTGACCGTACACCAATCGCGGCTGCCATCGTTACCGTAAATTTGTGTAACACCTTGGGCGACCAGTTTCAAACGGGCCAGACCCTGCAAATTCGCCCGCCATTTGCCGCTGGATTTGGGCACGAACAGGGCCTGCGCCGCCGGGTCCTGCAAAACGAAGGCATCGCGCACATCGTCGCCCACTTCAAACTCCTGCGGGCCAATGCAAGGGCCTAGCCACGCTATTATTTTTGTAGCTGCTTGTGCACTATCCACGGGGGCTAGAGCCCTAAAACACGCTAAAACAGCCTCCAAAATCCCGTTTCCGACCTGCCCGGCCAGACTGCGCCAGCCCGCGTGCGCGGCAGCGACCTGGGTGCCCTGCTCGTTGGTGAACAGCACCGGCAGGCAATCGGCCACCATGATGGTGCAGGCCAGACGCGGCTGATCGGTAATGCAGCCATCGGCCTGCGTGCCGTGCGCGGTGTCGCCGGAAATCCGCTCCACATGCGTGCCATGCACCTGCGATAAAAATACCGGCTTGACGCCCATCGCCTGATGGAGCACCGCCCGGTTCGCCGCCACATCCCCGGGCGCATCGCCCACATGATCACCCAGGTTCAACGAATCGTAGGGAGCGAGTGAGCGGCCGCCGGCGCGCGTGGTGCACAGCGCATGCACATTCGCAGGCGCGGGCCATTGGGGAATCAGCCAGTCGGGATTCACGGTGATGCAGGATTAAATGGCGCGCACATGCACCTTGTCGTAGGCCACCAGCAGCTTGTGGTGCATTTCGCACCCGACCAGCCGCAGCCCGGGCGCGCTCAGGCCCATGAAACGGTCGGTTTGCATGATGAGCGCATGCGCCTGCGCCACGGCGCCGGCACCGTAGAGCTGGCGCAAGGCGCTCAGGTACGGACCGGTATCGCCCATGTCGGCCAGGTTGATCAGGCTTTCAATACAGGCGTACACGGTGCGGCGCTGGGGGTTGATCTGGCCAAAATGCTTGATCCAGTCACAGCCTTCCAGCGTGGCGGCTTCGTCGCCAATGGCCAGCGCCAGCAGGGTCTTGAGTTCGCCCACCCGCAGGTCGCTCCAGAATGAGTCAGCGTCGGCCGCCATGCCAATCACGGCCGCTACCGGGCGCTGGTCTGCCAACGCGGATTCATTGAGCGTTGCCAACAGATCGGCGCACTCTTCGTCGTCCAGATCGGTCAGGTTCAAGATCGCTTCGCGGATGTCGTTGCCCACGCTGTTGTTCTCGAACTCCAGGTCGTCCACCGGGTAAATCTCGGACATGCCGGGCACCAGAATACGGCAGGCGTAGACGCCCAGGTGGGTGAAATCGGCAATGTAGATTTCGCGCCCGTCCTTGTGAATGCGGTCCACGGACCAGGCATAGTCCTCGGCCGTGGTGGTGCTGAAGTTCCAGTCGCAAAACACGTAGTCGGGCGATTCGCCCAGGAACTTCCAGTGGATCACGCCGCTGGAGTCCACAAAATGGATTTCGATGTTGGTGGCGCTGGCCGTCTCTTCCAGATCAAACGAAGGCGCGGAAAAACCGGCCAGCGAGTCCAGCGCACGGCCTTGCAGCAGCTCCGTCAAGGCGCGCTCCAGCGCAATCTCAAAGCGCGGGTGCGCGCCGAAACTGGCGAAGCAGCCCTGGTCTTCGGGGTGCAGCAGGGTCACGTTCATCACCGGGTACTGGCCGCCCAGCGAGGCGTCTTTCACCAGAATGCCAAAGCCCGCCGCACGCAGCGCCTTGATGCCGGCGGCAATGCGCGGGTAGCGGGCGATGACGGCTTCCGGCACGTTCGGCAGGCAAATGCCTTCGCTGATGATGCGGGCCTTGATGTGGCGCTCAAAAATCTCGGACAAGGCCTGTGTGCGCGCTTCCATCGGCGTGTTGCCGGCCGACATGCCGTTGCTCACATACAGGTTGCCGATGATGTTGACCGGGAAATACGTGGTCACACCATCGCGCTCGCGCATGTAGGGAATGGCGCAAATGCCGCGCTCGGTGTTACCGGAATTGAACTCGACCAAGCTGCTGGCGTCCACGCTACCTTCGGGGTTGTAAAACTTGTGCAGACCGGGGTTCAGCAAATCGACCGGCCAACTGCCGTCTTCACCCGGCTCAAACCAGCGCTCTTGCGGGTAGTGCACAAAGTGCCGGTCGGCCACGACCGGGCCGAGGTAATAGTGGGTCCAGAAATAGTTGGTGGACAGGCGCTCGAAAAACTCGCCCAGGGCGCTGGCCAGACACGCCAGCCGGGTGGCGCCCTTGCCGTTGGTGAACAGCAGCGGGCAATCGCGGTCGCGAATGTGCACCGACCAGATGCCATCGACCGGGTTCAACCAGGATTTTTCTTCAATATGAAAGCCAAGTGCCTGCAATTTGCCTTGCAGCGTGTTGATGGTGGATTCGAGGGAGGCATCTTTGCCGGGAATAAAGTTTTCAATGCTCATGGGGGCAGCATACCGCACCACCTCTATCCCACAAATAGCGCATATTCAGGAAAACTGAAACGCAGCGAGACGCTCCAACCCGGATATTTACCGAAAAACTGACCCTCTTTAACTGCCAACCTGAAGAGTAGCTTCCTTATGATTATGAACAACCAAGCTTCCGACCCAACCGCGCTCCCCGATGCCCGCCACCGTCCCTTGCAGCGCATGCAATGGATCGCTTTGGCGCTGCTGCTGGCGGCCATGGTCGGCCTGATCGTCAGCCACCTGATGGGCGGGCTGGGGGCTTGGGGCTGGCTGCGGGCTTTCTGTGAAGCGTCGGTGGTCGGCGCGCTGGCGGACTGGTTTGCGGTGGTGGCGCTTTTTCGGCACCCGCTGGGCCTGAAGCTGCCGCACACGGCCATCATCCCGCAGAGCAAGGCCCGCATTGCGGACAACCTGGCCGACTTTGTCCGCGACCACTTTCTGGACCCCAAGACCCTGTTGTCGAAACTGGCTGTTTTTGACCCGGCCATGCGCCTGAGCGAATGGTTGAATGACCCGGCCCGGGTGAAATTCTGGATGACCGAAGCGCGGGCCTGGGCGCTGGGCGCGCTCCATGTGTTTGATGACGAGCGCATGCAGCGGGCAACGCAGGAGCTGATCGTGTCGCAAGCCCGCCGCTGGGATGCGGCCCTGATCGCGGGTGAAGTGCTCGGCCTGCTCACCAAGGACGGTCGCCACCATGAGCTGCTGGATGCCGGGCTGCACAAAGTGAGCGAGTTCCTGATGGAAGACCAGGTCAAGGACGCCGCGGCGAAGCTGATGCTCAAGCATGTGAACAAGGAATGGCCGCTGGTGGTCGGAATGGTCAATACCGTGTATTCCGCGTCCAAAATAGCCGACAGCTTTGCGGAAAAGCTCAGCCTCTCGGCGCTGTCCGAACTGCGTGAGATCCTGGCGCAGCCCGACCACCCCCTGCGACTGCGCTACGAGCAATGGCTGATGGACTACATTGAGCGCCTGCGCAGCGACCCGGCCTTGCGCACCGCCTTCAACAACATCAAGGAACGCGCCCTCACCGACCCGGCCATCCAGACCTTTGTCGCCTCGCTGTGGACTGACATCAAAGGCCGCATGCAGGACGACCTGGCCGACCCCAACTCCGCCATTGCCGGCCATCTGGAGGCCACCTTGCGCTCCATCGGCCAGAAATTGGCCAACGACCCCGGTCTGCGCGACGCCATCAATGAGCACATCCTGTCGGCGGCAGGTCAAATGACGGTGAGTCTGCAGTCCGGCATCACCAGCCATATTTCAGAAACCATCAAGGCGTGGGACGACCGGCAACTGGTGCAAGAAATCGAACTCAATATCGGGCGCGACTTGCAGTTCATCCGCATCAACGGCACTTTGGTCGGTGGGCTGGCCGGACTGGCCTTGCATGCCATGGGCCTGCTGGCCCGGTAAACTTGCCCGCCAAACATTTACCGGAGCCTTTCATGATTCTCGAACTAGCCGACATCCGCATCCAACCCGGTCAAAACGCCGCTTTTGAAGAAGCCATCCAGCGCGGCCTGACAACCGTCATTGCGCAGGCGCATGGGTTCCAGGGCTTCAAGGTCAACAAAGGCATTGAAAGCACCGAGCGCTACCTGCTGCAGATTTTCTGGAACACGCTGGAAGACCACACGGTCGGTTTCCGCGAGTCACCAGCGTTCAACGAATGGCGCGCCATCGTCGGGCCGTTTTTTGCGGCGGCCCCGGTGGTCGAACACTTCGACCTGGTGGCCAAATCGGCCTGATCTCCCCACACCGCCACCCTGTCAATCCAAGGTTCTCATGACTTACGTTTTCAACCCTGCGCCCCCGGTGTCGGTGCCCGTGCTGGGCCTGCCTGAGCGCTTTCCGGTGCACCGCATCTACTGCGTCGGGCGCAACTACGAAGATCACGCCAAAGAGATGGGGTTCAGCGGGCGCGAGCCGCCCTTCTTCTTCATGAAGCCTGCCGATGCCGTGCTGGCGGTCCAGGCGGGCGAGACCGGCACCTTGCACTACCCCAGCCTGACCCACAACCTGCACCACGAGATCGAACTGGTGGTGGCGATTGGCCTGGGCGGCAGCCGCATCCAGGCGGCCGACGCGCACCGGCATATTTTTGGCTACGCCGTCGGTCTGGACATGACGCGCCGCGACCTGCAAAACGAGATGAAAAAACAGGGCCGCCCCTGGTGCATCGGCAAGGCGTTTGAGCAGTCGGCTCCCATCGGCCCGATCACGCCCGCGGCAGCGGCAGGCGATATCGGCAACGCCGAGATTGCCTTGCAGGTCAACGGCCAGGAGCGCCAGCGCAGCGCTATTTCCAGCCTGATCTGGAACATCGCGGAAACGATCGAGGCCCTGTCGGCCGCCTGGACCTTGCAAGCTGGCGATTTGATCTTCACCGGGACACCCGCCGGCGTGGGCGCGGTGGTGGCAGGCGACACGATGCGGGGCACGGTGACCGGGCTGGCGCCACTCAACATCACGGTCGCATAAGGCCGCATTACACTGCTCATCATGCTTCGTCCTCCCATCAAACATTGCAAAAACTGCGGCACCGCCGTGATCTACCGCATTCCCGATGACGGCGATACCAAGGAGCGCGCGATCTGCACCGCCTGCCTCACCGTGCATTACGAAAACCCGCTCAACGTGGTGGGCACGGTGCCGTATTGGGGTGACAAAGTGCTGCTGTGCAAGCGCAATATCGAACCGCGCTATGGCAAGTGGACGCTGCCGGCCGGCTTCATGGAACTCAATGAAACCGTGGCCGAAGGCGCGGCCCGAGAAACGCTGGAAGAATCCGGCGCGCAGTTCGAGCTGGAAGGCCTGTTTTCACTGGTCAACGTGCCCCGCGTCGGGCAAGTCCACCTGTTTTACCGGGCGCGCCTGCTCAGCGACCGCTTCGACCCCGGCTTTGAAACCATCGAAGCCCGCCTGTTTGCCGAAGACGAAATTCCGTGGGACGAAATTGCATTCCGCACTGTCAAGCTCACGCTGGAACACTACTTTGCCGACCGCCGCGCGGGCCACTTCAGCTTCCATGCCCTCGACGTTGTTTGACCCGTCTGCGGATCAGGTATTCGGCATCGGGGATCATGCTGAATTCTGGCTTTACCGCATCGGCGCTTATCTGCTGATCAACGTCATCGACGACCCGGCTTGGCTGGCGCTGATGTTCTGCTAACCCCCTTTTTCTTTCATGCTGCCCTGCTACGTTCTGCTTGACCTGGAAACCACCGGCGGTAACCCGGTGCAAGACCGCATCACCGAAATTGCCGCCGTGCGCATGGAGGACGGGCTGGAGGTGGAGCGCTGGAGCACGCTGGTCAACCCCGGCATCGCCATTTCGCCCTTTATCCAGAACCTGACCGGCATCTCCGACACGATGGTGGCCGATGCGCCCGGTTTTGACGAAGTGGCCCCGCGTTTGTTGGAAATCCTCACCGGCGCCGTGCTGGTGGCCCACAACGTGCGCTTTGACCACGGCTTCTTGCTCAACGAATTCGCCCGGCTGGACACGCCCTTGCGCATCAAGACCGTCTGCACCGTGCGCCTGTCGCGCCTGCTGTATCCGCAGCACAAGAGCCACGGGCTGGACGCCATCATGCAGCGCCACGGGCTGGCGACCAGCGCCCGGCATCGCGCCATGGGCGATGTGGACGTGGTGCTGGACTGGCTGCGCATTGCCGCGCTGGAGCGCGGCGCTGAGCAGGTGAGCCAGCATGCGCTGACCCTGCTGCAAGGCAGCGCCGCCCTGCCCCCGCAACTGGAAACCCATGTCGGCGACATCCCGGAGACGCCGGGCGTGTACCTGTTTTACGGCGAAGGGCCGCTGCCTTTGTACATTGGCAAAAGCATCAAGTTGCGCAGCCGGGTCATGTCGCACTTTCAGGCCGCCGGCAAAGACCCGCGCGAGATGCGCATTGCGCAGGAAATCCGGCGCGTGGAGTGGAAGGAAACGGCCGGAGAACTCGGCGCCCTGCTGCTGGAAGCCCGGCTGGTCAAGGACCAGCAGCCGGTTTACAACCGCCACTTGCGCCGCAGCAATACGCTGTGCGCCTGGCGGCTGAGCGAGAACCCGCGCGAGCGCCCGCTGCTGACTGCCTGGTCCGCGGAGGGACCGACGCCGCTCTGGAAGCAGCCGGCCGGCGCGGGCTACGCGTCCTTCGCGATCGCTGGAGGCCGTGCGTTCACGATCGAGCAGCGCCGGGGTGAGGAAGTCGTCTCGGCGTACGACGTC
>JAZKHK010000132.1:0-4546 GCA_040385425.1 Pseudomonadota bacterium | reverse complement strand
GCGGCGAGGACTTGCAGCCGGCTCAGTTTGCTCGCATGTACGGCGTGTACCGCTCCAAAAACCAGGCCCTCACCAGCTTGCGCGAACTGGCCGACACGCACACCCTGTGTCCGCAAGCGCTGGGGCTGGAGTCCGGCAAAGGCCACTGTTTTGCCCACCAGATTGGCCGCTGCAAAGGGGTCTGTTGTGGTGAAGAAACGCCGGAGTCGCATTACCTGCGGCTGCAGCAGGCGCTCAGTGCGCAAAAACTGCAGGTCTGGCCGCATGCGGGCAAGGTGGGCTTGCGCGAGTACAACCTGAAGACGGGCCGCACCGATCTTCATATTTTTGACCAGTGGTGCCATTTGGCCACCGTGCAGGACGAGGCGGAGCTGGTTGAAGCGCTGGAAAGTCGGCGTACGCTGGCGTTTGATCTGGACACTTACCGGCTGCTGCTCAAACACTTTGCTTCGCCGGGCAAGGTGGGGGTGGAATTGATTCCCTTGCCTTAACCCGGCAGGCACGGGGCGGATGCCGGGCGCTCCTGCGTCCTTCGGACTTTTTGACGTCGCGCCCGACCTCCGCCCCGCGCCTGCCTTGACTTGAGTTGCTTATTTACTATTGTTTTTATAGCTGCTTGCGCTTATTACACGGGGGCTAGAGGCACTTTTGATGCTTATTTTTTGCAATTTTCCGGTTTCTTTGGGGAATTGCGCAAACAAGTACTTACGAATGAAGACAGCGACATAATGATTTCATCATGTCGAAAAATGTCCTTGCCATCTTGGGTTCACCAGGCGACTTGCCGCAAAAAGTGGGCGATGCCATTCTGGATTTGGTGCTGCATGTGCCGCCGTCTTTTGAAAGCGAAACCGAGCAACCCGAAGCACATGCCCGCGCCCTGAGCCGCGCGGCAGCCCGGCAAGCCAGTCTGATGGCAGGCTCGCTGGCCTTGCCGCCGGGTTTTCTCGGTTGGCTGACTATTCTGCCGGAGCTGGTGGCTGTCTGGAAGCTGCAGGCGCAAATGGTGGCGGACATTGCGGCGGTCTATGGCAAAAGTGCCAACCTGGGCCGGGAACAGATGATTTACTGCCTGTTCAAGCACGTCTCGGCGCAACTGTTTCGGGATGTGGTGGTGCGCGTGGGCGAACGTTATCTGGTTCAGGGCGCGTCACTGGCGATGATCCAGTCCGCCGCGCGCGCACTGGGCGTACAGGTCACGCAAAACGTCATCGGCAAAGGCGTGTCGCGCTTCGTCCCGCTGGTCGGCGCTGTCGGCGTCGGCGCCTACGCTTACTTTGACACCACCCAGGTCGCCAAAACAACGATTGAGCTGTTTTCCAAAGACATCATCCTCACCGCCCCCGATTTACAAGCCAAATAGCCCTCTAGCCCCCGTGAATCATGCGCAAGCAGCTATAAATAAAGTAGCAAGCAAAGCGAGGCGCAGAGGGGGCGGATGTTGGGCGCGACGTCAAAAAGTCCGTAGGACGCAGGAGCGCCCGGCATCCGCCCCCTCTGCGCCGGGTCAAGTCCAATAAAGCCCCGAGCGAGCCCCAACTGACCAACAGGACCCCCGAACCAACAAAACTCAAGGCTTGATTTGCTTGGGCTCCACCTCAATCACATCCGTGACATCGATCACATTGGCGTCCCGATGCGAAAAAGGCCCCTGCCCCGAAGCCCGGTAAAAGCGGTCCATCATCGCCTGCCGGCTGAACTGGAAAGTCCACGGCATCACCGGCTGCCCCGTCAAACGCGCCCACAAAGCCCGAAGCAGCCAGACCGCGAGCAACAGCAGCGCCCCGACCACCAGACTGGCCAGAAACACCAGCGCCGCCAACAACAGCACCACCCGAAAAACCACCCCGAAAATTGATTTCATCACCTGATCCAATATGAACTCCCTGCCTCAAACCGCCTGCGCCACACCAGCCACCCGGCGCGACACCGCATACGGAGGCAAACCCTGCAACATGCGCCGGCCAAATGCCAGCCGCAACAGCCGCCGGTCATAGCAAATCACAGTGGCGTGGTCGTTTTCAGTGCGAATCGCCCGCCCCGTCCACTGGAGCAACTTGATCCCCGTGGCCGGCACGACCAGTTCTGAAAATGGGTCCCTTCCGATGCTTTTCAACCACTCCGAGCGCGCCTCCTCCACCGGATCGGACGGCGGGCTGAACGGCAGCTTGGCGATGAACACCGTCTCGCACAGTTGCCCCGGCAAATCCAGCCCCTCGCCAAACGACTGCAAACCAAAAATAACCGAGGGAAACCCGGCCTCGACCCGCGCCTGGTGGGCTGCCAGCAGCCGCACGCGCGCCATCTGCCCCTGCACCATGACGACATCCTGCAAGGCGGGCGACAGCGCATCCACCGCCGCCTTCATCTGCACGCGCGAGGTGAACAACACCAGCGCGCCGTGTTCAACCTGGCTCAAATCGGCCAGCAACTCGCCCACCATCTCGCGCGTGTAGGCCTCGGCATTCTTGGGGTCCGCTTCGGTCTCGACCACGATCAACTGCCCCTGGGTGGCGTAGTTGAACGGGCTTTCGACTTCCAGCGTGGACGCATGGGGGTTGTTGGTGAGCCCCGCTTCCTTCAGAAAATAATCAAAGCTGCCGCAACTGGTGAGCGATGCCGAGGTGATGACCGCGCCGCGCACCTGGCTCCACAGCCCCTGGCGCAGCAGGTCGCCCGGCACGATCGGGCAGGCATGGGCAGTCAAGAAGACCAGGCCCGAGCTGGTGTCGGACTGCAGCCACTTGGCCAGCGGTTGCGGGCCGTGCTCCAGCAGCAGGCTGCTGGTTTCGACCACACTGGCCAGCTTGGGCGCCAACTGGCCCAGCTTGGCGTACATCTGGGAACACGGAAGCGCTTGCGACGGGTCTTCCTTGGCCAGCAGTTTTACCTCGGCGCCCAAGGCTTCCAGCGCTTTGGACAAACCTTCGGCGTGGCCGTGAATCAGCGTGACCGGGTCCACAAAGGTTTCCGGCAGCACGCCGTTTTTGAAGCGATAAGTGCCCTCGTAACCGGTGACGTTCACGGCCAGCAGGTCCATCACCATGCGGCCAACGTCCAGCAAGGCGGTCTTGAGTTGCTGCGCCAGCGTGGTGACGTCTTGTGCCAGCGTCGCGTGAATCTTTTCGCTGACCTCTTGCAGGGTTTTGGGCAATTTGTCGAGCCAACGCAGGCTGGACAAATCCATGCTGCTGGAGAACTGGTCCAGCGCCACGGCGGGCAAATGGTGGCCCTCGTCAAACACCACCAGGCATTTGTCCATCTCGGGCAGCGCCTTGCGACCCAGCGAGGCCAGCACCAGGTCGTGGTTGGCCACGATCACATGCGCTTCGGCCAGTTTGGTGCGGGCGTTGTAATAGCTGCACACCTGAAACCGCGGGCAATGCCGGGCAGTGCAGGTGTGGCGCTCGGCGGCCACCGCCGACCAGTCGCGCGGCTCGGGTTGCTCAGCCAGGTTGTCGCGGTCGCCGTCCCAGCGGTTGCTGGCCAGCGCATCGGCCAGGGCGCCGTAGAGTTTCATGCGGCGCTCTTCGGGGTCTTCGCCTTGCAGCTGTTTGGCAAAAGCGGCACGCGGCGGCGGCTGGTCTTCGTCGGGCTCGAACAGGTCGTCGGAAGACTCTTCGCCGGCACCGGCAAGGCGCTCCAGCTTCAGTTTGCACACGTAGCGGCCGCGTCCCTTGGCCAGCGCGAACACAAACGGCGTGTTCAGCACGGCCGCCAGCGCGGGCAAATCCTTGGTCATGAGCTGCTCTTGCAGCGCCACGGTCGCGGTGGAGATGACGACGCGGGTTTTGAGCGAGAGCGCCAGCGCCACCGTGGTGGACAGGTAAGCCGCCGACTTGCCCACGCCGGTACCCGCCTGAATGACGGTGATGGCTTTGCCGGGGTTGGCGTGCTCGCCCAGATTGACGGTGGATAGCTTGCTGGCGATGCGCTGCGCCATCTCGCGCTGGCCGGGGCGCGAGCGAAAGCCCGAAGTGGCATCCACCACCTGGTCAAAGGCCGCCAGCGACAGGCTGGCCAGATCGTCAGCACTCAAGAGAAATACCCATGGTTTTGATTGATTGGTTTGATCGGCATAGCCTCTATTACACCGTCTTAATGCGAGGCCCGGACCCGCCCCGGACACACTATCAAAACAATAGCGAACAAGGCAATAAAGACGGGGGCTAGCGGCATATTTTGTTACAAATTATCTGCCACAAGGCGATTTT
Source organism: Pseudomonadota bacterium (assembly GCA_040385425.1). Classification (GTDB taxonomy): domain Bacteria; phylum Pseudomonadota; class Gammaproteobacteria; order Burkholderiales; family Burkholderiaceae_C; genus Rhodoferax. The sequence goes on along the minus strand of JAZKHK010000132.1, from coordinate 332 downwards.
AGAGGCCAACCGACTCCTACACTGCACCAAAAAATCAATCCCTCAAAAAGCTCAAGGAGTCAAAAATGCGTTCTTATCCCGCCCTGCGTGCCCTCCTCGCCACCGCCGGTGTGGCCCTGGCCTTGGCGGGCTGTGGTGTTCTAAAACCCGACCCCAACGCGCATCTGGCAGCCTTCAGCACCCAGATGACGGGATTGAACGAGGTGCCCCCGGCCGCCACGGCGGGGACGGGTCGGGTGGACGCGGTGCTGGACAAGAACACCCGGCTGTTTCGCTGGAAGATGTCATTTGCCAATTTGAGCGGCCCCGCCACCGCCGGCCACTTTCACGGC
>JAZKHK010000131.1:0-18290 GCA_040385425.1 Pseudomonadota bacterium | reverse complement strand
CTCAAAGCCGGGCGCGACCAGGTGCTGTTGCCCGCCCTCGACGCCGTCATCACCAAGCTGCGCGAAATGGCCCATGCGTTTGCCGACGTGCCGATGCTCAGCCGCACGCACGGCCAAACGGCCAGCCCCACCACCGTGGGCAAGGAAATCGCCAACGTCGTGGTGCGCCTGAGCACCACGCGCGAACGCATCGCCGGCATCAAACTGATGGCCAAAATGAACGGCGCCGTGGGCAACTACAACGCCCACCTGTCGGCCTGGCCCGAGTTCGACTGGGAAGCCTTCAGCCGCAAAGTGATCGAGACGCCAGAACCCGTTGGCCTGGGCCTGACCTTCCAGCCCTACAGCATCCAGATCGAGCCGCACGACTACATGGCCGAGCTGTTTGATGCCATCGCCCGCACCAACACCATCCTGATCGACTGGTCGCGCGACGTCTGGGGCTATGTGAGCCTGGGTTACTTCAAGCAGCGCCTGCGCGAAGGCGAAGTCGGCTCCAGCACGATGCCGCACAAGGTCAACCCGATTGATTTCGAGAACGCCGAAGGCAACCTGGGCCTGGCCAACGCCCTGCTCAAGCACCTGAGCGAAAAGCTGCCGATTTCCCGCTGGCAGCGCGACCTGACCGACAGCACGGTGCTGCGCAACATGGGTGTGGCCATGGGCTACGCCTTGCTGGCCTACCAGTCGCTGTTGACCGGTCTGGGCAAACTCGAACTGAACGAAGAAGCGGTCGCCGCCGACCTGGACGCGTCGTGGGAAGTGCTGGCCGAGCCGATCCAGACTGTGATGCGCCGCTTTGGCCTGCCCCAGCCGTATGAGCAGCTCAAGAAGTTCACCCGCGGCGAACCGATGACGCGCGAACTGATGCAGGGCTTCATCGCCAAGCTCGAGATCCCGGAAGAAGAGAAAGCCCGCCTGATGGTCATGACGCCGGGTAGCTACACCGGCAAAGCGGCTGAACTCGCTCGCCGCGTCTGATGGCGATCAAATCCACCATCTTCAAAGCCAGTCTGCAAATTGCCGACATTGACCACGCGTACTACGCGGATCACGCCCTGACGCTGGCGCGCCACCCGAGCGAAACTGACGAGCGCATGATGATCCGCCTGTGCGCGCTGGCCCTGCAGGCGCACAAGCTGCAAACCGTGTGCGGCGGCGACGGCACGCTGGCTTTCGGCGCGGGGCTTTCGGACCCCGACGAGCCCGATGCCTGGCTGCGCGACTTCACCGGCCAGACCCGGCTCTGGATCGAAGTCGGCCAGCCCGAAGACAAGCCGCTGCTCAAGGCCTGCAACAAGGGCGACGAGGTGGTGCTGTACTGCTTCAACCACGCGGCCGAGGTGTGGTGGCGCACCATGGAGGCCAAGCTGGCCCGGCCTAAAAACCTGAGCGTGTTTCGCATTCCCACGGCAGCGTCGCAAGCGCTGATTCCGATGGCGCAACGCAGCATGCAGTTGCAGGCGACGATTCAGGAAGGGGTGCTGATGCTGAGCGACGGCGCGCACAACGTCGATATCGAGCCCATTCGCTGGAAATAAGTACCAAATCAGCCTCTAGCCCTTATGAATAGTGCATAAGAAGCTATTAATTAAATAGCAATCAACCGTTTTCCACCGCCCGCTCGGCGTATTTGTTAAAGCGCCAGGAACTGCCCAGCATCGTGATGCGGCGCCAGGTCTGGCGTTTTTCAGCCGGGCGCATCTCGGTCCAGTACTGCACCTCGGCAAAACTGCGGCCACAGCCTTTGCATTCTTCGTCGCCCTGGCTGGTGGAGCAAATCGCAATGCAGGGCGTGTCGGGCGTGCTGGCGTACCAGGCCAGCCAGGCCGCCATGGCCTTTGGCGGCATCAAATTTTCATCGATTTCCGTGTCCTGGTTGAACGCCATCACGGCATAGACCTCGGCCAGCGCCCGGGTTTCGGGCGCCAGAGACCAGCCGTCGGTGGCCGGTTTTTGGCCACGCCAGAAGTTGATGGCTGATTCGATGTCGGTGATGTGAAGGCTTGCCATGGGGGTCGCATGATAGCCCGGCGCTGAAAAGAAGGTGGCTCGTTAAAATGCAGGCTGATTTCACCCGCGCCTGGCCGCCCCCTCTTTTCACTGAAACGACCTCCTGTGACCGATCTCCCCTTCGACCCTGACGCAAAAATCGAACAACCGCGCCTGTGGCACGACAACGGCTGGACCGCTCGCGTCATCAAGAACGAAGACGACGATGGCTGGGCCGTGGCCATGATCAAGGACGGCGAACCCGAGCCCGCACTGGTCGGGCCGTGGACCATGGGGCGCGACAAGAAAAACCCCAAACCGCTCGACGGCAATGCCTTCAGCACGCTGGTCAAAACCGCCACGGAGTTTGTGCGCCGCCACGAACAGCAACTGCACGCGTCGCTGCACCAAAGCATCGCGGTCACGGTCGGCCCGGCCCGGGTAACCGTGTCGCTCGACATCGTGCCCGATGACGACAACCCGTCGGCCACACTGACGGCGCAGGATGAAGCCGGCGAGCAACTGGCCCAGGTGCGGGTGTCGCCCGGGTTCACGCTGAACCGGGCCACCGCCACCGCCTGGGCCGAGGGCGGCTACCCCAAGCCGCGCTGAAGCCCGGCTTGAGCCAGGCACGGCTGCCTGTTATTCTCGGCCCATGAAACTCATCCTCAAATGGCTGCTCAGCGCCGCCGCCCTGTTGGCCGTGGCTTATCTCTACAGCGGCGTCCAGGTCACCAGCTTCACGGCGGCCCTGATTGCCGCCTTGGTCATCGGCTTGCTCAACATGGTGTTGCGGCCGGTGCTGGTGGTGCTGACCTTGCCCGTCACCGTGGTCACGCTGGGGCTGTTTCTGTTTGTCATCAACGCCCTGATGTTCTGGGCCGCCGCGAGCGTGCTGGATGGCTTCCAGGTGAGCGGCTTTGGCGCGGCGCTGCTGGGGTCGCTGATCTACTCGGCGTTTGGCATCGTGATCGACTCAGCGATCGAGCGCCTGTTCCTTCAGTAGCGCCTCCACCTGGCGTTTGCGGGTGTCGATGATGGAGGCGTCGATGTGCTCCGACGCCCCGTTGCCGGCCCGGCTCTGGCGCAAAATTTCCTGGGCCGCCTTGAGCCGGTCCAGCGCGGCAGGGTAGTCCAGCAAGGCGATTTGGGTCTCGGCGTTGGCGCGGATGGCCCGCAAGGTCTGCCCTTGCGCGGCATAGGCGCTGGAGAGCAACTGCCAAGCCTGCGCATCGTGCGGGTGGGCCGCCACCCAGGTTTGCAGGCTTTGCGCAGCTTCACTCACGTCCGCAGTCGATCCGCCCGGACGGGTTTGCAGGGCAATCTGCGTCCCTAAAAACAACTCCGGGCGACGCACCGCGCCCCCATCACCCGTTTCTTTTCGCCCCACCGGGCCAACCTTCAGCAAGGCCGCCGCGCGCGGTGCATCGCCTTGGGTCAAGGCTATTTCAGCCCCCAGCAACTGCACCAGGCGCACCGCCTTCGCATCCGGGCGCACCAGCCCGCTCAGGCGCTCCAGATAAACCTTGGTTTGGGCCGCATCACGCAAGCGGCTGGCGGCCAGCGCGGCACCATACAAAATAGCGGCCTGCCGGGGCGCGCCCAGGGTCTCAAATTTGGAACTGCCCGTTTCTGCCAACAAATCCCGCAAGGCGTCCACGCCGGGGTTGGAGAGCACGCGGGCGCGGGCGGCGATCATGGCGTGTTCCAGCGTGAGCGTGGTGTTGGCCGTGCCCGGGGTGAGCAGCATCTGGCGCGACTGCATGTCGGCAATCCGTTCGGTGGTGAGCGGGTGACTGCGCAAATAAGGGTAGGCGCCGTTGTCGTTCAGGCGCGAGGCCTGTTGCAGCTTGCCAAACATCGAGACAAAACCCTGCGCCTCAAAGCCGGCCTGGGTCATCACGCCAAATCCGACGCGGTCAGCTTCGCGCTCCATGTCGCGCGAGAAATTGAGCTGATTTTGTGCCGAAACGGCCTGCCCGCCCACGATCAGGGCGTTGCCGGCGTCGGCGTTTTTGCTGGCGGCCAGCGCGCCCAGAATCATGGCGCCGATCATCCACGGCGCTTGTTGGCTCTGCTTGGCAATCAGTCGCGAAATATGCCGCTGCGTGACATGGCTGAGTTCATGCCCCAGCACCGAGGCCAATTCATCGCGGCTGCTGACGATGGCGATCAGCCCCAGATGGATGCCAAAGTAGCCGCCCGGCAAGGCAAAGGCGTTCACGGTGCGGTCGCGCCCGAGCATGAATTCCCAGGCAAAGCGCTCGTCCAGTTCAGGCGACAAATCGCCGCGCAGCCGCGCGGCGGCCAGCAAGGGCTGCCAGATGCCTTGCACATAGTCGGCCAGCACCGGGTCGTCAATGTAGTCGGGGTCGCGGTAGATTTCGCGGGCAATGCGGTCGCCCAGACGCCGCTCGGCGCTGGTGCTCATGTCGCTGCCGTCTCCCAGCGTGGGAAGTTGGGTGAATGAGCTTGGGGAGGTGCTTGCCGGAGCACTGACCTGGGCCTGCAAAGCCAACGGACTGGTGGCGCCAATAGCTATCAAAATAGTAGCTGCCTGCGCTTTATTCATAAGGGCCAGAACCTTATTTTGCTTAAAAATTTTGATCAAAATGTATTCCGTCCGCTTTCGAGTGGTCTTGTCCGAAACATGGCTTGTGCAGCCACCTGATCGTATGATGCGCGACTGACATGAAGGTTCTGTAAATTTGGCTTTCGCCAACGATTTTTAACTGTAACGAATTTCCCAATGAGCACACTCACGCACTTCGACGAGCAGGGCCAGGCCCACATGGTGGACGTGGCCGCCAAGGTCAGCACGCACCGCATCGGCATCGCGGGCGGTCGCATCGACATGTTGCCCGGCACCCTGGCCCTCATCGAATCGGGCACCGCCAAAAAAGGCGACGTGCTGGGCATTGCCCGCATCGCCGGCATCATGGCGGCCAAAAAAACCAGCGACCTGATTCCGCTGTGCCACCCGCTGGCGCTGACCCGTGTTGCTATTGAATTTATAGCTATCCCTGCAGAGGGGGAAAGGGCCAGCAGCATATCTTGCACGGCCACCGTGGAAACCGTCGGCCCCACCGGCGTTGAGATGGAAGCGCTCACCGCCGTGCAGGTGGCGCTGCTGACCATTTACGACATGTGCAAGGCGGTGGACCGCGGCATGACCATCACTGACTGCAAACTGCTGGAAAAACACGGCGGCAAGTCGGGCAGTTTTGTGGCGCAATAAGCGCCCACGCGTTTACCTTTTTGCGGCCCAGTGGGCATGGCTTTCAGGAAAAGCGGCCCGGTAGCGCACCAGATAAAACTTGGCTTCATCGTCATGCCTCAGTAGCAGCGAGCTCTCGATGACCGACTCGATCACGCGCGGCTCGGGTGAAAAATGCAGCAAGGACTTCGCCAGCTCATGAAGATGGGCGGCGTTACCGCGTGTCAGCGGCGTGGTGCTGAGTTCGGCAAATTGCACCTGATCCCGAAACAAGTACGAGTCACCGATCTTCTGCAAGGTGTTATCGCGGTAGGCATCTGAACGCATTTTGGGAACGATATAAATCTGGCTGATGCGGTGGTAGTCCCAGGCCGCATAAGCCGAAAACGCTATTAATACAGTAGCAACAACACCAGAAAGGACGGGAGCCAGAAGCCTAAAAGCACCTGGATTTCCAGCCTCTGGCGCCGGTTTGCGCCAGAGCAGCCAGAGGCTAAGACCGAAAGCCATCTGAAACGGCCCGTACCACAGCGGGTATTCCAGCAGGCTGTGCAACAGAATCACCGCCAGGACCATCCACGCCATCTGACGGCCCGCATCCGTCTCCCGCCAGGGCTTGGCCCGCCACGCCAGCCACAGGCCGCCGCCGCACACCCCTAACGCCAGCGGCACCCCCAGTTCCACTGCCAGATGCAACGGCAGGTTGTGGGCGTTGTCCAGAATCTCGCAAAACCGGGGACCGGGGTAGCGCGTGATGAAATGAGCGTAATCGAGCTCCCCCCAGCCCCAACCGAACCAGGGCTTTTGATCGATCAGGTGCAGCACGTTGGACCACAAAATCACCCGACTGGCGCAACTCGGGCCGCCATCATGCAAGCGTGCCAGAATCCCAGTGGCAAGCGGGTCGAGGCCCAGCAACACCGGCAAGGTCCAGGCCGCGGCCCCGTAGAGAAGCATGGCCGTGACCAAAACACGCCGCACAGCCCGCTGATGCCAGCCCCCCCATATGCCGGCCAAGACCAGCAACAGCGCCAATTGCATCAGTCCTGTGCGCGATGACGAGGCCGCATTGCCCATGGCCAACAGCGCCGCAGCCGCCATGGCCATGGCTGGCTGCCAGTTGAATCGATTTGATGGCGGGGTGTTTTCCGATGTTTCGGTCTTGAACTGACCTTGCGCCACCCACCACAGCAAAGCCGCCAGCCCGATATTGGTCAGCGTCGCAAACTGATTGCGCTGCCGCAAGTTGGCATAGGCCTCACCCAAGCCCGTGCTGTTGACCCATTGACCAAAGACGGCGGTGGCGCCGAAATACTGCAGCAATCCTATAGCTGAACTGAGCAGGGCGGCCACCAACCAGGCTGACGCCATGGCACTCACCAGCCGCGTCTTCGTCATTCGACCCGGTGCCAGACTGCACATCCCAATCAAAACTGCAGCGCAAGCCCATGAGAATAGCAACGGGGCTACTGCCGGCGATGGGCCGAGGGAAAAGGGATTGAGCCAAGGCAGAGTGATAAATACAAAAATGACGATGGTTATGGGCATGAAGGTGATGGATGAACAAGCGAAGCGCCGTCATTGAGGATCAATAGCGGTTGAGTCTTCGGCAGCAACTTACTCAAAATGAGTCTAATGGCACAAAGGCCAACACCTCGGCAGTGACCGGGTCTAGAAACACGGTCCAAACCGATTTGCGGCCGACCATGGGGAGATACACCACGGTTTCAGGTTGACGGCCAACCCGGGCAAGCGCTTCATCGATAGCCGCCGCCTGCATGACAAAACGGGTTTTGAACGCGACGACTGGCCGGGCGGCCTTAAGTATTTCTGGCGTAGCTGCGCCATAACGTTGCCATAAATCAGGGCGCGATGAGAGCGAGACACCTTGCAGCGCAGCGAACGTTGCATCCATATTTTCCTGGTTATTGCGGAATGGGCGCAATGACAACAACGTCGGCCCCATCAGCGGTAACGCATCCACATCACGCGGCACCTTTGGCAATAACTCAAGCGGCACATCGATAGCATGCACCACTCGAAAACGATCGTACTCAAACACCATGTGGACAGGGCGCGCCACGAATACGGTCCACAATCCATACCCCAGGGCACTGAGCTGAATCAACGCCACCATAGCCAAGTCACGCCTCAACTCCTGCCATGGCTTGGCACGGTTAAAAACCGCCAAGGTGATCAGTGGTCCCAGAATGACATCCACCATTACCACAATCAGAAACAACTCCCGGCCGCCAGAAATTTCCCGATAAGGGTAGGGGTACCAGACTCCAAAAACCAGTACCGCAGCCAGTAAGGCGATGACAACGCTGATTCCCAAATGAATGCCGCTGGCTTTGAAGCGGTCTCTCCAGAATGCGCTGACAAAATTTAACTTGATCATATGGTTCTTGATTGATGTGTGAAACGCCGGATAACTTAGCTAAACCCGGCTCCCAACAACGCAACTTGATGGGTTAAAAACGCACGCCCATTTGCGGGAAGTCACATCACGCTGCTGATACTCCAAGTTTTCACGGCATTGTCAATAATTTCAGTTGTGGAAAGCGGGTATCGCCCAGCTCTTTCCAGTTGGCTTTAATACCTTCATATGTTTTTGCTCCATGCATGGCACGCATGACTTTGAGTTGTCGAATCGCTTCTTCAGCGTTTCCGTTCAATGCCAGCGACAGCGCATAGCGGGATTGAGTAGCTGTCCAAGGAAACCGCAACGCAGTTCTTCTGGCCAATTCCAATTCATCAGCATCCATGCCCGGTTTAGGGACGATGCGCCCCCCGTGTAGCAACGCATCCAACTGAGTTAACAGAATGACATGAGGCCTTTCATAGTTTGATGGTGTTTTCCCTACACGCAACGCCTCGAATCGAACAATACGAAAGTCCTCTTCGATACTCACATATTCAACCACCGACCACGCCATCACAGCAGTGGTCACGAACAGGATAGCCGTCACCAATTTGACGCCCAGTTGAAATGCAGCTTTGGAGCCGGTCATTCCATCCAGGGCGCCAAGCGCAAACATCACTGGCACGAGAAAATATGCATAAGAAAATGGAAACTCCAGCATCGAATGAACAGCGACTGGAAAAACCAGCGCCAGACAATACCAAGGTGCCAATTGTTTGACGATCCGGATACGCCTCCAAAACCAAACTGAAACAACTAGAACTGCAAGTCCAGTCAGCGGCACGCCCATGCCCAAGGCCAGATCCAGCACGACATTGTGTGCATACGTGAACGGTTCACTAGTGGCATAAGCGTGAACGACAGCATTCTGGGCAGTTGAAACCTGGCCCACACCCCAACCCCACCACGGTCGCTGAAGCACGGCCTCAATCAATTGGGGCCACACCAGCCAGCGAGAGCCAACACCGATATTGACTTCAGATGGACTACCGCTTGCTTGCATTACATCCATCAGCAAGGGCCAAGTCCAGAACAAACTTAAAAATCCAATGAAGGCGAAGGAAACAACCCAAGGAGAGAGCCTGAAATCAAGCGCGGCTCTCTTGCTAAACCACCAAAGAACCAAAACAGAAAAACTCAGTACGCCTGTTCTTGATTCCGTAACAACCACGCCACCTAACAAGGTAAGTGCTAATAAAGTCGATGACAAAGGCCCCAGCTTTTTGGACTCATATAAAAACACCAAACTACCCAACCCCATCAAGAGCAAAGTAGCCAATTGATTGGGTTGCCCCAAATTGCTGCCAGGCCGGCGGAGCTGCAGCATGTGATTGATCCAGTCGGAGGTTTCCCATAAGTCAAACGCTTGCGCAAAAGCGATGATGGCCGACAGAAATGCGCCAAATAACAAAGTACACGCCAAAACGGCGTATGTTTTCCGCTCGCTACTGCATGCATATCCCAGCGTCATGCATGCGATGCAGATGACGACGTACATTGTGAGCACCAATGCATCACCAAAAAATGTGATTAGACCGAAAGACGCCTGAATCCAGAGCAACAATCCCAAGGCGATCAAGGGAAAGACAGCACCAGGAAAGTAAATAGGGGTTGAACGTTTTTTTCTGACTACGCTGAAAACGCCTTGCCAAGCGAATACCAAGACGGCTAGAAATGCAAGGATTTCGCTATGCCAACTGACCCAAGGTAGAAAATGCAAAGGCATCAACCAGCCTAAACACAAAAGAGAAAAACCAAATAAATATTGCACTTTGATCTTTCAACTCATACTCAACAGTTAAAAAAAATACGCCCCATCGGGGCGTATTTTTAATCGAATAGCTCCTGTGCTTATCGAAATTTGCGCTATATCAGCACCAGGATCAATTGGCGGCCCAAGAACCTGAAACTGTGTAGCTAGTCGCGGCCGCTTCCCGGCATGAGCCTGGAAGATATTTGCCAATACTTGAAACACTTGGTCCACACAGCCAGCTGGTAATTCCTCCATTCGCATCCAATTGAGGAATCAAGCGCACGGAACCAACAACTTGAGGCAGATTAGTATCGAGAACCTCCACGGCAATGGCGCCAATATTGTCTGTTTTAATCGACTTAACGTATTTCGTTGTTGGGTTTGAAGCCTCGCAGCCCCAAGTACCACCGGTGGGCAACGACGCTATATTGCTAACGGTCTGCCGCGTTTCCGTCACACTTGTACGGCAAGCAGATGCAGCCAATACAACCTCAGACATCTTGGCACGGATGGTGTAATCCTGATAAGCAGGCAAAGCCACTGCAGCCAAAATACCAATAATCGCAACCACGATCATCAATTCGATCAGGGTAAAACCCTTTTGCATAGAACGCTTCATGAATAGCTCCTTAAATTAAAACAAGATAACAACGAGACATTGTTGTTCAGCAGTTTCCGTGCCATATCTCGCAACCCTTCAAATTGGCCAATTTTTCAAAAAAACTACGGAAATTCGGGGGGAACATGTTGATCTTTGTCAGTCGCCAGGACTCGCGTGACATTTTTGTCACCCCAATTGGTCACTTACTTGATGCAAACCTGCCGCACCATCTTGATGTCGGTCATGCCCATCATGATTTTTTCCATGCCGTCCATCTTCAGCGTGCGCATGCCGCCTTCAACCGAGGCGGCAAAAATTTCGGCGACGCGGGCGCGTTCCTGGATGAGTTTTTTGATGCCATCGTCGGCAATCAACAGCTCGTGCAGGCCGATGCGGCCTTTGTAGCCCGTCTTGTTGCACTTGTCGCAGCCGACGTGGCGGTAAAACCTGAGCTCGCCATCCTGGTCGTAAAGCTGGTGCCAGCTCGCGATCAATTTTTTGGTTTCACCTTCGTAGTCAGTCTTCCAGGCGGCTGAGTGTCGGAGCTCTTCGGCATATTCGGCGGCAAACAATCGCAATTCTTCATCATCCGGCACATACGATTCTTTGCAGTCGCACAGCTTTTTAGCCAACCGCTGCGCCAGAATGCCCAAAAGCGCATCTGCAAAATTAAAGGGGTCCATGCCCATGTCCAGCAAGCGCGTGATGGACTCAGGCGCCGAGTTGGTATGCAGGGTCGAAAACACCAAGTGACCGGTGAGTGAGGCTTCCACACCCATGGCCACCGTTTCCTTGTCACGCGACTCGCCAACCATGATGATGTCAGGGTCGGCCCGCAAAAAGGCACGCATGATCAGGGCAAAATCAATACCGGCTTTGCGGTTGATCTGGACTTGGCGCAGCCCTTTTTGCGTAATCTCGACGGGATCTTCAGCGGTCCAGATTTTGGTGTCCGGCGTGTTGAGGTGCTTGAGAATGGAATGCAGCGTGGTGGTTTTACCGGAGCCGGTAGGACCACACACATAAAACAAACCGTAGGGCTTCTCAATAGTCCGGACAACCCGTTCTTTGTTGTGCGGAGTCAGGCCCAGCTTGTCCAGAGGAATCGGTTCACCGGCGGCCAGAATCCGCATCACCACGTCTTCCACGCCACCGGCTGACGGAATGGTAGCGACCCGCAACTCGATATCGATGGGTCCGTATTTTTTGAACTTGATCTTGCCGTCTTGCGGTTTGCGACGCTCTGAAATATCGAGGTCGCACATGATCTTCAAGCGCGTCACCATGGCTTGGCGAAAATGAGCGGGCACTTCAATATAAGGCTGCAAAGTGCCGTCAATCCGAAACCGGATGCCGGTTTTGAGCTTGCCTGGCATCGGTTCAATGTGAATGTCTGACACTTTCTGGTGGTAGGCGTCGATGATGACTTTGTTGACAAACTTGACCAGCTCGTTGTCTGCCGCAGCAGACTCCAGCGAGTCGTCGTTGCTGCCGTCATCCATCGGCGCGCTATCCATGTCGGCCAGTAACTCGTCAATGGAGCCACCCGTCGCCTCGAGACCAAATATCTGCCCTAAAGTTTCCTGAAACTCCGTTAGTGTGGTGACACGGTAGGAAAATTTGGTGATGCGAGGAAAGACCTGCGGCACGATCCGCGAACTGCGTACTGCCTCTGGATCGACGCACATGATGACCAGACCTTCGGGTGACTCCTCCAGCGGTATCCAGCGCTGTTCTTCAATGAATTCCCGTTTAAGAGAGCCATGGAGCATTTCGGAGCGAATCCGGCTGGCGGTAAACGGCTCATACGGCACACCGAAGAACTTGGCCAGTGACGGGCCAATCTGAGCTGGTCGCACTTTGTAATCGGCCATCAGCACATGCTCAACGGGCTGGCCATCCACACGGGCTTCTTGCAGGCATTGCTGCAACTCTTGCGCCGTCATGACGCCATCGGCAACCAGGCCGTCATATTTAGTGACGTTGCGTCGTGCACTTTCTTCGACTTTTTGCACGCGCTGCCGGATAGCGGTGGCCAGGGTTTTGCACAACTGCGCCACGCCTTCGATTTCAAGCTCGCCAAAGGGCCGGTCGCTTTTGTTATTGATGACCTGCAGCACGCCTTGCAGGGTTTTTCCTTCCAGAATGGGCGCCACCAGCATCTGACGGGTCCGGTAGCCCGAGCGCTTGTCTACCTCTTTTAAAAATGTCAGTGCGGGATGGATTTGCTTGAGCGCCTCATCGTCATACACGTCAGGCAAATTTAGCAGCTGCTGACTGTACGCGGCGTAACCCGCAATGCTTTGCGGTGTGATCGGCAATTTAAGGTCGCGGCTGCTGTTAAGACCTGTCTTGACCTTGGAGACGATGGCACTCTGATCTTCGTTAGCAACGTAGAGGGTCAGCCGATCCGCATTGAACAGTTTGCAGATATCGTTGCTGGCCTCCAGCATGAGCTGTTCAATGTTTTCTGTTTCATGAATGCGGGCCGTTACATGTTGCAGCTGCTTGTAAAAAAGCGCTTCAAATGTCATGCCGCGTTTTTCGGCGGGTAAGGTCACGTGAATCAGGACTGAACAAACTGCATTTGGGTACCAGCCAACTCAACCAAGTCGCCGTTCTTCAAGGCAACTGGTTCTTCCCCAATGGGAGCACCATTGAGTGCGGGGTTTCCTGCACCCTCGACATGGTGAACAAAAAAACCACCGTGACGCCGGGTAATCGCGGCGACCGCCACACCGGGCTTACCGATGGTGGTCACAACTTTGGTCAAAGGCACTTCCCGACCAGCCGCAGCACCTGACAACACCTTGATCGCGGCATGAAGCGTGTCCGGTGCTACCGGAGTAGAGGAAAATGGCGGCGCTGCGAAGGCTGGTGCAGCAGCCATTCCACCAGCAGGGGCCTTGAACATCATGGTTTTCTCAAACCCATCCCCTGCAACATCATGGACAAGCTTGATTTTGTATTTACCTACCTCCACAGTATCCCCATTTTGGAGTAACTGCTTCTTGGCCGCTTTGCCGTTGACGTAGGTGCCATTGGTGCTGTTGAGATCTTCCAAATGAATTTCCGAACCGATCATCTGGAACAGGGCGTGCTCGCCACTGACCGCCAGATTGTCGATCACGATATCGTTGTAAGGCCGTCGGCCCAAGGTGGTGCGATCCTTGGTTAACTGGACTTCCTTGATGACAACACCGTCGATCGATACGATCATTTTCGGCATGACCGACTCCTGTTTCTGAAACTAATTATTGGGAATTTCATGACTTACTTTCCGAGCAACCTGGATATTAACCCGCGCTTCTCGAGCATACCTGCTGCTTGCGTCAGTAAAACCGTGATGTTATCGCGTCCACCATTTTCATTCGCCAGGGAAACCAGCTCCCCTGCCATGTACTCCAAAGAGGAGCCATTTTTCAGAATTCTTGCAATGGCTGCATCCTCCATCATGTCGGACAGTCCGTCAGAACACATCAGGTAAATATCACCCAGTTCAACGTCGTATTCATGAAGTTCCAGCATCACTTCGTCCTCGACGCCTAGCGCCCGTGTCACCAAATTTTTATTGGGCGACATGGCGGCTTGCTCCGGGGTCAAGAATCCGGCATCGATTTGCTCTTGGAGCAGGGAGTGATCTTTGGTGATTTGCACCAGTGTCTGGTTACGCCACCGATAACAACGCGAATCCCCAATATGCCCCAAAATCAGCTTTGAATCTCGAAAAACCCCGACCACCAGCGTTGTCCCCATCCCCGAATATTGAGGGTTGGAAACCGCAGCATGAAAGATAGAGCGATTGGCGTTGTCAACACAAATTTCGATGGCGCGTCTGACCTCTTTAACATTGGCCTGCTGACCCGCCTCAGATAGCCATCGGGACAGCTCAGATTTGATGAATGCAGTCGCCATGCCACTGGCAATTTCACCTGCGTTGTACCCCCCCATGCCGTCAGCCAAAACCCCCAGACGGGTGGGTTCATCAAACGCCACCGAATCTTCATTATTCTCACGGGAACGTCCCGGATCAGTATGCGCGCAGAAGGTGTATTTCATGTGGCTAGAACTATATTTTCAGGTCAATTGGGTGATCACCCGATAATACAGCTCGCAAGTCACTGGCAAACTGATCGCCATTTTGGTAACGGGTTTCAGGGCGTTTTCTGAGTGACATGGCAATCAGATCCGCCAGGTTTTGAGGCAACTCTTTGCGGATAACGCGGATATTGGGCGCTTCTTCGTTCGCAATCTTGAACATCAACTCGGCCATGGAGTCGCCACGAAATGGCAGCACACCCGCCAGCAGTTGGAACAGCATGACACCCAGCGAATAAAGGTCCGAGCGACCATCCACCTTTTTTCCGGAGAGTTGTTCTGGCGACATGAAACTGGGTGTTCCCAGCACCATGCCGGTTTTGGTCTTGCTCGAATCGGTAATACGCGCGATACCAAAGTCGGTGACTTTCACCGTGTCGGTCGCCAGATCAAACATGATGTTGGCTGGTTTGATGTCACGGTGCACTACATGTTGACGATGCGCGTAGGCGAGTGCCTCTGCCACCCGAGCTACGATGGAGAGTACGGTTGACACCGGCAGCAAATGACCTTGCTTGCAGACATCTGCCAAGTCCTTTCCTTTCAGAAATTCCATGGCAATGTAGGCAAGATCATGTTCTTCGCCTGCGTCATAAATGGTGACAATGTTCTGGTGCTGCAAACGGCCCGCCGTCTCGGCCTCGCGGAAAAAGCGTTCACGGGCATCCACCAGTTCGACCCCTTCAAACTCATCGCCCAACGCCATGGTTTTAATGGCAACAACACGACCTATTTTTGGATCTTTGCCCAGGTACACCACCCCCATGGCGCCCTTGCCCAACTCTTTCTCCACCTGATAGCGGCCCAACATGGGCTTCTCAACCGCGCCGCCATCCAGTAGCAGAGTACCGCCCGGATGGGCGCCACTACCGCCACCCAACATGACAGTTTCCGAGAGGTTCTTGGCCCGGCTCAGCTTGACCTTGAGGTCCTTATAGTCCGGGTTGTAGGCTGCCATGAGTTCGTACACGGCTTCGGCTTTGTTGAACTGGCGCTTGCGCTCAAAGTCCAGCGCCAGGCTGTACAAATTGCCCATGAGGGCCTCCCCCATGGGAACACGGCGAAAACGGTCAAACGCCATGTCAAGCTGTCCTTGCCCTTGCAAGGCAAGCCCCATCATCCTGTTGGTTTCTGCGGATTCTTCATCTGACTTGAGTTTGCCCGCCTCCGTCATCAAGAAGCGTTTGGTTGTCAGAGCCAAATGTCCGACCAGCAAGAGTGTGGCGGGGAAAACCATTTTCAGCCACAAGGCTGCGCCCGACAACAGGCCGAACTCGACCCCCAACAGCGCGATGAAAAGCAAGGAAGTAAGCAGTGCCGCCGTGCCCGCTGACAGCCGCGGCAATGCCGCAATCACATAGGCGCACACCAGCAGCAAAACACCCAGCGTTGCCCATCGGCTCCAGCCCGGTTGAATGATGAAGTGCTCACTCAAAATACTGGATGTGATATGGGCGATGGTTTCAGCAGGCGACAAAGCTGGATTGCCAGGCACGGCAAACTGCGTCCCCACACCCGCGGCCGTGGCGCCGATGATCACAATTTTGTCCGCGTACTTGGTGGCAGGAATTTTGCCACTGACCACGTCATAAAACGAGTCAACAGCAAAGGCCGGTTTACCGTCACGTCCTTTGTAGAACTGCGGCAGCATGAGGGCCGAGCCATCGGTCATGATGCGCAACTTGCCGATTTGCACCGACTCGCCCACATTCAGCTTGATATCGGCTGCGTTCAAATTCAGACTCCTGACCGCTGCCAGAAGTGCCATCGAAGGTACCGATTTACCGTAGTAATTAACCAGCAAAGGTTCCAGCCGAACAGCGCCATCCACGTCTTGCAGCAAGTTCAGATGCCCGACACCGGCGGCAGCCAGCCCCAGGCTTTCAATCGGCTGCAGTCCCTTGAGAGCCGCCACCGAGAAACCACTGTGATCATCCAGTGTGCTTTTCAGCGCAAAGGCTGGCAAAGGTGTATCAGCGTTGCCTTGCGGCTCCCCCAGCGTGAAGAATGATGGAATGATGACGTTACCGGCGCGCGTCAGGCTACTGGCCAACTGGCCATCGGTATCGAGTGCCGCCTCAGCCTCGGCAATCACACCCGCCAACTGCTCGTTGGTAGCCGATGGCACACTGGTCTGGCTACCCGCAGTGACCAGCACGTCCTTCATTTTTTGAATGTAGCTCAGCCCCCGATCGACCTGGGGCTCAAAGAAGAAAACGGTCTGGACAATGGTTTTGGCTTTGGCCGCAGCCAACTGGTCAATCAGCTTGGCATGAACATCACGGGGCCAAGGCCAGCGTCCGATGTTGGCAATACTTTGGTCATCAATGGCGATGACCGCAATCTGGCTTGAAGGCTGGCGCGCCGTGCTGGTGCTGGCAAAGTCGTAAAACCGGCGCTCCAGTGTGCCGATAAAGTCAGTCGCCATATGGAGCGCAATCACGGCTGCCACAACCAGAAGACCTGCAAACCAGTCCGAGCGCCAGAAAGAAGCCGATTGAAGGGGGGAAGATTTAGCCACTTGGCGTCCCTGTCACAGATTGAAGATCATTTGGGCTGGGGCGCCCGTTTTTTCAGCATGCTGCCCACAAAAAATACGCTCAGCGCACCCGCTATACCAAAGCCGTAATTCCATAACGTTGATTGTGGCAGCCACGCCCGTACAGCCGGGTCACTGTGCGCCATGGTACCCGCGATCCAGCCCAATAACATCCCGCCTACAGTGATGATGACCGGAAATCGGTCCATCAGCTTGAGCACCAACTGGCTGCCCCAAATGATGATGGGAACGCTGACCAGCAGACCAAAAATGACCAGTGGCAACTGGTGCTGCGACCCCGCGCCTGTAGCGGCCCCGGCAATGGCGATCACGTTATCGATGCTCATGACCAGGTCTGCAATGATCACGGTCTTGACAGCGGCCCACAGCTTGTCACTGCCCTGGATGTTGGAATGCCCTTCCTCTTCGGGCACCAGCAGCTTGATGCCAATCCACATCAGCAAAGCCGCCCCCACCAATTTCAGAAACGGCACCTGCAGCAAAGTCAGGGCAAATGCGATCAGGATGACGCGCAGCACAATCGCGCCGGCCGTGCCCCACAAAATACCTTTGAGACGCTGCTTCTCCGGCAACTGTCGGCACGCCAGGGCAATGACTACGGCGTTGTCGCCCCCCAACAAAATATCGATCATGATGATCTGGCCAACAGCTAACCAGAAATGGGGGGTGAGGAATTCTTCCACGTGCTCTTTCTCTATCGATAGCAGGAAACGCAAACAACAAAGCCGGATTGTCCCTCAGGAAATCCGGCTTTGAATAAAGCGACAGCCTGAGCGGTCGCTTCGGGATGACTGGCTGCGAATTACTTCAGCAGTGCCTTCAACAATTTAGCCATTTCGGATGGATTGCGTGTGATGGTGAAACCGCACTCTTCCATCACTGCCAGCTTGGCATCCGCTGTGTCAGCGCCGCCAGAGATCAAGGCACCGGCGTGGCCCATGCGCTTGCCTGCAGGTGCGGTCACACCAGCGATGAAACCAACGATGGGCTTTTTCATGTTGAGCTTGCACCAGCGAGCGGCTTCCGCTTCGTCCGGACCACCAATTTCGCCAATCATGATGACGGCGTCGGTGTCTGGATCATCATTGAAAGCCTTCATGATGTCGATGTGCTTCAGGCCATTGATGGGGTCGCCACCAATACCGACCGCGCTGGACTGGCCCAGACCGATTTCGGTCAATTGAGCCACTGCTTCATAGGTCAGTGTGCCGGAGCGGCTGACCACACCAATGCGACCCTTGCGGTGGATGTGACCAGGCATGATGCCGATCTTGATTTCGTCAGGCGTGATCAAACCAGGGCAGTTCGGTCCGAGCAAC
The DNA here is from genome assembly GCA_040385425.1 of Pseudomonadota bacterium. GTDB lineage: Bacteria > Pseudomonadota > Gammaproteobacteria > Burkholderiales > Burkholderiaceae_C > Rhodoferax. The sequence goes on along the minus strand of JAZKHK010000131.1, from coordinate 325 downwards.
AAGGTTTTCTTGCCGCCAGCCGCTTCTTTGGCGCGCATTTTGTTGCGCAGTTCCAGCATGTCACGGACCGGGATGCCTTCGGTGATACAGATGGCCAGGTCCAGATCAGCCTCAACGGCTTCCCAGATGGCAGCCGCTGCACCTGCTGGCGGCACATAAATGACCGACACGGTAGAACCGGTTTCCTTGGCCGCTTCAGCGACAGAGGCAAAAATTGGAATACCAAAAATGGATTCGCCAGCCTTCTTGGGGTTCACGCCCGCTGCGAAACATTCTTTGCCGTTGGCGTATTCCTGGCACTTTTCAGTGTGGAACTGACCGGTCT
>JAZKHK010000130.1:13965-21640 GCA_040385425.1 Pseudomonadota bacterium | reverse complement strand
CTCCACGGCCTGCGCGATGCCTTGCTGGTGGCGCTCAAAACAATGTTGCGGGAAAAGTCCCGCGTCTGAGCCGCAGTGCCTGAACCAGGGTTTAGGCACGAAATAGGCCTATAGACCGCGTACCCATTGCCTTATAAGCTATCAATTAGATAGCTTAACTTTCAGGCTGACTTGGATTTCCCTGCCGATTTTCCGTGCTTGGCAGACTTGCCCTGCTTTTTGTTTTTGCCGGGTTCGCCCGGCGTCGGCATGGCGTCGAGTTCAGCCTCGACACGCTGGCACAAGGTGCGCAAAACTTTCACGCGCGCATAGTTTTTGTCATTGGCCTCCACCAGCGTCCAGGGCGCATTGCCGGTGCTGGTGCGTTCCACCATGTCGCAAATCGCCTGTTGGTAGGCATCCCATTTTTCGCGGTTGCGCCAGTCTTCCTGGGTGATCTTGAAGCGTTTGAATTCAATTTTCTCCCGCGCCTTGAAGCGCTGGAGCTGTTCTTCCTGGCTGATTTGCAGCCAGAACTTCACCACGATCACGCCCGCGTCCGCCATTTCATGCTCAAAGTCATTGATCTCGGTGTAAGCCCGCAACCAGTCGTTTTCCGAGCAAAAGCCTTCCACCCGCTCTACCAGCACCCGGCCATACCAGGTGCGGTCAAAGATGGCCACATGGCCTTGGCGCGGCATGTGACGCCAAAACCGCCAGAGGTGGGGCTGCGCCCGTTCTTCGTCCGTGGGGGCCGCCACCGGCGTCACCTGGTATTGCCGCGCATCCAGTGCCGCACCGATGCGCCGGATGGCACCGCCCTTGCCGGCGGCATCCGCCCCTTCAAAGGCACAGACCAGCGAGCGGCCCTTGAAGCGCGGATCGCGTACCAGCTCCGACAGGCGGCCCTGCCATTGGGCCAACTCGTCTTCATAGGGCTTGTCGGCCAGTTTGAGCTTGAGATCCAGTTCGGACAGCACGTTGCGGCCATCCGTGTCCACGCGCACCACGGGGGCCACGGGGGATTCCTGCTTGTCGGTGCTGGCCAGCTTTTTCGTCATGGCGTCCAGCAGGATTTGCCCCACGGTCAACGAGCGGTAGCGATCGTCCGTGCCCTCCACCACCACCCAGGGCGCCCAGGGTGTGTTGGTGACCCGCAGAATGTGACCGGCGACGTCCTGCAACTGGTCATAGGTTTTGAGGCGATCCCAATTCCATTTGGTGACGCGCCAAGCGGTACGGGGATCGCTTTCCAGGTCCTTGAGGCGCTTCTTTTGCCCCTCTTTGGTCAAGTGAAACCAGAATTTCAGGACCAGTGCGCCTTCGTTGACCAGCATCGCCTCAAAGCGGTTGATCTGGTCGGCCCGGGCATCGAGTTCCTTCAAGGAAATGTCGCCCTGAATACGCTCGCGAATCGGGTCGGAATACCAGGAGCCGGCAAAAATGCCGATGCGCCCCTTGGGCGGCAGGGAGCGCCAATAACGCCACATGGGCGGGCGTTCGCGCTCCTCATCGCTCGGCTCGGAAAAAGCCAGGGTGGAGATAAACCGGGGGTCCATCCATTCGTAAAGCACGTTGATAGTTTCGCCCTTGCCCGCCCCATCCTGACCACTGATCAGAACCACCACAGGGATTTTCCGGTTCTCGTACAAATCGACCTGCGCCCCCAATAAGGCTGCGCGCAACACGGGCACGGCCTCGCGGTAAGCGGTTTTGCCGATCTTGTGACCAATTTCTGCCGATTCAAACATCAAAATTCTCCCTGTGAATGCGCCATCCATCTGAAAGTTCATTCTAGGGTGGCCTGCCATCCCGCGCCCCGGCATCCTTTTTTGAATTTGAACTACCTTAACTCTCGGCAATCCAGCTTGGGAATTCGCAAAATAAACAATATCTACCAAACAAGCCCAAGTTAAAATTAGGGACTTTTGTTTTGCTTCATCAAGGATTCACATTTTGCGTACCACTAAATTTAAAATTTGGATGCAGCTCTTGATAACCATTGGTGCCGCCTTGGTTGTCGTGTGGACCGGGGTGATCATTTGGCAAAGCCATGTGTACCGCGAAGCAGCCCTTGAACAAGCGAGTGATTTCTCGCTCAGCATGCACAACGCCACCATGGCCGGCCTCACCGGCATGATGGTGACCGGCACCGTCGCACAACGCGATGTGTTCCTTGATCAGATCAAACAACTCGGCACCATCCGCGATGTGCGGGTTCTGCGCGGCGAAAACGTCACCAAGCTCTTTGGCCCCGGCAACGCCAAAGATGACGGCAATCCTGATGAGGTTGAAAACCGGGTGCTGCAAACAGGCAAGGAAATCATCAAAGTCGAGACCGATGGAAAAGGGGAGTATTTGCGTACGGTGCGCCCCATGATCGCCATGAAAAACTCACTAGGCAAGGATTGCACGCTGTGCCATCAGGTGCCTGAAAACACGGTGTTGGGCGCGGTCAGCATGAAAGTCTCGCTCGAACAGGTCAATGCAGGCTTGGCCGATCAACGGCTGAAGTCGATTCTGGCCGCCTTCATCACCTGCATCCCCGTGCTGATGCTGATTTACCCGTTCATCCGCAAAGTGGTCACCCAGCCTCTGGAACTGGGCGTGAAGGTGGCGCGCGGCATTGCGGCCGGCGATTTGACGCAAAAAATCACGGTGGATTCCAGCAATGAGATGGGAGAGCTGCAACAGGCCCTGAAAGACATGAACGAGAGCCTGGTGCGCATCGTCGGCCAGGTGCGCGTCGGCACCGACACCATCTTCAGCGCCTCCAGTGAAATTGCCAAGGGCAATCTGGACTTGTCGGAACGCACCGAATTGCAAGCCACTTCGCTGGAAAACACCGCGTCCTCCATGCAGGAGCTCACCTCCACCGTCACGCAGAATGCCGACAATGCGCGCCAGGCCAATCAGCTCGCCCAGTCCGCCTCGGAAGTTGCGGTCAAAGGCGGCGCCGTGGTGTCGCAAGTGGTGAACACCATGGAGTCGATCAATACGTCCTCCAAGAAAATTGTCGACATCATCGGCGTGATCGACGGCATCGCCTTCCAGACCAATATTCTGGCGCTCAATGCCGCCGTGGAAGCCGCTCGCGCAGGTGAACAGGGCCGTGGCTTTGCCGTGGTTGCCTCCGAAGTGCGCAGCCTGGCACAACGCTCGGCCGCTGCCGCCAAAGAAATCAAGACCCTGATCGATGACTCGGTCGACAAGGTCGGCACCGGAAGCGCCCAGGTCCATCAGGCGGGCGCCACCATGACGGAAATCGTGGACAGCATCCGGCACGTCACCGACATCATGGGCTCCATTGCCTCGGCCAGCGCCGAACAGTCCATCGGCATTGAGCGTGTCAACAATGCGATTGCCGAGATGGACAATGTCACTCACCAAAATGCCGCACTGGTCGAACAGGCCGCCGCGGCTGCCCAGTCCTTACAGGACCAGGCAGGCCATCTGGAGCAAGTCGTCAGTGTTTTCCAACTGGACGGCGTGAATTCCGTGGATCCTTCTCATTATTTGAGATAAAAAGGCCTCTAGCCCCCGCCAATACTGCGCAAGCAGCTATTAGTTTAATAGCAACCAAGACCCGGCTTGCCGCTTCACACCATCATGTCCAACACCTCTCCTTCTGGCACGCCAGACGCTCTCAACTCTCCCCCGCTTCTCCGCTGGACCGAAGCAGGCCTTGAGTGTTCCGCGCTCTGGCGCTCGGAGCGTGGCGCACCAGCGCCCAAACGGGTGGTGCTGGCGGATGACACGATCACGGCCGACACGGCTTACCGGCTAACCTGCGAGGGAACAGCCCTGCTCTGGCGCGGCGACTTCCACAACGCCCGGCAATTGCTGCAGGCCTTGGTGCGGCGTGCCGACCAGGTGCCCGCCCGCAAGCGCAAAAAAGCAGCGGAACCTGTGCCCGTCGTGGAAGCCTTTCACAAGCACCGCCTGGCCCAGTCGCAACGAGCCCGCATGCTGGGCATGCTGCTGATCCCGTTCAATGCGGACTACAGCATTCCCCTGCGCCGTGCCCCGGATGCCGTGCAAGCCTGTATCGAAGCCTGGGGTCCGGCAGATGTTGCCGCTGGCGCCTCGGTCGCCTCCCTGCGCGAGCTGCTGGGCATGACCAGCGCCCACGAATGGCGCCGGGTTGGCGTTGAAATTGCCGCCCTGGGCGAAGCACCGGGCAACCGCATTCATCCCCATTACGGCGTGTTCTCGCCGGTACGGGGCGAATACATTCCTTTGGCCGCAGCCGCCCACTTGCCCAAACCGCCCACCGGCCAGACCTCGATCACGGCGTTTGATATTGGCACCGGCACCGGTGTGCTGTCTGCGGTGCTGGTGCGCCGGGGCATCACGAAAGTGGTGGCCACCGACCAGGACCCGCGCGCCCTGGCTTGCGCGCGTGACAACCTGAGCCGCCTGGGCCTGCAAGAGCAGGTGCAAGTGGTGCAGGCCGATCTTTTCCCGCCGGGCCGCGCCTCGCTGGTGGTGTGCAACCCGCCCTGGCTTCCGGCACGGCCCAGTTCGCCGCTGGAACACTCGGTGTACGACGAAGGTGGCCGCATGCTGGCGGGCTTCCTCAAGGGCCTGAGCGCCCATCTGGAACCCAAAGGCGAAGGCTGGCTGATTTTGTCGGACCTGGCCGAACATTTGGGGTTGCGCACGCGCGATGAACTGCTGGCGGCCTTTGAGAGCAATGGCTTGAAGGTGGTTAGCCGGATCGATGCCAAGCCGCAACACGCCAAAGCCTCCGATGCCAGCGACCCGCTGGCCGATGCCAGGTCACGTGAAGTGACTTCGCTTTGGCGTTTGAGTGCCAATACCTCCAGGTGAGCGGGCGGAGAAAGAGACGGTCCGATGGAAGGGCTTCGACTGGACAAATGGCTTTGGGCGGCACGTTTTTACAAGACACGCTCTCTGGCGAGCGAAGAAATCGGGAAAGGACGCGTTCACGTTAACGAACAGCTGGCCAAGCCGTCCCGGGAAATCAAAGTGGGCGATACCGTGGCCATGCGTCAAACTCCGGTCACCCGGACCGTTGTCGTCATGGGCCTCAGCCACATGCGTGGCCCGGCTCCAGTGGCGCAACAGTTGTATGCTGAGACTCCGGATAGCATCCGGGACCGTGAGCAGGCAACGGAGCAGCGCCGGCTGGCGAGTGAACCCGCACAATCGATTGAACACGGACGCCCCACCAAACGCGATCGGCGCAACATCGACAAAGCCATGAGCGGCACACAGTACTGAGGAGGTCAGTTATGACAGACAAAAAATCCCCTGGCTTTCCAGAGCTTGATCAGCATGCTGAATTTCTGCCGACACGGCCCATTCCAAGTAACGAGCTGCCACGGCAAGTCCATATAGATGCCGAGATGGCGGTCATCACCAAGCACCATGAGCGCATTGCCAAAGCCATCGCCATGTTCTGGGGTCACCGGGACTGCGTTGAGTACCTGCAACAACTGCTTCTGAATGGCGGCGACGGATTCGGCAAAACGAGGATCGGCTTCAAGCATGAAGTGGTCGCCGCCCTCATGAACCTCATTGAGCTACACGAAATTAACCGTTGAACGACTTTCCCTGAAATTTCATCCTATTCCACACGGAAGATCGACACCGGTTTAAAGCCCAAATCGGCCACCTTGCCTTTACGCCCACGCACAGCCCGGGCGTTGTTGAGGCTGCGAATTTCCAGTGTTTCATCGCGTTGCTTGCCGCCGCGGCCAATGCCTTCAATCTTCACACTGCGTGTGTAGGCAGCAGCACCTGCCAGGGTGTCCTTGTCCTCCAGATCAATCAGCATCAAGCCCCGGCCTCCGCTGCTCATGCTTTTAAGCTCGCTGATCTCGAACGTCAAAATACGTCCCCCAGTGGAGGCACAGGCCACATGGGTCGCGGGCAACAAGGGCACCGCCCCCGAGCCACCGGCCACCGGCGACGGCCGGCACAAAACTTCACCCGGGTTGCAGGTGACGAAGGCTTTACCCGCCTTGAGCCGGGACGTCATGTTTTCAATCGTGGCAATGAATCCGTAAGCGCCCGAACTGCTGAGCAACAGACTGGCGCTGGCGGGGCCGGCAAAGTAATACGCCAACTGGGTGCCCACTTCCAGCTCCAGCAAGGAGGTGATGGGTTGACCGTCACCGCGCGCGCCGGGCAGCAGCGACACAGCCACCGAATACACCCGCCCGTTGTTGCCAAACGCCAGCAGCATGTCCACGCTGCGGCACTCAAACGTGCCATAGAGCCCGTCGCCCGCCTTGAAGGCGAAACTGCTGGCTTCGTGTCCATGCCCTTTTTGCACGCGCACCCAGCCTTTTTCACTGACCACCACGGTCACAGGCTCATCCACCACCTTGACTTCAAGCACCGATTTTTTCTCGGCCTGAATCAGCGTGCGGCGCGGGTCGGCAAAGGTTTTGGCATCCGCTTCGATTTCCTTGACCATCAAGCGGCGCAGCGAATTGGGGTTGGCCAGAATTTCTTCCAGCCCTTTTTGCTCGGTGCGCAGACCTGCCAGTTCTTGCTCAATCTTGATGGCTTCCAGCCGGGCCAACTGCCGCAGACGGATTTCCAGAATGTCCTCGGCTTGCCGATCTGACAGGTTAAAACGAGCGATGAGCGCCGCCTTGGGGTCTTCGGCCTGGCGAATGATGGCAATCACTTCATCAATATTGAGCAGCACCAGTTGGCGCCCTTCCAGAATGTGGATGCGCGCCAGCACCTTGTCCAGCCGGTGCTGCGAACGGCGTTCAATCGTGCTCTGACGGAATTCAATCCACTCGGTGAGCATCTGCCGCAAGGATTTCAGCGTGGGGCGGCCATCCAGGCCGATCATGGTGAGGTTGATGGGTGAGGAAGTCTCCAGGCTGGTGTGAGCCAGCAGCGTGGTGATGAGTTCCTGCTGTTGAATCCGGCTGGTCTTGGGCTCGCACACCAGGCGCACAGCGGCGTCTTTGCTCGATTCGTCCCGCACCACATCCAGCACGGACAGCAGAGTCGCCTTGAGCTGGTTTTGCTCAATCGACAGGGCCTTTTTTCCCGTTTTGATCTTCGGGTTGGTCAGCTCTTCAATTTCTTCCAGCACGCGCTGGGTGCTGACGCCGGGCGGCAACTCGGTCACCACCAGCCGCCATTGGCCGCGCGCCAGTTCCTCGATCTTCCAGCGCGCCCGGCATTTAAGCGAGCCGCGCCCACTGCGGTAGGCCTCGGCAATATCGCCAGCGCTGCTGATGATCTGCCCGCCGCCGGGATAGTCGGGACCGGGAACGAGCGTGAACAACTCCTCATCGCTGAGCTGGGGCGACTTGATGAGGGCGACACAGGCGTCTGCGATTTCGCGCAAATTGTGGCTGGGGATTTCGGTCGCCAAACCGACGGCGATGCCGCTGGCGCCATTGAGCAAGGCAAACGGCAAACGGGCTGGCAATTGCTTGGGCTCTTCGGTGGAGCCGTCGTAATTGGGAATGAAATCGACCGTGCCTTCGTCGATTTCATCCATCAGCAAGCCGGTGATTTTGGCCAGGCGGGCTTCGGTGTAACGCATGGCGGCAGCGCCATCGCCATCGCGAGAGCCGAAGTTACCCTGCCCGTCGATCAGCGGATAGCGCTGACTGAAATCCTGCGCCATGCGCACCAGCGCGTCATAGGCAGCCTGGTCGCCATGCGGGTGAAAGCGGCCCAGCACATCGCCCAC
>JAZKHK010000130.1:8538-13955 GCA_040385425.1 Pseudomonadota bacterium | reverse complement strand
CATTTGACCGGTTTGGCGCCGGTATTACCGGCGCCGCCGCCAAACCCCAGGCCCATGCGTGACATGGAATACAGAATGCGCCGCTGCACCGGCTTCTGACCATCGCACACATCCGGCAAGGCCCGACCCTTGACCACGCTCAGGGCGTATTCAAGGTAGGCACGTTGTGCGTAGTTGGCCAGATTCAGCTCATCCGATTCTTCGGGGCGCGCGGGGGAATCAATTGTTATGAGGTCGCTCATGGTATAAAAATGATAGCTGCTCAGGCACAGCAGATAAGGGCTAGAGGCTTAAAAGGCTTGATTTTTTGCAAAAAAAACAGGGTTGAATCAAATATCGATCTCGACCGTGTCCCCATGCAACTCCATGAGCTCCCGGCGCGCCGCCGCTTCGCCTTTGCCCATGAGCTTGGTGATCAGGCTTTGGGTATCTGAAAAGTTGATATTGCCCAGGTGCACGGGCAGCAAACGACGCGTATCGGGGTTGAGGGTGGTGTCCCAGAGTTGCTCGGCATTCATTTCACCCAGGCCTTTGAAGCGGCTGATGCTCCAGGCGCTTTCGCGCACGCCTTCCTTGCGCAGCTTGTCCAGAATGGCGGTGAGCTCCCCTTCGTCCAGCGCGTAGGCTTTGGACGCGGGTTTTTTGCCGCGCGCCGGGGCATCGACCCGAAACAGCGGCGGGCGTGCCACATAGATATGGCCGGCCTCGATCAGCTTGGGGAAATGCCTGAAAAACAGCGTCAGCAACAGCACCTGGATGTGCGAGCCATCCACGTCCGCATCCGACAAAATGCACACTTTGCCGTAGCGCAGGCCGCTCAAGTCGGGGCTGTCGTTGGGGCCGTGCGGGTCAACGCCAATGGCGACCGCAATATCGTGAATTTCGGTGTTGGCAAACAGGCGGTCGCGCTCCACCTCCCAGGTATTGAGCACCTTGCCGCGCAAGGGCAGAACGGCCTGGCTTTCCTTGTCGCGGCCCATCTTGGCGCTGCCGCCGGCTGAATCGCCCTCGACCAGAAATACTTCGTTGTACGCCAGATCGCGGCTTTCGCAATCGGTCAGCTTGCCGGGCAACACGGCCACGCCGGAGCCCTTGCGCTTCTCCACTTTCTGGCCGGCTTTCTGGCGAATCTGGGCCGCCTTGATCGCCAGTTCGGCCAACTTTTTGCCGTATTCGACGTGCTGGTTCAGCCACAGCTCCAGACTGGGGCGCACGAAACTCGACACCAGCCGCACCGCATCGCGCGAGTTCAGGCGTTCCTTGATCTGCCCCTGGAACTGCGGGTCCAGCACCTTGGCGGACAGCACATAGCTGGCACGGGCAAATACGTCTTCCGGCAGCAGCTTGACGCCTTTGGGCAGCAGCGAGTGCAACTCGATAAAACTCTTGACGGCGGTGAACAGGCCATCGCGCAGGCCGCTCTCATGGGTGCCGCCCGCGCTGGTGGGGATCAGGTTGACGTAGCTTTCGCGCACCGGTTGGCCGTCTTCGGTGAACGCCACGCACCAGGAGGCGCCTTCGCCTTCAGAGAAGCTGTCGTTCTGCGTATCGGCAAAGCCCTCGCCCTCGAACACGGGGATCACCAGTTCGCCGCTGAGCGTTTGCACCAGGTAGTCGCGCAGGCCGCCTTTGAAAACCCAGGTTTGAGTCTCTTTGGTTTTTTCATTGACCAGCGTCACCGTGACGCCGGGCATCAGCACCGCCTTGCTGCGCAGCAAGTGAACCAATTGCGCCATCGGCAGCGCGAGCGCTTCAAAGTATTTGGCGTCCGGCCAGACCCGCACGGTGGTGCCGGATTTGCGATCGCCCTCCCCCGCCTTACGCACTTCCAAGGGTTCGGTGACGTCGCCACCCGAAAAAACCAACCGGGCTACGCTGCCTTCACGGTAGGTTGTGGCCTCCAGCCGCGTGGCCAGGGCATTGGTAACGCTCACGCCGACGCCATGCAGTCCGCCCGAAAAGCTGTAGGCGCCGCCTTTGCCTTTGTCGAACTTGCCGCCGGCATGCAGCCGCGTGAACACCAGTTCAATCACCGGCGCGTTCTCTTCCGGGTGCAGGCCAAACGGGATGCCCCGGCCATCGTCTTCAATGCTGATGGAACCGTCGGCATGCAGAAAAACCTTGATTTTCTTGCCGTGCCCCGCCAGGGCTTCGTCAGCCGCGTTGTCCAGCACTTCCTGGATGACGTGAAGCGGGTTGTCGGTGCGGGTGTACATGCCCGGGCGCTGCTTGACGGGCTCCAGGCCCTTGAGCACGCGGATGGAATTTTCGGAATATTCGGGGGTTGGTTTGACTGCCATAGCGGCGAATTGTAGTCTGACGTCAATGAAAAACTGTATGCAATTACAGTCGCCAAAAGTTTGAATAAACCCAGGCCAAACTTGGCAGGTCTGATTAGCTACATTTGCCGCATGACAAATTCAAGCAAAACGCTTTCCATCACTCAGGTTCTCGCGTGCGGCGCAGCGATCGTGACCCTGTCCATGGGTATCCGCCACGGATTTGGCCTGTGGCTGCAACCGGTCACGCAAAGCCAGGGCTGGAGCCGCGAAACCTTCGCCTTTGCCATCGCCATCCAGAATTTGGCCTGGGGGCTTTCAGGTATTTTTGCCGGCATGCTGGCAGACCGCTTTGGCGCGTTCAAGGTCGTTGTGGGTGGCGCGCTGCTGTATGCGCTTGGTTTGATCGGCATGGCCCACGCCACGACACCATTCATGTTTTCCATGACGGCCGGGGTGTTGATTGGCATGGCGCAAGCGGGCACGACCTATGCCGTCATTTACGGCGTGATTGGGCGCAACGTCCCGGCGCTGAAACGGTCATGGGCCATGGGCATCGCCGCAGCGGCAGGCTCTTTCGGCCAGTTTTTGATGGTCCCGACCGAAGGTTTTCTGATCAGCAGCTTTGGCTGGCAAGACGCCCTGGTCATTTTGGGCATGGCCGCCCTGATGATGATGCCGCTGGCCTGGGGTTTGCGGGAGCCCGGGTTTGCAGGTGGTTCCATCATTCGCCGCGAGCAAACCATTCTGGAGGCGCTGCGAGAAGCGTTTAAATACCGGAGCTTCCAGCTGCTGATGGCTGGCTACTTCGTTTGCGGTTTCCAGGTGGTCTTCATCGGCGTTCACATGCCCAGTTACCTCAAGGATCACGGTTTGTCCCCCCAAGTGGCCAGTTATGCCCTGGCGCTGATCGGTTTGTTCAATGTCTTTGGCACTTATGCCGCCGGCGTCTTGGGGCAGCGGATGCAGAAAAAGAACATCCTGGCGTTCATCTACTTCTCGCGGGCCATTGCCATCAGCGTGTTCCTGCTGGTGCCTTTGTCACCCTTGAGCGTTTACATTTTTTCCGGCGTCATGGGCTTGCTGTGGCTCTCTACCGTGCCTCCGACCAATGCCACGGTGGCGCAGATCTTTGGGGTGGCCCATCTGTCCATGCTCAGCGGTTTTGTATTTTTCAGCCACCAGATCGGCTCGTTCATGGGTGTTTGGCTGGGGGGTTACCTGTACGACCGCACCGGCAGTTATGACCTGGTCTGGTACATCGCCATTGCTTTGGGCGTGCTGGCAGCCTTGGTGAATTTGCCGATCCAGGAACAGTCCATCATTCGCCGCGTTGCCGCCCAAGGCGCATAAAACCATGAAGCAGATTCACCAATTTTTGCTCTACGCAGGCGCGCTTGGCGTGCTGATGGCCGTATTTACGCTCTACACACGCCCCGACTTTTTGGTCACCCTGGCGAACCAGGTCTGGGCTTGCTTCTAACAGCAAAGAAAAAACGTGCATCACTCACCAACCACAGCCTCGCAGGCTTTGGGCTCCGCATCCAACTGGGTCAAGCGCTGGTCCCACCTCATTCCCCCTCAGGGATCGGTACTGGACATCGCTTGCGGGCAGGGCCGCCACATGAAATGGTTTGCAGACCGGGGGCATGCCGTCACCGGCCTTGACCGCTCACCCGAAGCGATTCAAATGGCGTCCCGTTTTGGCGATGCCGTTTTGGCCGATATTGAAAACGGTCCGTGGCCACTGATGGAGAACGGCCAGGCGCGCCAATTCGAGGCGGTGATCGTGACCAACTATTTGTGGCGGCCGCTTTTTCCCGTGATGGCCCAAAGCCTGGCACCCGGCGGCGTTCTCATTTACGAAACGTTTGCCCAGGGAAATGAAACGGTAGCAAGCCGTCAAGGCCTGATTTTCTTTTGGCGCCAGCCGAGTTGCTGGTGGCGTTCAAGCAACTGCACATCATCGCCTTTGAAGAAGGATTTATTGAAAATCCATCCCGCTTTGTGCAACGGATCGCAGCGGTACGACCTGAGGGACGGACTGTCACCAGCGCTTCACCAAAGCGTTACGCGCTCTAGTTAGAATGCTCTTTTACTGTTAACCAACACTCGGACATGACATCTTCAATCGGCCAAATCACGGGCAGCATCGTCGCACTTGTCACCCCCATGTTTGATGATGGCAAAGTGGACTATCCCACGTTGCGCAAACTAATCGACTGGCACATCGCGGAAGGCACCGACTGCATTGGCGTCGTCGGCACCACGGGTGAATCGCCCACCGTGAATGTAGAAGAACATTGCGAAATCATCCGCGTTGCAGTGGAGCAATCCGCAGGCCGTGTGCCGGTCATGGCCGGCTGTGGCGCCAACTCCACGGCAGAAGCGATTGAACTGACCAAGTTTGCCAAACAGGTGGGCGCAGACTGCCAGTTGCAAGTTGTGCCTTACTACAACAAGCCGACCCAGGAAGGCCAGTACCTGCACTTCAAGGCCATTGCCGAAGCCGTTGAGCTTCCCATGATCCTGTACAACGTCCCCGGCCGTTCTGTGGCAGACATGGCCCATGACACCGCCTTGCGTTTGGCCCAGGTGCCCGGCATTGTCGGCATCAAGGAAGCCACCGGCAATATTGAACGGGCCCAGTGGCTTATCCGCGAAGCGCCAAAAGGATTCGCCATCTATTCAGGCGATGACGCAACGGCGGTGGCACTCATGTTGTGCGGCGGACATGGGAACGTCAGCGTATCGGCCAATCTGGCGCCACGACTCATGCATGAACTGTGTGTGGCAGCCATGGCCGGCGACACCAAACGCGCCATGGAAATCCAGTTCAAGCTGCTGCCATTGCACAAGAACCTGTTCGTAGAAGCCAACCCAATTCCCGTGAAATGGGCCATGGCAAGAATGAAACTCTGCGCGGGCACCATGCGTCTGCCCATGACGCCGTTAACCCAAGCCAACGAAGCAGTGGTTGAAAACGCCTTGCGCGCAACCGGCTTGCTCTGATCGCTCTGATCAGACTTATTACCCTAAGGGATATTCTGTGAATCATTTCTCCAAACTTGCGCTGGTGAGCCTGTCCATAACGCTTGCAGCGTGCTCGGCGCTCGAAAGCGACAAAATCAACTACAA
>JAZKHK010000130.1:6482-8528 GCA_040385425.1 Pseudomonadota bacterium | reverse complement strand
TCCATCGTTGGATGTACCGCCTGATTTGACTCAATTGTCGCGCGACACCCGCTATGCAGTCCCCGGCGGCGCCGTCACCGCATCGAGTTTCCAGTTGGGCCAGGCCAGCCAAACGGCCCCGACCGCAGTGTCTTCGATCGGCGATGTTCATATTGAACGTTCCGGCACCCAACGGTGGCTCGTGATTGATCGGCCTGCAGACAAACTCTGGGAACCCGTGCGTGACTTCTGGCAGGAAAATGGCTTCCTGCTGACCATGGACCAAGCCAGCTTGGGCATCATGGAAACCGACTGGGCCGAGAATCGGGCCAAATTGCCACAAGACTTCATTCGCAACGCGATCGGAAAAGTGCTGGACTCCCTGTACTCAACCGGTGAGCGCGACAAGTTCCGCACCCGCCTGGAACGCAATGCAGCCGGCGGAACTGACATCTTTATCAGCCATCGCGGCATGATTGAGGTGTACAGCAGCACACAAAAAGACAACACCGTGTGGCAACCTCGCGCCGTGGACCCGGAACTCGAAGCTGAATTTTTACGCCGCTTGATGGTCAAACTCGGTGTCACCCAAGAGCAATCCAAGGCCGTGCTGGCAGCAGGGGCCGTCAAGAACACGTCTCGCATCATTGATGTCAATGGGCAACCCGCCGTTCAAATCAACGATGGATTCGACCGCGCCTGGCGGCGGGTTGGTTTATCGCTGGACCGTACCAGCTTCACCGTCGAAGACCGGGACCGCACCAAAGGAATTTATTTTGTCCGTTATGTCGCGCCTGTAGCAGATAAAGCCGAAGCAGGTTTCTTTGGAAAACTCTTTGGCTCCGCCAAGACAGATACAGCGCCTTTGCGTTACCGCATTGCGGTTGTCAGTCAGGAAGCGTTAACAACGGTATCTGTGCAAAGTGCGAATGGCGCACCAGACAACTCCGAAAACGCACAGCGTATCGTGAAAGTGATTGCTGACGACTTGAAGTAATCAAATCACGAATCAGATGATTCAAATCATGTGAGTCTTACCCGCTCACATGATTCAAGCACTTAAAAGCTTGAAATTAAAAACATTCAGGCATAAAAAAAGCCACCTGACGGTGGCTTTTTTTATTAACAAAGTTAATAAGCGATAGCTTATTACTTTGCAGCAGAAGCGTCAGCAGCTGGTGCGGCAACAGAAGCAGCAGCTTCAGGTGCGGATGCAGCAGGGGCGGCTGGAGCAGCTTCAGGTGCGGATGCAGCTGGGGCAGCTGGAGCAACAACAGGAGCTTCTTCTTTTTTGCCACAAGCAGCGAGAGCAGCGGCGGCGATAACAGCGGCCAAAACGAGTGATTTGTTCATTTGAAAAATACCTAGTGAGTTAACGAAAACAATTTCCGGAAATTGTCAAAGCAGAGATCTGCAAAAACTAAGCAAAAGGACTCGAGCTCTTTTTGCTTAGCCTGTAATTATAGGGTAAAACCTTACTACTTCTTTGATATATCTGGATACTGCTCTTATTAAAAAATTCATATAAAAGAATGGAAAAAGTATTTACCAATATCCAGGGCATTTAGAGTCCGTGCAACCACCCGGCCTCACCCCATACCATCAACAAGGATCGGGCTTCGGCACTGACTCGTTTGAAATCCTGACGACTGAGGCAACGCTCGTCCGACAAACGGCGCATCAGCGTCGCATCGCGGCCCGATGCCCTGAAACTTTCGCCATTGATAAAGATATGCCGTGCATCGAACATCATTTTCGTTCGACGATCAAGGCGCAGTGGCCCCTGCGCTTCCGTCGGGCTTGATTCAGAGCCATCAAACCAGACATCAGGTTTAGGCTCGGTCAAATACTCACCCAAGGCGCGCCCGAGGGCTTCTGGATCTTTTAGCGCATCTTGCAGGGCATTGCGCGCAAATTCGACCATTTGCAACGGAATTCCCCCCGGTTGCGCGACGGCCGCCTGATGCGGGTCCCGGTACACGGCGCTTCCGACGGCGTCTTCCGCGTCCTCCGCCAGCCGCTGCAACAGTTCACGCGCCAATTCACCTCGACCAGGCGACCTGAACC
>JAZKHK010000130.1:5449-6472 GCA_040385425.1 Pseudomonadota bacterium | reverse complement strand
ATGGAGTAGGTCATGCATTCACCCATGGCGATGCCATCATGGGCATGCAGCAACGGCAGGTACAACATATCGCCCGGCTCCAGCACAAACTCTTCTTCCGGCTCAAAGTTGGCGAGAATCTTCAGCGGCACATCCGACTGCAAGGTCTTGTCTTTTTGACGCCCGATGCGCCAACGCCTGCGCCCGTGGGCCTGCAGCAAAAACACGTCATAACTGTCAAAATGCGGCCCCACCCCGCCGCCATCGGTGGCGTAGCTGATCATCAAGTCATCCAGTCGCCCGTCGGGAACAAAACGAAATTGATTCATCAGTTCATGAACGGCATCGTGTTGCAAGTCCACCCCTTGCAACAGAATCGTCCACCCCGGGCGTTTCAAGGCTGGCAAGGCACGCCGCTCGAACGGTCCATTTTTCAAGCGCCAGCCGGACTTCTCTTCTGAATCCTGAATCACCAAACGTGCCTGCACATCCTCGCGGGCGGCCAACTCAAATAATTCAGTGCGGTCCAGCAACGGTTTGAAATTGGAAAAAGCCTGACGCACCAGCAAGGGCTTCTTTTGCCAATGCCGTTTCATGAACAATTGGGGACTCAAACCACCCAATAGTTGCAGGGGTTGGCCCACATCCATACACTTCTCCCGTTAATTTCAAACTGCGACAATTCTCCTATGAAAATCAATCAACAATGTGTGGTCGCTCTGACCTGGACGCTGGAAGACACCTTGGGCGAGGAGCTTGATGTGCTGGAAGACCCCGTCGAATTTCTGGTCGGTGGCGAAGACCTCTTTCAAGCCATTGAAGACGCTTTGCAAGGCCATGAAGTGGGGGCCAAGGTTGCCCTGCAAATCGAGCCCGAACAGGGGTTCGGCGACTTCAACGATCAACTGCTGTTCCTGGAGCCGCGCGAGCTCTTCCCCGCCGAACTGGAGGAAGGCATGACGTTTGACGGTGCGTCACTGCCCGCAGGCTGCAACCCGGACGCGCCATCAGATGTTCTGTACACCGTCACGGAAATCTACCCCG
>JAZKHK010000130.1:0-5439 GCA_040385425.1 Pseudomonadota bacterium | reverse complement strand
CCCGAACATGTAGTGCTGGATGGCAACCATCCGCTGGCAGGCATCGCTTTGCGCCTGAGCCTGACGGTCGAAGCCATTCGGGAAGCAACGGAAGAAGAAATTGGCCGGGGTTCAGCGGGAACCGGATTTTTCAAGATTCAGCCACTGCATGCCACCACGCCCGGCAACGACACCTTGCATTAACGCATTCCGTTTTCAATTCGATGCGAGATGAGGCGTCTCGCCGCAGACAGTGCTTTGGCACGGCAAGGCGAGGTAACGACATATCGCTTTGAATTGAAAATGGAATCAAGTTTTGCCGGTAGAGCCGTAGCCACCCTCCCCGCGCACGCTGGCGGGGAATTCAGTCACGACATTGAACTGCGCTTGCACCACCGGCACGATGACCAGTTGCGCAATGCGCTCCATCGGCTCAATGGTGAAAGCGACATCACTGCGGTTCCAGGCACTCACCATGAGTTGCCCTTGGTAATCGCTGTCAATCAAACCGACCAGATTGCCCAGCACGATGCCGTGCTTGTGCCCCAAGCCGGAACGCGGCAGGATGATGGCCGCAAAATTGGGATCCGCCAGATAAATGGCAATGCCGGTGGGCACCAGTTGCCAGGCGTTGGGTTGCAATGTCAGCGGCTCGCTCAAACAGGCCCGCAAATCAAGCCCTGCGCTGCCGGGCGTCGCATACGCCGGCAATTGATCGGCCATGCGTGCGTCCATAATTTTGACATCTATTTTCATCATTTCAGCCTCTAGCCCCTGTCCTTATTGATATCTCTGCTATTAATTTACGAGCAAGCGTGAGTTTGGAATCACGCGTCATTTCTTTGACGCCTTGTTCATCGACCAGCAACAGGGCATTGTCATCCTGTCCAAAAGTAGCCGGGCCGATGTTGCCCACCAACAGCGGAACGCCTTTGCGCACCCGCTTGGCCTGCGCGTTCGCCAGCAAATCCTGGCTCTCGGCGGCAAAGCCCACGCAATACAGCGCCCCCGAACGGGCACGCGGCGACTGGGCCAGGGTGGCCAGGATGTCCGTGTTTTCCACGAACTCCAAGCGCGGCACGTCGCCAGAACCATCTTTCTTGATTTTGTGCTCGGCCGAGGTGGCCGGACGCCAGTCCGCCACCGCCGCCGTTGCTACAAAAACAGTAGCTGCCTGCGCATGATCCACGCTGGCCACAAGCATATTTTGTGCTGATTTAACGTCAATACGGGTCACGCCCCGCGGGGTGGGCAAATGCACCGGCCCCGCGATCAACGTCACCTCGGCGCCAGCCTCGCGGGCGGCCCGGGCAATGGAAAACCCCATTTTTCCGCTGGACAAGTTGGTGATGCCACGCACCGGGTCAATCGCCTCAAACGTGGGGCCCGCCGTGACCAGCACGTGCTGACCAAGCAGCGTTTTGGGCTGAAAAAAGGCAATGACATCGTCCAGTATGTCCTCTGGCTCCAGCATGCGGCCATCGCCCGTTTCACCGCAGGCCTGGTCACCGGAACCGACATCCAGCACCGTGGCGCCGTCTGACTTCAGTTGCACAAGGTTGCGTTGCGTGGCGGGATGACCCCACATTTCACGGTTCATGGCCGGCGCAATCAGCAAGGGCACCTTGTCCATCGGACGGGCCAGGCACATCAGGCTCAACAGGTCATCGGAGCGCCCCTGCACGAGTTTGGCCATGAAATCGGCGCTGGCAGGCGCAATCAGAATCGCATCAGCCTCACGGCTCAAATTGATGTGCGGCATGTTGTTGGGCGCGCGCGCATCCCACTGCGAACCATATACCGGGCGGTTGCTCAAGGCCTGCATGGTCACGGGCGTGATGAACTGCTCCGCCGCCTCCGTCATCACCACCTGCACCGTAGCGCCGTCCTTGATCAAGGCCCGGCACAATTCAGCCGCTTTGTAACAGGCAATGCCCCCGGTGAGGCCCAAAACAATGTGTTTACCAGCAAGATCATTCATGGGCCGCAATGTATCAGACAAGACAGTGCAAGCCAGCCACTTATAATCTTGTTTTACCACCTCCCCGAGCGCGTAGCTCCCTCTGACATGACCAAATTTGTCTTCGTCACCGGCGGTGTGGTGTCTTCCCTTGGCAAGGGAATCGCCTCAGCCTCCTTAGCAGCGATTCTGGAATCGCGAGGCCTCAAAGTCACTTTAATCAAGCTTGACCCGTACCTCAACGTCGATCCCGGCACCATGTCCCCCATGCAGCACGGCGAAGTTTTCGTCACTGACGATGGCGCCGAAACTGATCTAGATCTTGGCCACTATGAGCGTTTTGTGGAAACACGAATGCGCAAGGCCAATAACTTCACCACCGGCCAAATCTACAAAAGCGTGCTCGAAAAAGAGCGACGTGGCGACTACCTGGGCAAAACCGTCCAGGTCATTCCCCACGTCACCAACGAGATCCAGGATTTCGTCAAACGCGGCGCCCGCGTCGGAACGCCGGAAGCAGTCGATGTCGCCATTGTTGAAATTGGCGGCACCGTCGGCGACATTGAATCCTTGCCGTTTTTGGAGGCTGTGCGTCAGATGAGTCTGAAGCTGGGCCCCAACAACAGCGCCTTCGTGCATTTGAGCTACGTGCCTTGGATTGCAGCGGCCGGCGAACTCAAAACCAAGCCAACCCAGCACACGGCCAAACAGTTGCGCGAGATCGGCATTCAGGCCGATGCCCTCATCTGCCGTGCCGACCGGCCGATTCCGGAAGAAGAGCGCATGAAAATATCGCTCTTTTCCAACGTGGCCGAGTGGGGCGTCATCTCCATGTGGGACGTGGATACCATCTACAAAGTGCCCCGCATGCTGCACGAGCAAGGCCTGGACGGCCTGATTTGCGACAAGCTGCGCCTGAACACGCCGCCTGCTAATTTGAAACGCTGGGACGACCTGGTGTACGAAACAGCGCACCCGCAAGGCGATGTCAACATCGCGATGGTCGGCAAGTATGTGGACCTGAGCGACAGCTACAAGTCACTCAACGAAGCCCTGCGCCACGCCGGCATGAAGAACCATGTTCGGGTGAAGATCAACTACATCGACTCCGAAACCATCACGCCCGAAAGCGTGCAACAGCTTTCCAAGTTTGATGCAATTCTGGTGCCCGGCGGCTTCGGCATCCGGGGTGTCGAAGGCAAGATTTGCGCGGCCCGTTTTGCGCGGGAAAACAAGGTTCCCTACCTGGGTATCTGCCTGGGCATGCAAGTCGCGACCATCGAGTTTGCCCGCCATGTGGCGGGTCTGAAAGACGCCCACAGCACGGAATTTGAGCCCAACAGCCCCAATCCGGTTATCGCCTTGATCACCGAATGGAAAGACGAAGACGGCTCCATCAAAACGCGCGACAAAAACTCAGACTTGGGCGGCACCATGCGCCTGGGCGCGCAAAGTTCGGATGTCGAAAAAGGCACCTTGGCGCACAAGATCTATGGCGATGTAGTCACCGAGCGTCACCGTCACCGCTACGAGGCCAACGTCAACTTCCTGGATACCTTGCGCAAGGCCGGGCTGGTGATTTCTGCCTTGACGCAGCGCGAGCATCTGACCGAAATCGTCGAATTGCCGCAAAACGTCCATCCTTGGTTCATCGGCGTGCAGTTCCACCCGGAATTCAAGTCAACGCCCTGGGACGGCCACCCTCTTTTCAATGCGTTTATCAAGGCGGCGCTCGACTATCGAACGGCCGACAACACATCGAAGGAGGTCTGATGAAACTCTGCGGATTTGATATCGGCTTGCAACAGCGCTTTTTCCTGATCGCAGGCCCCTGCGTGATCGAATCGGAACAATTGCAAATGGACACGGCCGGCACCTTGAAGGAAATCACGTCCAGCCTGGGCATTCCGTTCATCTTCAAGAGCAGCTTTGACAAGGCCAACCGTTCCAGCGGTAACACATTTCGCGGCCCAGGCATCGACAAAGGGCTGGACATACTGGCCAAGATCAAACGGGAACTTAATCTCCCGATCCTGACCGACATCCATTCGGAAGACCAGATCGCCCAAGTGGCCTCGGTGGTGGACGTGTTGCAAACCCCGGCCTTTTTGTGCCGCCAGACCGATTTCATCCGTGCGGTGGCGCAGTCGGGCTTGCCGGTCAACATCAAAAAAGGGCAGTTCCTGGCGCCGGGCGACATGAAAAACGTGATCGACAAGGCACGGGCCGCAGCACGTGAAAAAGGCCTGCCTGAAGACAACTTCATGGCCTGCGAACGGGGCGCCAGTTTTGGCTACAACAACCTCGTCAGCGATATGCGTTCACTGGCCATCATGCGCGACACCGGTGCCCCCGTGGTATTCGATGCCACCCATTCGGTGCAGTTGCCGGGCGGTCAAGGCACCAGCAGCGGCGGCCAGCGCGAAATGGTGCCGGTACTGGCACGCGCCGCCGTGGCCGTGGGCGTGGCAGGCCTGTTCATGGAAACCCACCCCGACCCGGCCAAACACATGCGTGCCTTACTGGAAACGCTGATGGAACTGGATGCCGTCACCAAGAAAAACGGCTTCCTCGAAAATAGTTTTTAGTTTTTTTATCTTCGTTTTATTTTTTGTTTTTGAAAGAAACCAATGAGTGCAATTGTTGACATCGTCGGTCGTGAAATTCTTGATTCCCGTGGCAACCCCACCGTGGAATGTGATGTGTTGCTGGAATCCGGCACCATGGGCCGTGCTGCCGTGCCGTCTGGTGCGTCCACCGGTTCGCGCGAAGCCATTGAACTGCGCGATGGCGACAAAAGCCGTTACTTGGGCAAAGGCGTCCTCAAAGCCGTGGAGTACATCAACACCGAAATCGCTGAAGCGGTGCTGGGACTGGATGCTTCCGAACAAGCCTTCCTGGACAAGACCCTGATTGACCTGGACGGCACCGAGAACAAATCCCGCCTGGGCGCCAATGCCATGCTGGCCGTCTCGATGGCCGTCGCGCGCGCTGCTGCTGAAGAGTCCGGCCTGCCGCTGTACCGCTATTTCGGCGGCATGGGCGCGATCCAGATGCCTGTGCCCATGATGAACGTGGTCAACGGCGGCGCGCACGCCAACAACACGCTCGACATTCAAGAATTCATGATCATCCCGATCGGCGCACCTACCTTCCGCGAAGCGATGCGCTACGGTGCCGAAGTGTTCCATGCGCTCAAGAAAATCATCCACGACAAGGGCATGAGCACCGCCGTGGGTGACGAAGGCGGTTTCACGCCCAGCGTTGCCAGCCACGAAGCGGCCATCCAGTTGATTCTGGAAGCCATCGACAAAGCCGGTTTTGTGGCGGGCGAACAAATCGTCCTGGCCCTGGACTGCGCGGCCAGCGAGTTCTACAAAGACGGCAAATACCATCTGGCAGGCGAAGGCTTGTCCTTGACTTCCGAAGAATGGACCAACATCCTGGCCACCTGGGTTGACAAATACCCGATCATCAGCATCGAAGACGGCATGGCTGAA
>JAZKHK010000129.1:0-22460 GCA_040385425.1 Pseudomonadota bacterium | reverse complement strand
CCAACCGGGTCAGGTGGGGAACCAAGCAGCCCTAACTGTGGAGCCAGTGCCGGGGTCAAGGCTCGTCAACCTCATTTATTTCATCCAATGTGCGGGTACTAAGTACAAACCCGCACGGGATGTTCCCGATGCGTGATTCGGCTGGGCTGGCTAGGCTAGGGGCTAGTCCAACGCAGAATCACAATGAATTCCCCTTATCTCAATCGGCGCTCGTTTGCCGCAGTCACAGCCTTGTCGGCAGCGTCCTTGGCCGCGCCTGCTTTGTGGGCCCAGTCGCACCTCGAAAAAACCAGAATTTCCATCGCGGTGGTGGATAAAACGTCTTTTTATTGCCTGCCCTTGAGCATTGCCGAGCAGCTCGGGTATTTCAAGGCGGAAGGTCTGGACGTTGAAATCAATGACTTTGCAAGTGGTTCACGTGCTTTGCAGGCTGTGGCCACAGGCGCGGTGGACGTGGTTTCGGGCGCTTTTGAGCACACGATCAGTTTGCAGTCCAGGGGACAAAAATTCCAGGCTTTTGTGTTGCAGGGCCGTGCGCCCGCCATCGCCATGGGCATATCGCTTAAAACCATGCCGCATTACAAGACAGTGGCGGACCTCAAGGGCAAGCGGATCGGTATTTCGGAGTCGGGCGCATCGACCCATCTGGTGGCGGGTTTGATCCTGTTGCGCGCCGGTCTCCTGGGCAGTGATGTGCATTTCATCAACGTGGGTACCACGGCTGCGGCCATGACGGCCATGCGCACGGGCCAGATCGACGCTGTGTGCCACAGAGACCCGGTCATGACCCTGCTGGAGAAGAGGGATGAGATCCGCATCATCGCCGATACCCGTTCGCTGAAAGGGGCGGTGGATGTGTTCGAGGGGCCGATGCCGGCGGCTTGCCTGTTCGCGGCGCTGGAGTTTGTGCAGAAGAACCCGAACACCGTGCAAGCCTTGACGAATGCCATGACGCACAGCCTGAAGTGGTTGCAGACGGCCGGCCCCAGCGACATCATCAAAACCGTGCCTGAAGCCTATTTGCTGGGAGACCGGGCCTTGTACCTGACTGCTTTCAACAAGGTGCGTGAAGCCATTTCACCGGACGGCATGATGACGGATGAGGGCGCACGCACCGCTTTGAGAGCGCTTGCCCGGCTCGACGCCAGCGTCAAGGTGGACAAAATCGAACTCTCAGCGACCTATACCAACGAGTTTTCCAAAAAAGCGAAAAATCGCTTCAAAGCCTGATTTGCTCTGTTTTTAATAGCTTCCTGCGCATGCTCCATAAGGGCTACAGGCTATTTAAGCTTTTAACGTTTGGCCACGCGTGTGTTTTTGGCAGGTTTGCGTTTGGCTTGTTGGGGGGCGGACTGGTGCTTGGCTTTGGTCTGAACGGACGACTTGGCCGGTCCCCGTGTTTTGGCCTGCACCGGCAGAAACAGGACGATTTGCTGTCCGGCTTTGAAGGAGGCTGAGGTGCTCAGCTTGTTCCATTCCGCGACGTTGGCGGGGCTGACCTTGTAGCGTTGAGCCAGGCTGGCCACCGTGTCTTTTTTGCCGGCTTTCAGTACCGTGCGTTTCAGCACCACGTCGGGTGCCAGCGAGAGCTGGCCGTTGTCGGCCAGGTGCAGTCCCACATCGGTGTCGCGCTGCTCCCCGCGTGTGACCAGCAGGCTGGAACCGGTCTTGATCACCATGCGCGGCGGAATGTTGTTGACGCTGCGCAGTTCGTTCTCGTTCATGCCCATCCGTTTGGCGGCTTCAGCCGGACTCATGGTGGTGGGCGCCTGCCAGACGGTCCAACTGGCCAGACGGCCCCGATAGGCTTCCAGATTGGCCAGAAAGGTGATGGCGTTATCCCAGGGCAGCAAGATCTGAGGCGTGCCCGCCGCCAGAATGACGGGGCGGCTGGCGGACGGGTTGAGCGATTTGAAGTCGTCCACGCTCACTTCAGCCAGTTTGGCTGCCAGCGCCACGTCGATGTCGCGTTTGATATCGACCGACTGGAAGTAGGGGTGGTTTTCAATCAGGGGCAGGCGCGAATTGAAGGCTTCCGGGTTGGCAATGATGTTTTTCAGGGCCTGCAGCTTGGGCACATAAAAACGGGTTTCGTTGGGCATGTTGAGGTCGGTATAGGACAGTCCCAAACCCGCGCGCTGGTTTTTGGCGATGGAGCGGCCCACGCTGCCTTCGCCCCAGTTGTAGGCGGCCAGTGCCAGTTGCCAGTCCCCAAACATGCCGTACAGCTTTTGCAGGTAATCCAGCGCCGCGCGGGTTGAGGCCAGCACGTCGCGCCGGTCATCGCGGAAGGCGTTCTGCTTTAACGAGAAATTTTTTCCGGTGGCGGGCATGAATTGCCACATACCGGCCGCTTTGGCGCTGGAGACGGCCTGTGGGTTGAACGCGCTCTCTACAAACGGCAGCAGCGCCAGTTCGGTCGGCATGTTGCGCCGCTCCAGTTCTTCCACAATATAAAAGAGGTATTTGCGGGAGCGCTCGGTCATGCGCAAGATGTAGTCGGGCCGGGCGCTGTACCACTGCTCCCGGTCGGACACGATGTCATTGCTCAGGTCCGGCATGCCGAACCCGAGCCGCATGCGCTCCCACAAATCGGCGGGCGGTGTTAATTGAGCAACTCCCAACGAAGCCACTTTCCCCGTCGTAATCGGTTTCAATGCGTTGCCGGGCAGAACGGGTTTCTTGCGTGCAGCACTGATGGACGCCAGGGAACTGGTGTTGAGTGATTCGGTCAGGCTGTAGTTGGCCTCGGAGTCGGCGGAAGAGATTCCGCCCGTACTGGCGCAGCCGGTTAACCAGAGCAGGCCGCTCAGGCAAAAAAGATGTAAAAGTTTCATTGGAACTCGTTTTTCCACTGACGAAGCGCCGCAAAAATGCTGACCTCGTCATGGGCTGATGCGTCAAAGCCCTGAGCTGCCTGAATGATGGCAGCCTGGCGCGTTCGCAAAAATGGGTTGATCTGACGCTCCAGCCCGATGGTGGAGGGCAGGGTGGGTTGCTGTTGTGAACGCAGCGCCTGGGCGGCGGCCGTGTAGCGGGCCAGCGCTTCGTTGGCAGGATCGACCGCGTTGGCAAATTTCAGGTTGCCCAGGGTGTATTCGTGGGTGCAGCACACGCGGGTGGTCTCGGGCAGGGCCGCCAGGGCGTCCAGAGACGCCAGCATCTGGGCCGGGCTGCCTTCAAACAAGCGCCCACAACCGCCGCTGAACAGGGTGTCGCCGCAAAAAAGCAGGGGTGCGCCGTCCATATCCGCGCAGTAATAGGCAATGTGGCCCGCTGTGTGGCCCGGCACATCCATCACTTTGAAAGTGAGTCCGAGCGCCTGCAGTTGATCTTCCCCCACCAGTCGGGCCAAAGGTTCTGGCATATTTTCAAAGGCGGGGCCAAATACTTGGGCGCCCGTGGCCTGGCGCAAAACAGCCACCCCGCCAGTGTGATCACTGTGATGGTGCGTGACTAGAATGGTCTGCAGCTCGATGTTTAAGCGCTGCAGCACATCCAGTACGGGCTGTGCATCGCCGGGATCAACCACCAAAGCTTGATGTTCGTCGTGCAACATCCAGATGTAGTTGTCGGCAAAGGCGGGTAGTGGAATAAGCTTCATGAACGATCAAATTATAGGTTTGCAGGACTGGTTTGCGACACCCCCCGGGCGTTACCAACTGGCGTGGGAGCGCGCCCAGCTTGATCTGGCGGTGGCCGATATCTTTGGATTCCATGCTTTGCAACTGGGTTTGGCCGAACTGGACGCGCTGGCGGCCAACCGCATGCCGCACCGCTGGCTGGCCACCCAGGTGCCTACGCCGGGGGCAGCGATCGTGACCGATTTTTCTGCCTTGCCGTTTCCGGCCAACAGCCTGGACCTGGTGGTTTTGCCGCATTCGCTGGAGCTGGCGCCCAACCCTCATACGACCTTGCGCGAAGTGGAGCGGGTGCTGGTGCCAGAAGGTCGGGTCGTGATCTGCGGGCTGAATCCGGTCAGTTTTTGGGGCTTGCGTCAGCGGCACGCGCACCTGTTGCATCGACTGGGCTTGGGGCAGGCGTTTTTACCCCAGGGGGAGTTCATTGGCCATTGGCGCTTGCTTGATTGGCTTCGCCTGTTGGGCTTTGAGGTGGAAATAGGGCGCTTTGGATGTTACAAACCGGCGTTCTCAAACGAGAAATGGCTGCAGCGCTGCAACTGGATGGAACAGGTTGGCGAACGTTGTTGGCCGATTCTGGGGGCGGTATATTTTGTGGTGGCAGTCAAACGCGTGCGCGGCATGACATTGCTGAGCCCGGCCTGGAATACCTCCAGACCGTTGGTTTCTGCTCCTGTTTCTGTAGCTAATAAAGCAGGTAGTACAAGGGCTAGAGCCCAATTTGATATAAATAAATAGAAGGAATCTGGTTTGAACGCGATAGAAATTTACACCGATGGCGCCTGCAAGGGCAATCCCGGCCCGGGCGGCTGGGGCGCACTCCTGAAATCGGAAGACTCGCAAAAAGAGTTGTTCGGCGGCGAGTTGGGCACCACCAACAACCGCATGGAAATGATGGCGGTGATTGAAGCGCTCTCGGCCTTGAAGCGCCCCTGCCATGTGACCTTGCATGTGGACAGCCAGTATGTGCTCAAGGGCATGACCGAATGGCTGGCCGGCTGGAAAGCCAAGGGCTGGAAAACAGCCGCCAAACAGCCGGTGAAAAATGTGGACCTTTGGCAGCGCTTGGATACGCTGGTCAACACCGGCGGCCACAAAATTGACTGGCGCTGGGTCCGGGGCCATAACGGCGACCCCGGCAACGAGCATGCCGACATGCTGGCCAACAAGGGCGTTGAACTGGCTTTGCAAAAGCGCTGAGGCCGCTACGCAACGATGTAAAGAGTTGGCAAAGTAGTGCCCCGGCCGGGGTGTTTAGGGGTCTTTGCACCAGCCAATTCACGACGCTACTGCTACATTGACGGGTTGATTTTTCAAAAACAATCGCGCTCATGGCAAAAAAAATAATTTATCCCATCATCGCCGTGATCGGCATCGCGGCGGCTTCCGGGGTAGCTTGGTGGTCTCAGAATAAAGCGCAACCAACCGTAACACCTGCATCGACAGGCGTTGCAGCGCCTGCCAAACCGCCAGCCGTCGATGTGGCCAAAGTAGCCGTCATGAAGCTCAGCGATGACTTCCAGGCCGTGGGCAGCTTGCGTTCCCGCCAGAGCGTGGTGCTGCGCCCGGAGGTCAGCGGCCGGGTCACCCGGCTCAATTTCCGCGATGGCGACCGCGTTCGCAAAGGACAAGTGCTGGTGCAGTTCGATGACCAGTTGCCTTTGGCGCAAGTGCAGCAAAGCCGGGCCGAACTGTCGATTGCCGTTGCCAACCATGTCCGCAACAAGGACCTGGTGGCGCAAAATTTCATCAGCCAGCGTTCCGTGGACGAGAGCGCCGCCAATCTGGAAGTGGCGCAGGCCAAACTGGCACTTGCCCAGGCCACAGCCGCCCGTTTGAAAATTGTGGCACCGTTTGACGGCCTGACCGGTATCCGCACCGTCAATGTGGGCGACTACCTGAAAGACGGCGCCGACATCGTCAATATTGAAGACATCGATGCCGTGTTCGTGGACTTTCGTTTGCCTGAGCGCTTTCAGAGCAAGGTTCAAAAAGGCCAGACGGCCCGCATTGAACTGGATGCCTTGCCGGGGCAGAAATTTGTGGCCCTGATTCAGGCGATTGATCCCTTGATTGACGCCAACGGCCGCTCCGTTGCGGTGCGCGGCTGCATTGACAACCGGCAACTGCAGTTGCGACCCGGCATGTTTGCCCGGGTCACTACGGTGTTTGGCGAGCGCGACCAGGCCAAAGTCATCCCGGAAGAAGCCATCGTGCCGCTGGGCGGCAAGGCCTATGTGATCCGGCTCAGGCCAGGGGCCGCGCCTGACGTGCGGGTATCCCAGCGGGTTGAAGTCAAGGTGGGTATCCGTCGGCCCGGCAAGGTGGAGATTCTGGAAGGGCTGGACGAGGGCGACACCGTCGTCACGGCGGGGCAGCAGCGCATCCAGCGTGACGGCACTGAAGTCAACGTGATGGAGCTGGCCAAAGCGGCGGCGGCACCGGCATCGGCGCCACAGAACGCGGCATCCCAGGCTCCGGCACTGCCGGTTCAAGCCCCGGAGACAAAACTTTCTACTACGAAGCCGCTCCAAGGTCCCAATCCCTGCCTTGACCGGAGACCTTGATGCAACTCGCTGAAGTCTCGATTCGCCGCCCGGTCTTCGCCACCGTGCTGTCCTTGCTGGTGCTGCTGATCGGCGCCGTCAGTTTCAACAAGCTCTCGGTGCGCGAGTACCCGAAGATCGACGAACCGGTGGTCACGGTCAGTGTGAAATACGCCGGGGCCTCGGCCGAGGTGATGGAGTCCCAGGTTACCAAGCCGCTGGAAGATTCGATTGCCGGCATTGACGCAGTGGACGTCATCACCTCCATCAGCCGGGCCGAGCAGACCCAGATATCGGTGCGTTTTAGATTAGAAAAAGACGCCGACACCGCCGCCGCCGAGGTGCGCGACCGCACCTCGCGCGTGCGCAACCGCCTGCCGCAGGCGGTGGACGAGCCGGTGATCGCCAAGGTGGAGGCCGATGCCTTCCCGGTGATCTGGTTGTCCTTCACCAGCGACACGCTGAACGGCTTGCAGATCAACGACCTGGTCAATCGCATCGTCAAGCCGCGCCTGCAGACCGTGACCGGCGCCGCCGATGTACGCATCTTTGGTGAGCGCAAATACGCCATGAAAGTGTGGCTGGACCCCGACAAACTGGCGGCCTACAAGCTCACCACGCAGGATGCTGAAGACGCCATCCGGCGCAGCAACCTGGAAGTACCGGCCGGGCGCATCGAGTCCACCCAGCGCGAGTTCAGCGTGACCTCGCAGACCGATCTGTCCCGCCCGGCCCAGTTCTCCGATATCGTTATCAAGAATGCCAATGGCTACCCGGTGCGCATTCGCGACATCGGGCGCGTCGAAGAAGGTGCGGCGGACGAACGCAGTGGCTCGCGCCTGAACGGACGGGTGGCGATCACGGCCGGCGTGATCCGCCAGGCCACTGCCAACCCGCTCGAATTGAGCAAGGGCGTGCGCGCGATGATCCCCAAGCTGCAGGCCGATCTACCGCCGGGCGTCACGATTGACATCGCCAACGACAACTCGGTGTTCATCGAGAAATCCATCAACAGCGTGTTCCGCACCATCCTCGAATCCGTGGTGCTGGTGGCACTGGTGATTTTTGTGTTTCTGCGCACCTTGCGCGCGTCCATCATTCCCCTGGTCACGATTCCGGTGGCGCTGATTGGTACGTTCTCCTTGATGGCGCTGGCGGGTTTCAGTATCAACACGCTGACCTTGCTGGCGCTGGTGCTGGCCATCGGGTTGGTGGTGGACGATGCCATCGTGGTGCTGGAGAATATTTTCCGGCACATCGAAGAAGGGCTGGACCCGTTCTCGGCCGCCATCAAAGGCGTGCGCGAAGTCGGGTTTGCGGTGGTGGCGATGACGCTGACGCTGGCGGCGGTGTACGCGCCGCTGGCCTTCACGCCGGGGCGTACCGGGCGGCTGTTCATTGAATTTGCGCTGGCGCTGGCCGGTGCCGTGGTGGTGTCGGGCTTCATCGCCCTGACGCTGTCGCCCATGATGTGCTCGCTGCTGCTCAAGCACAACCCCACGCCGAGCCGGTTTGACCGGAGCATGGAGCGCGTGCTGAATTCCATCACCGCGGCCTACCAACGCGCACTGGCCTGGCTGGTTTCCACCGGCTTTGACCGGCAACGCGAAACCACCGGCACGCGCAATGCGTTCAAGCGTTTCTTTTTCAATGCCCGCTGGCTCGTCATTGGCGTGATGGCGCTGTGCGCGGTGTCGATCTTTCTGGTCTTGCCCACCATGAAGCGCGAGCTGTCGCCGCTGGAAGACCGGGGGCAAATACTGACCGTGATCACGGCGCCAGACGGCGCCACCCTCGACTACACCAACCGTTATGTGACCGCGATTGAAGGCATCGGTCAGCAGTACAAAGAGTTTGACCGCATTTTTGTCTCCTCGGGCAATCCCTCCGTGTCGCAGGCCAATGTGTTCTTGCGGGCGATTGACTGGGACTTGCGCGAGCGTTCGATGCTCGACATTGCGCGCGAGTTGCAGCCCAAGCTGGCCGCCTTGCCCGGTGTGACCGCGTTCCCGATCACGCCGCCATCGCTGGGGCAGGGCTTTCGCGAGCGGCCGGTCAACTTTGTCATCGTCACCTCGGAGAGTTACCAGAATCTGCAGGCGGTCACGCGCCAGTTCATGGATGAAATCGCCAAGAACCCCGGCATCGTCAGTGCCGATATTGACCTGCGCCTGAACAAGCCGGAACTCAAAATTGACGTGGACCGCGAAAAAGCAGCCGATCTGGGCGTGGGGGTCGATGTGGTGGCCCGCGCGATTGAAACCATGCTGGGTGGCCGGCAAGTCACGCGCTACAAGCGCGAAGGCGACCAGTTTGATGTGGTCGTGCAGACGGCGGATGCCGATCGCGCCACGCCGGACCAGGTGGAGAAGATTTTTGTGCGGGGCCGCAATGACACCATGATTCCGCTGGCCTCGCTGGTCAAGGTGCGCGAGTCGGTGGCGCCGCGCGAGCTCAACCATTTCAGCCAGCGCCGTTCGGTGTCGATCACCGCCAACCTGGCGGCCGACTATTCGCTGGGCCAGGCGCTGGATTTTCTGGACAGCACCGCTACGAAGGTGCTTAAGCCGGGCTACAGCACCGACCTCAACGGCACCTCGCGTGAATTCAAGAATTCGCAGGGTTCGCTGGCGATTGTGTTCGGCCTGTCCCTGTTGTTCATCTTTTTGGTGCTGGCGGCGCAGTTCGAGAGTTTCATTGACCCGTTGGTGATCATGCTGTCGGTGCCTTTGTCGATGATCGGGGCGCTGCTGGCACTCAAATGGTCGGGCGGTTCGCTCAATGTGTACTCACAAATTGGCTTGATCACGCTGGTGGGCCTGATCACCAAGCACGGCATTTTGATCGTCGAGTTCACCAATCAGTTGCGCGAGCAGGGCATGGAGATGACGCAAGCACTGGTCAAGGCCTCCAGCCAGCGCCTGCGCCCGATTCTGATGACCACCGGCGCCATGGTGCTGGGCGCAGTGCCGCTGGCTTTGGCACATGGTGCTGGCGCCGAGAGCCGCATGCAGATCGGCTGGGTGATCGTGGGCGGCATGTCGCTGGGCACCTTGCTGACGATCTTCGTGGTGCCGACCATGTACACCCTGTTTGCGCGCCAGACGGTGCCGGGGGCGATCAAGACGGTGGAGGCGGAGGCGCCGGGTGTGATCGGCTAATTGCTTGAGGTGACTCAACAATGCTTCGCATCATCTCCTCTTATTCCCTTCATTAAATACAACATGATTTGCCGCTTTTTCTGTACGCTTTTACTTTGTGGAATTGCCATGTGTGCGGCCTCAGAAGAGACAGGAATATCGTCAGGAGAAATATCTGAGGTTCTTTGGCTGCAAGGTATTGCTAAAAGGTTTGCCCCATGCGTTGGCCCGTTTGGGGTGAACGCTCGGTTCCCGAAGATCAATGAACTGCCGCCTTATAGTGAAATGCTCGGATTCATCGTGCTTTCCGACCCTGGAATAGTCAGCGACGGGTATTACCAAACTCTCGAGATTCATGGCCCATCAAACACGGCGTTCATCGTGCAGTCTGGTGGGATCGCTGGCACACAAACCGTTTATGGCCCTGTACCGCTGAGTTTCCAGTGTCCGTAGCGTAAGGGAAGCCTCCTCGAATGACTTCTCCACCCTGCAGCATCTGGACGTTTTGAATACTGACTTGACGTTCCGACTGTTTCGCTGAGTACCCGCTTGAGGTCTGAAGCCGCCCCCCTGAAAATTGTTACCAACAGGGCTAAATTGCCCCGTCGAACATCATCACATCGACTTCATCCCCCACGGCGACATTGCCTTGGGCGTGATGCAGCACGATCAGGCCGTTGGCTTGCGCCATGGAACTCAGCACGCCCGAGCCCTGGTTGCCGGTGGTTTTGACGTGCAGGGTGCCGTCGGCTGCGGTGCTGACGGTGCCGCGCTGGTATTCGGTGCGGCCTGGTTTTTTGCGCAGGGGTTCCTGGCTGCGCGCCTTGAGCAGCGGCAGCGGCTTGGCGGTGCTGCCCATCATCTGCAACAGGGCCGGGCGCACAAACGCGAGAAAAGTCACCATCACCGCCACCGGGTTGCCCGGCAAACCAAACAGAACGGCTGCACCAGCGGGTGTTGATTTGCTATCATTAAAGTAGCTTCTTGCGCTTATTGCATGCGGGCTAGAAGCTAATTTCTCTCTAAAGATGTGCCCCACGGCCATGGGGCGGCCAGGGCGCATCGCAATCTTCCAGAACGCCACGTCGCCGAGCTTTTTCATCATCGCCTTGGTGTAGTCGGCCTCGCCGACACTGACACCGCCGCTGGTGATGATTGCGTCGGCCTGGAGCGCGGCCTGGACAAAAGCCGCTTCCAGCAAGGCCGGTTCGTCGCGCACCACGCCCATGTCGATGACCTCGCAGCCCAGGCGTGTCAGCAGGCCGAACACGGTGTAGCGGTTGCTGTCATACACGGCGCCTTCGCGCGGGGCTTCGCCCAGACTCAAAATCTCGTCGCCAGTGGAAAAGTAGGCCACGCGCAGTTTGCGCCACACGGGCACCTGTTTTATGCCCAAACTGGCTAGTAGCCCAAGCGCAGCGGGCGTGAGCAGCTCACCTTTTTGTAGCGCTGGCTGGCCTTGCATGAGATCCTCGCCCAGTTGGCGCCGGTTGTCGCCGACTTGCAGCAGGCCGACGGGAATCGTGATGGTCGTGTTGTCGCCTGTCACCAGCTCTTGCGGCACCACGGTGTCCACCTTTTGCGGCATGACGGCGCCGGTCATGATCTTCACGCATTCACCCGCCTGAATCACGCCGGACCAGGCTTTGCCGGCCAGGGCGGTGCCCACGACTTTCAGGTTCAGGGGCGCCTGGGGCGACAGTTGTGCGCCATCAAACGCATAGCCATCCATGGCCGAGTTGTCGTGCGGCGGCACGCTGATGGGGGAGATCACGTCTTGCGCCAGCATGCGGCCGAGGGCTTGAAAAATACCGACTTCTTCGTGTTGGCTCACCGGCTCCACCAGGTGCGACAAAAATTCGCTCACGGTCGGGACGCTCAGCGCCTGCGGGTCATAGCCTTGCAGTTCAGCGGCGATGCTGTCGATGGTCTTCATTCAGGTATTTTCCAGTTGGCGCAATTCAGCCAGCGTGTTGGTGTTGCAGAAGGCTCTGGCGTCGTCACCGGGCAAATCAAAGGGCACGATGGCGGTCTTGTGCAGGGCGGTCCAGGCGTCAATCTTGCGGCCACCGTCCTGCGTGAACTTGATCAGACTTTCCAGCAGCTCCACGCGCAGCAGGCAAAAAACCGGCTGGGTGCGGATTTGCACTTGGCCGTCTTGGCCGGTTTCAGGTGCAGCGGCCATGGCAATGTCGGCATCTTCCGCTTCCAGCGCCTGGGCCAGACGGGGCACCAGATCAAGCGGTAACAAGGGCGTGTCGCACGGCACGGTGACCAGATAAGGCGTTTCGCAGCGCTCCAGCCCGGTCAGAAAACCCGCCAGCGGCCCGGCATAGTCCGCCAGACCATCGGGCCAGACAGAGGCGCCAAACGATTCATAGGCAGCCAGATTGCGGTTGGCGTTGATCATGATGTGGCCCACGCCACCGCCCATTTGCAAGCGCGTCAAGGTGTGAAGCGCCAGCGGCAGGCCGTTGAAGTTCTGCAGTCCTTTGTCCACGCCGCCCATGCGAGAGCCGCGGCCGCCAGCCAGAATCAGGCCGGTAATCTCATTTGGGTTGATCAAGTCAGCCTCCTATGTAACTCATTTCGACGCGGCGAGCCCCGGTGCCGGCGTCGGGCGCCATGGCGCTGCGCAGCTCAGAGTAGCGGTCGCTGCGCCCCTGCCAGATATGGCCTACGGCCGAGGCCAGGTCGGCGTCCGACGCGGGTCCGCGAAGGAGGACGCGCAGGTCGTAGCCCTGGGCGGCAAACAGGCACAGATACAGCTTGCCTTCGGTGGACAGCCGGGCGCGGTTGCAGTCGCCGCAGAAGGCCTGCGTCACGCTGCTGATGACACCGATTTCTCCGGCGGCCTGGTCGTGCTGGCCTGATGCGTCGGCATAGCCCCAGCGCTCAGCGGTTTCGCCCGGGTTGGATGGGTCGAGTTGTACCAGCGGCAACTCAGACTGAATCAGCTTCACCACCTCGGCCGAGGGCAGCACCTCGTTCATACGCCAGCCGTTGGTGGCGCCCACGTCCATGTACTCGATAAAGCGCAGCACGATGCCGCTGCCCTTGAAGCGCCGCGCCATCGGCAAAATCTCGTGCTCGTTGGTGCCGCGTTTGACCACCATGTTGATCTTGATCGGCCCCAGGCCCGCCTCCTGCGCCGCCTCAATGCCGGCCAGGACGTCCGCCACCGGGAAGTCCACGTCGTTCATGCTGCGAAACACGGCGTCGTCGAGCCCGTCCAGGCTGACGGTGACGCGTTGCAGGCCGGCCGCTTTGAGGTCGCGGGCTTTGCGGGCCAGCAGTGAGCCGTTGGTGGTGAGCGTCAGGTCCAGCGGGCGGCCTTCGACCGTGCGCAGGGCGGACAGTTGCTCAACCAGCCGCTCAATGTTTTTGCGCAGCAGCGGTTCGCCGCCGGTGAGGCGGATTTTTTGCACGCCGTGGGCCACAAAGACCTTGGCCATGCGGGTGATTTCTTCAAACGACAGCAGGTCGCTGTGCTGCAGATACGCATGGTCTTTGTCGAAAACTTCCTTGGGCATGCAGTAGTTGCAGCGAAAGTTGCAGCGGTCCGTCACGCTGATGCGCAAATCACGCAATGGGCGCCCGCGCGCATCAAGCAACAAGCCGCTGGCCGCCAGGGGAGCGCCGGGTGTGAAAGCCGCAGCCGGGGTCGGCAGCGAGGTCGAGCGCTGGTCAATCAGCGGCACGACGCGTGGCGTGTGGCGTTCAGTCATGGGTGTGAAAAGCGGGAGTGTCAGAGTCTGAAATTCGGCTGATTTTGGCACGTTTCATTCGGCCCAGTCTGGCGGATAATGGCCAACACTTCTCAATTCGAACCACAGGGGCAGTCCATTGATGACACTTGAAGAATTGTTTGCTTCCAGCGGGACGCTACCCAGCATTCCGAAGGTCATTGCCTTGTTGCTCAATGAGCTGGAGCAGGATGAGCCGGACCTCAGAAAAGTGAGCCAGTTGATCAATACCGACCCGGTCCTGACGACGCGTTTGTTGCGGCTGGCCAACTCGGCCCAGTTCCAATTCGCCAGCAAGATCGGCAGTGTGTCAGAGGCCTTGGCATTGATGGGCCTGAACCAGGTTTATTCACTTGCCACGGCAGCGGCTGTGGCCGGCGCCTTCACTGCGGTGCCCGGCATCGATATGCATCAGTTCTGGCGCTATAGCCTGGACGTGGCTAAATTGGCGCGCATGATGAGCGGCATGATCCGACAAAATCAATCGGCAGCGTTCACCGCCGGACTGATTCACGCCACCGGTGAACTGGTCATGCACTTGGGCTTGCCCAATGAAATGGCGATCCTGAATCAGCAAATTCCCGCGCTGGCCCTCAAGCGCGCCGCTGCCGAGCGTAAATTATTGGGTTATTGCTATGCCGATGTCGGCGCCAGTTTTGCCAGAAACTGGCAGTTTCCACAAATGATCGTGGATGCGCTGGAGCATCAGAACAAACCTTTTGAAAACGATGTTTACGAGCCGATGGCCGGTATTCTTCATTTGGCGGCGTGGCGTGCCCGGGCCCGGGATGCTGGCTTTGATGCCCAGGATTTGATGGATAACTTCCCCGATGTCGTGGCGCTGGCCTTGGGCATCGATATCGACATGGCGCTCCAGCAGGAGCCGATTGACTGGACCTCCAAAGCAGAGGTCGCAGTCCTGGTTTGATGCGATTACTGCAGGGGGGCGATCTCGGTGGGTGAAAAGTCGGAAGGTGTCTGCCGGGCGGCTGGTGCCGGTCGCTTGGTGCGGCGCCGGTCCAGCACGGAAGGCGGTTCTTCAGCGTTCACGGCTTGCGGTAAGGCATTTTGAACCCAGACTTTTGGCTCTGGCATCCAGGGAAAAGGGCAGCCGCAATCGGGCGCAAAACGCCAGGAAACAATGTACTTGGAATGGTCAACCGTCGGGTCAAAACGATCAAGCCCGAGGAGTAATTGTTGCTGCAGTGCCGGGGCAAAACGCAGCAGTTGCTCGTTCCACTTCAAGATGACCAACTGGACGTGCAGATCTTCTTCTCCGGGCGCTTTCGAGATGAGGATGACCTCGCAGGCCAGCCAGTGAAACGGAATGCCGTGTAGCCGCAGCGTGTCTTTCAGCACCACCCGGATCAACTCGCGATGAACGTTGCTGTGTTGTTGGCTGCTGTGGGGCGTTTCCGAATCTGGCGACGCGCCAGACGCTCGCTGGTGTTCCTCACGGGGCTTTCTGAAAAAACCGAACATGTTATTTATTCCTCCCTTGCTTTATGAACTACTTTGTATTTATTTTTGTAATTTAAAGCGTGAATGTCAAATGGTAGGCATTCAAGCCGTTTCCAACCGGATTATTGTTTCACAATAATCGACGGCCCCATCTCTTGCAGCGGTCCGAGCGGATTCGTGTTGTGTTCGACTTCGTTGACATTGGGTTGGCCGCCCCAGGCGCGGTAAACCACCACGTCATGGACCAGCAAAATCAGGGCATTGAAGCGCCAGCCGGTTGTGACTGAATGGCGTGAAAAATTGGCGAAATCTGCAAAAAAGTTCCCGGTTCGCTCTTTGAATATGCGTGCCCCACTGATTTCCAGGCCACGGCAGGCATCACGGGCCTCCAGACAGGCCAATACGCCCGGGTCGAGGTCTTCGCGCTTGAGCAAGCTGCTTGGAACGAATCGTCGCACGACATCTGCATGCGTCAGGATGACTGTATTGGGCTGCTTCAGGGGATCAATGCCCAACTTGGTCAACGCGGCCCCATCACTTTTCATGGGCACCAGTCCCTCGATGGCGTTGCGTGCTTCCTCAAAGCTCTTGAACGGAGATGTGTCGTTGTGCACGCGTGGCAACATGTTTGAACAACCACTCATCAGCAGCACTAAAAGCAACAGGCAGGTGCCCTGGATGACATTGCGTGGAATCATGACTGTATCTTTCAGTTCAGATATCTTCACTGTACATGCTAGAGCTCATATCAGGTTGATGGACTGACGTTCATCAAGGGTAAACAGCAATAAAAAAAACCCGCATCAAGCGGGTTTTTTTTATTTCATTTCGAGGTCTTAGCCGCCATGAATTTTCATCATGACCGGGACGATGAGCAGGGCCACGATGTTGATGATCTTGATCAAGGGGTTGATGGCCGGACCCGCCGTGTCTTTGTAGGGGTCGCCCACGGTGTCACCGGTGACGGCGGCTTTGTGCGCCTCGGAGCCTTTGCCGCCAAAGTGACCGTCTTCAATGTACTTTTTGGCGTTGTCCCAGGCGCCGCCGCCGGTACACATCGAGATGGCCACAAACAGGCCCGTCACGATGGTGCCCATCAGCAAGCCACCCAAAGCAGCGGGGCCGAGCACCAGACCCACCAGAATTGGCACCACGACAGGCAGCAGCGACGGAATCATCATTTCCTTGATGGCGGCTGTCGTCAGCATGTCCACGGCGGTGTCGTATTCGGGCTTGGCCGTGCCTTCCATGATGCCTTTGATGTCGCGGAACTGGCGACGCACTTCAACCACCACCGCACCGGCTGCACGGCCAACCGCTTCCATGGCCATGGCGCCGAACAGGTAGGGAATCAAGCCGCCAATGAACAGACCAATGATGACCATCGGGTTGCTCAGATCAAACGTGATGACCTTGCCGTAGCTTTCCAGCTTGTGGGTGTAATCGGCAAACAGCACCAGGGCGGCCAGACCGGCAGAACCGATGGCATAGCCTTTGGTCACGGCCTTGGTGGTGTTGCCCACCGCGTCCAGCGGGTCGGTCACGTCGCGCACACTCTTGGGCATTTCCGACATTTCGGCAATGCCGCCGGCGTTGTCGGTGATGGGGCCGTAGGCGTCCAACGCGACCACAATACCGGCCATGCTGAGCATGGAGGTGGCCGCAATCGCGATGCCGTACAAGCCAGCCAGGGCGTAAGCGGTGTAGATCGCCACGCAGACAAACATCACGGGCCAGGCGGTGGAGCGCATTGAGACGCCCAGACCGGCAATGATGTTGGTGCCGTGGCCGGTGGTGGAGGCTTCGGCAATGTGCTTGACCGGTGCGTATTGCGTGCCGGTGTAGTACTCGGTGACCCACACCAGTGCAGCTGTCAGCATCAGGCCCACGGCGCAGGCGCCAAACAAGGCCATCTGGCTACCGGTCGCCTTGATGGCGTTGTCGGGGATCAGCCATTGCGTCACGAAGAAGAAGGCAACCAGTGACAGCACGCCCGCGACGGCCAGACCTTTGTACAACGCTGGCATCACGTTCTTCATGCCGGGCGAGGCCTTGACGAAGAAGCAGCCAATGATGGAGGCGACGATCGACACCGCGCCCAAGGCCAGCGGGTACACCACCGCATTGGTACCGGCCCCGGTGACCAGCAGGGCGCCCAGTACCATGGTGGCAATCAGCGTGACGGCGTAGGTTTCAAACAAGTCAGCGGCCATGCCGGCGCAGTCACCCACGTTGTCGCCCACGTTGTCGGCAATCACGGCCGGGTTGCGCGGGTCGTCTTCGGGAATGCCGGCTTCGACCTTGCCCACCAGATCAGCACCGACGTCGGCACCTTTGGTGAAAATACCACCGCCCAGGCGGGCAAAGATGGAGATCAGCGAGGAGCCGAAGGCAAAACCGATCAGCGGGTTAAGCAGCTTGGCCAGGTTCATGTCCGGCGTCAGGTTGCCGTTGCCCACCAGGAACCAGTAGAAACCGGTCACGCCCAGCAGACCCAAGCCGACCACCAACATGCCGGTGATGGCGCCGCCCCGAAAGGCCACGTCCAGTGCCGGGCCAATGCCTTTGGTGGCGGCCTGCGCGGTACGCACATTGGCACGAACCGAGACGTTCATGCCGATGAAGCCGCAGGCGCCTGACAGCGTTGCACCAATCACAAAACCAATGGCGCTTAAGGAGTCAAGAAAGAAAAAAATCAGAATGGCCAGCACCACGCCCACGATGGCAATGGTCTTGTACTGTCGTGCCAGGTAAGCGGCCGCACCGGTTTGAATAGCGGCTGCAATCTCTTGCATTCGCGCGTTGCCGGCATCTTGGGAAAGAATCCAGCTGCGTGCCCAAAAGCCGTAAGCCACGGCGATGAACCCACAAACAAGCGCCAAAATCAGCGCTGAGTTGCCTGTCATAGAAATCTCCTGTCGTTGTTCGCTCGGTAGTGGTGCAACGCAATCGGCACCACCGCTGCGTTGCTTCCTCGCCGCGAAACATCAAAGGGATTGATGCAGGCAATTGGCCAACGGAATCACTGTAACGTGAAATTACAGGTTTATGGCTCCAGCAAGTGATGAGTAAGTAAAATCGGGGTTAATCCTTAACTATTACTGATTTAACTCAATCTAAAGAACCACCATGTCCCTTGACAACGTTACCCCCGGAAAAAACGCCCCTGACACCTTTAATGTGATCATCGAAATCCCGATGAACGCCGACCCCGTCAAGTACGAAGTGGACAAAGCCACTGGCGCCATCTTTGTGGATCGCTTCATGAGCACCGCCATGCACTACCCGACCAACTATGGTTATGTGCCCAAAACCATCAGCGGCGACGGCGACCCCGTGGACGTGTTGGTGATCACACCGGTGCCCCTGATTCCTGGCGTGGTGGTGCAGTGTCGCGCCATCGGCATTTTGAAGATGACCGACGAAGCCGGTGAAGACGGCAAGGTGTTGGCGGTGCCAATCGACAAGATCCTGTCGCTGTACACCCGCTGGCAAAAACCTGAAGATTTGAGCCCGGTGCGTCTGAAAACCATTGCCCACTTCTTTGAACACTACAAAGACCTGGAAGAAGGCAAGTGGGTCAAGGTTCAGGGCTGGGAAGATGCAGCATCGGCCAAGAAAGAAATCGCCGACGGCATGACCAACTACAACAACCAGTTGTTGCAGAGCCAATTGCAACAAAAAGCCGAATAATATTTGGTTTTTTGGCTCTTAGCCCCCGTCAGGCGGGCGTGAGTAGCTATTAAAAAAGAAGCGCCTGCCGGTGGCAACACCGGCAGGCGTTTTTTGTTGCCGGATTGAAAATCAGGGGCATGCCCGCCAAGGGGTTTTGGTGTGCGCGTGTATCATTTGTTGATTAACGAGCCGTACAGGAATAGAAGCCATGGAAACGATACAGAAAAAAACCTCAAACGCCTTTCAGTCCGGCGCTCCCGTAGCGCCTGGCTTGGCCGATGCCGGTCAATATCTGTCGTTGCGGCTGGGGGCGGAAGAATACGCCATTGATATTTTGCGCGTGCAGGAAATTCGCTCCTACGAAGAACCGACCCGCATGGTGAATGCCCCCATATTCGTCAAGGGCGTGGTGAATTTGCGGGGGGTGATCGTGCCCATCGTGGACCTGCGCATCAAGCTCAATATTGAGAAGGTGGAATATGACGAGTTCACGGTTGTCATCATCTTGAACGTGCGTGGAACCGTGATCGGCGCCGTAGTGGATGCGGTGTCGGATGTGGTGACCCTGTCAGCGCAGGCCATCAAGGCAGCGCCTCAGTTTGATACCTCCATTGACGCCCGCTTCATTACCGGTCTGGCGAATGTGGGTGACCGCATGCTGATTGTCATGAACATCGAAGCCTTGATGAGCAACGCCGAAATGGGGATGGTGACCGCAGCGATGTAGGCCTGGTTTCCCATCAACTGCCCAACTGATTTTTAAAGGGACTGCGCTGGTCCAGTTCGTCAAGGTACTGGCCAATGCCTTTCTCCTCGCGTTCCAGAAACCGCTCCACCGCATCGGCAAACGCCGGATGAGCCAGCCAGTGGGCGCTGCTGGTTTTGACGGGCAGCAGAGCCCGGGCCATTTTGTGTTCCCCTTGGGCTCCCCCCTCAAAACGCTGGTAGCCGTGCGTTATGCACCAAGCCAGCGGCTGGTAGTAGCAGGCCTCAAAGTGCAGGCAGTCCACCCGCTCCAGCGCCCCCCAGTAACGGCCATAAGCAACATTTTCCGTTTTTTCCAAGTCATTTAGGCCTCTAGCCCCCGTGCTGCTTGTGTGGACAGCTATTAAACTTGTAGCAATTGGCTTTCCTTGCCGCTCCGCGATGAATAGCAGCCAGTTCTCCGGCATGGTGTCGGCCATGCTTCGAAAAAAATCACGGCTCAGATAGGGGGCGTTGCCATGCTCCAGGTAAGTGCGCGCATAGCAGCGGTAGAAAAAATCCCAGTCCTGTGGCGTGATAGCGCGGCCCAGCGACCAGCGGAAGGTGACGCCTGCCTCCGCCACTTTGCGTCGTTCCTGGCGGATTTTCTTGCGTTTGTCGTGGGAGAGTGATGCCAGAAAGTGCTCGAAGTCAGCGTAGCCCGGCTCCGTGTTGGTCCAATGGAATTGCACGGTATGGCGCAGCATCATGCCGGCCTCCTCGCAGGCTTGGAGGTCGTCCGGGCTGGAAAACAGCAGGTGCAAGGAAGATAGCTTTTCGGCGTCACACCACTGAATCAGCGCCTGGGCCAGCACGGCCCGGTCCGCGGCGGTGCACGCCATCAAACGCGTGCCGGGCACCGGGGTGAACGGCACGGCCACCACGGCTTTCGGGTAGTAGTCCAGCCCGTGCTGCGCGTAGGCATTGGCCCAGGCGTGGTCAAACACATACTCGCCATAGGAATGGGTCTTGAGGTACAGGGCGCAAGCGCCCACCATGCAGCCAGCGTGCTCCAGCACGATGAAGCGCGGCGTCCAGCCGGTGTCGGGTGTGGCACTGCCGCTGGTGTGCAACGCGGCCAGGTATTCATGCCGCATGAAAGGCGTGGCGGCAGGCTGCAAATCCAGCAAGGCGTTCCAGTCGGCGGCCTCCACGTCGGCCGGCGAGTTCAGGACCCGGATGACATAATCGTTCGACGCTTGCTTCACTGCTTTTTCAATCCTTTAACACCTGCGCTACATGACTCTCAAACTCTGCGTTGCCCAACTCAATTTCGTGGTGGGCGACTTGGGCGGCAACTCTCAAAAAATCATCGATGCAGCCCGTTCGGCTTACGCTGACGGAGTGCGCCTGCTGCTGACGCCGGAACTCTCCATTTGCGGCTACGCGGCCGAAGACCTGTTTTTGCGTCCCGCCTTCATGGCTGCCTGCGATGATGCCGTGAAATCAGTGGCCCGTGAACTGGCCGGGTTAAAAGACATGACGGTGGTGGTCGGCCATCCAACCGGGGGCGACAGCCGAACCCGCTCGGTGGCGGTGCAAAGCCGCCATAACGCAGCCAGCGTCTTGTGTGAAGGCCAGGTCATTGCGACCTATGCCAAGCGGGAACTGCCGAATTACCAAGTGTTTGATGAGCGACGCTATTTCACGCCGGGCCAAGGCGTGTGCGTGTTTGAAGCGGGCGAGGCGGGCAGCAAGGTCAAGGTCGGTTTATTGATCTGCGAGGATGCCTGGTTTGAAGAGCCGGCCCGCTTGGCCTGCGAAGCCGGTGCCGAGTTGCTGGTGGTGATCAATGCGTCGCCGTTTCACATCGGCAAAGGCAATGAGCGTGAGCAGATGATGCGCACGCGGGTGCTGGCGTGTGGCGTTCCGCTGGTGTATGCCCATCTGGTCGGCGGGCAGGATGAAGTGGTTTTTGAAGGTCACTCGTTTGCGTTGAATGCAGACGGGGCATTGGCCGGGCGTGCCCCCAGTTTTATAGAAAATATGCTTGTAGCCACCGTCAATCGTTCGCAGGAAGCTATCGTTTTGATAGCGAATGTGGCGCCCGAGCGCACGCCCGAGGCCGACCTGTGGGATGCCCTGGTGCTGGGCGTGCGCGATTACATTGGCAAAAATGGTTTTCCGAGCGTGATTCTGGGCCTCTCGGGCGGCATTGACTCGGCGCTGGTGCTGGCCGTGGCGGTGGATGCCTTGGGCAAAGACCGGGTGCGTACCGTCATGATGCCGTCGCCTTACACGGCGGACATCAGCTGGATTGACGCGCGTGATATGGCCGAACGCATGGGCGTGCGCTACGACGAAATCTCCATCGTGCCGGA
Source organism: Pseudomonadota bacterium (assembly GCA_040385425.1). Classification (GTDB taxonomy): domain Bacteria; phylum Pseudomonadota; class Gammaproteobacteria; order Burkholderiales; family Burkholderiaceae_C; genus Rhodoferax. The sequence goes on along the minus strand of JAZKHK010000129.1, from coordinate 1,186 downwards.
GTTTGAAGCGTTCAAGAAATCCCTGGCCGGTGAATTCCAGGGATTGGCGGAGGATACGACCGAAGAAAATATCCAGGCCCGCATTCGGGGCACGCTGCTGATGGCCTTGTCCAATAAATTCGGCAGCATCGTTTTGACCACCGGCAACAAATCCGAGATGGCCACGGGCTATTGCACGCTGTACGGCGACATGGCCGGGGGCTTTGCCGTGATCAAGGATCTGGCCAAAACCACGGTCTTCAAGCTGGCGCGCTGGCGCAATGCGAACGATCCCTACGGCTCGGGTACGGAACCCATCCCCGACCGCATCATCACCCGCCCGCCCAGTGCCGAGCTGCGCCCTGATCAAAAAGACCAGGACAGTTTGCCCGCTTATGAGGTGCTGGATGCGATTTTGGAGCGTTACATGGAGAACGACCAAAGCATGGAAGAGATCATCGCGGCCGGGTTTGTCCGTGCCGATGTTGAAAAGGTGACGCGCCTCATCAAAATCAATGAGTACAAACGCCGACAAGCGCCTGTGGGCATTCGTGTGACCCACCGCAGCTTTGGCAAGGATTGGCGTTATCCTATAACCAATCGCTTTCGCGCTTAAAAAAGAACCCTTGTGGGGCAGTCCGAAGCTTGGCCAGGTTCTGCCCCTTATTGATTAGGAAAAAACATGAAACAAATCACCGCCATTGTCAAACCGTTCAAACTTGAAGAGGTGCGTGAAGCGCTGGCCGAATGTGGCGTTACCGGACTGACCGTGACTGAAGTTAAAGGATTTGGTCGCCAGAAAGGTCATACCGAGCTTTACCGCGGCGCCGAGTATGTGGTCGATTTTCTGCCTAAAGTCAAAGTCGAAGTGGTCGTCAAGACTGACGATGTAGACCGTTGCGTCGATGCGATTGTGAAGGCTGCCCATACCGGCAAGATCGGCGATGGCAAGATTTTTGTGACCAGTGTGGAGCGCGTGGTACGTATTCGAACCGGCGAGCAGGACGAGTCGGCGGTCTAATTCGTTACAAGGGCTTTATTAATTGCTAAGCCTTGCTGGTGCGAGGCTTGGAAACAAGCCGGGTGCCTGCCAAGGCATCGTGCCAGAACTGCTGCTGTGGGTGAAAACGGCTCAAAATAGCCCACACGGTGATCCACCCCACGACAATAACAACAGATTCAGCACCCGACAGCTTGAAGGGGGCAA
>JAZKHK010000128.1:24871-35930 GCA_040385425.1 Pseudomonadota bacterium | reverse complement strand
TGCGCGGCAAAAAGGCGAACTCGGGGTGCAGCGTGCTCCACTGGCGCAGGATTTCAGCAAACGGGCGCGGGTCCACCAGCTCGTCGGCGGCAATGCCGGCACGCTCGTCGCTGGTGGTGTTGCGAATGCAATTGCCGCTGGTCTGGATGCCGTGCAGGTTGACGGTGGCCAGCAGGTCCATCACATCGGCGCTTTTTTCGATCGGAATCCAGTTGAACTGCACGTTCTGGCGCGTGGTGAAGTGGCCGTAGCCGGTGGGCATTTTGCCGGTGCCAAAACCGGCCTGCGTGCTTTGGGCCTTTTCATAGATCTCGGCGCTGGGCTGGTCGTAGTCACGGGCGATCTGGGCCAGCACGCGCAACTGCGTGCTGGCCAATTCGCCGTAGGGCACGGCTACGCGCAGCATGGGGGCGTAGCGTTGCACATACCAGCCGTTTTGCAGGCGTAGCGGGCGGAAGTCGTCGTCGCTGAGCGTGCCGGCGAGATTGCGTTCCAGTTGGTCGCGGTATTGATCAGCGCGGGCGCGGACGAACTGGCGGTCGAAGTCGGTGTATTGGTACATGGTTGGTTCTATCTAATCAGTTGGGGACAGCGCTGGTTCGCTTGGCGTCACTGCGGTCTGTCCCGCACAAGTTTCAGGTTTTATAAAGCAATCAATTTCATGCCGGCATAGGCCAGCAGGACGGAAAGAAGTGAGCGGATAACCCGTTCCGGGATCCGCACCATCATGTGCGAGCCGACCCAAATGCCGGGCAGCGAGCCCGCCAGCAGCTTGGCCAGCAAAGGCCAGTCAACCGAACCCAAGGAGGCATGCCCCATGCCGGCCACCAGCGTGAGCGGGACGGCATAGGCAATATCAGCCGCTACGATGCGGTGCAGCGGCAGCAGAGGGTACAAAATCATCAACACGGTGACGCCGATGGCACCGGCGCCCACCGAAGTCAGCGTGACCAGGGTGCCGATCACGGCGCCAAACAGCAGGGGCAGACTCCAGTGAAGCGGCGTGGCGGCCTGTACTTCCTGGCCCCGGACCACAGAGGCGGGGGCGGCTTTGCCACGAAACACCTTGTACAAGGTGGCCACTGCCGTGAGCAGCAGCGCGCCACCCAGGGTGGTCGTCATCAGGTGTTGCACCGTGGCACTGGCAGCGCCCATTTGCTTGATTAAAAAGAGCGTGATGAGGGCGGCCGGGATACTGCCCGCCGAGAGGTGAAGCACCACACGCCAATCCACGATGCGCGCCCGGGCCAGCTTGACGGTGCCACCCATCTTGGTGAAGGCGGCAAACAACAAGTCTGTGCCCACGGCCAGATAGGGCTTGACGCCAAAGAAGAAAATCAGGATCGGCGTCATGAGCGAGCCACCTCCCACCCCGGTCAGGCCGATGACCATTCCGACAAAAAAACCGGCAAAAACAAACGCTAAATCGTGCATGGGTGCAGACTGTAAAGGCTTAGCGTTAGATTGCTAAATATATTTTTGTTCGGCCGTTATATCGTATGTGGAATATAGAACGAGGCCGTTTGTCCTAGCGCTGGACTTCATCCACCAGCGTCTTGAATTCGTCAATGTCTTCAAAGCTGCGGTACACGCTGGCAAAGCGCACATAGGCGACTTTATCGAGCTTTTTGAGTTCCAGCATGACCAACTCACCCAGGCGGGCAGAGGGCAGTTCGCGCATGCCCAGACTCAGTAGTTTTTCTTCGATGTGCTCAACGGCGTTGTCGACCTGCTCAGTGCTCACGGGGCGTTTGCGCAGGGCCAGCTTCATGGAGGCCAGCAGTTTGGAACGCTCGTACTCAATGCGCCGGCCATCCTTTTTGGCGATGGCCGGAAAGGTCACATCCGGGCGCTCGTAGGTCGTAAAGCGTTTTTCGCATGACGCGCATTGACGTCTGCGGCGCACGGAGCCCGCATCTTCAGAAATCCGGGTCTCCACTACCTGGGTTTCGGCATGACTGCAGAAGGGGCATTTCATCGTCTTGGCTTACTTGTAAACAGGGAAGCGTGCGGTCAGGGCGTTGACCTTGGCGCGCACCGCATCAATATTGGCGGGATCCCGTGGGGTGTCCAGCACGTCAGCGATCAGGTTGGCGGTGATGCGGGCTTCTTCGTCCTTGAAGCCACGCGTCGTCATGGCCGGCGTGCCGATGCGCACACCGCTGGTGACCATGGGTTTCTCAGGGTCGTTCGGGATGGCGTTCTTGTTGATGGTCATGTGGGCGGAACCCAGCACGGCCTCGGCTTCCTTGCCGGTGATGCCCTTGGCGCGCAAGTCCACCAGCATGACGTGGCTTTCAGTGCGGCCGCTCACAATGCGCAGGCCGCGCGACACCAGTGTTTCAGCCACGATGCGGGCGTTCACCAGCACTTGTTGCTGGTAAATCTTGAAGTCAGGTGCCAAGGCTTCCTTGAAGGCCACGGCTTTGGCCGCAATCACGTGCATCAACGGGCCGCCTTGCAGGCCGGGGAAGATGGCGCTGTTGATGGCTTTCTCGTGCTGGGCCTTCATCAGGATGATGCCGCCGCGCGGGCCGCGCAGGCTCTTGTGGGTGGTGGAGGTCACCACGTCGGCATGCGGCACGGGGTTGGGGTAGACGCCCGCGGCAATCAGGCCGGCGTAGTGGGCCATGTCCACCATGAAGATGGCGCCCACGTCTTTGGCGACCTTGGCGAAGCGTTCAAAGTCGATGCGCAGGCTGTAGGCCGATGCGCCGGCAATGATGAGCTTGGGTTTGGACTCATGGGCTTTGCGCTCCATGGCGTCGTAGTCGATCTCTTCCTTGTCGTTCAGGCCGTAGCTGACGACGTTGAACCATTTGCCGCTGATGTTCAGGGGCATGCCGTGGGTCAAGTGACCGCCTTCAGCCAGGCTCATGCCCATGATGGTGTCGCCGGGTTTCAGGAAGGCGAGAAACACCGCTTCATTGGCGGATGCGCCGCAATGCGGCTGAACGTTGGCGGCATCGGCGCCAAAAATCTGTTTGACGCGGTCGATGGCCAACTGCTCAGCGATGTCCACGTATTCGCAGCCGCCGTAGTAGCGCTTGCCGGGGTAGCCTTCGGCGTATTTGTTGGTGAGTTGCGTGCCTTGCGCGGCCATGACGGCGGGCGAAGCGTAGTTTTCGCTGGCAATCAGCTCAATGTGGTGTTCCTGGCGGGCGTTTTCGGCTTGAATGGCGGCGAAAAGCTCGGGATCGGTTTGCTCGATGAGAATATTACGGTCGTACATGGCAGTCCTTAAAGACAATGGGCCTGGGGGTTCATGCGAGATGAATCCAGGGCTGCCCAGGCGAACGGCTAAACACATGGCCGAACTGGCCATGCGGTACGCTCCCCCGTGGTGTTCCCACTTCAGCGAGTCAAATTGTTAAATTTGATCGCCTATCGCCAGTCGCGTACTTTTTGATTTTAACTGACGAGGCGAGTCCTCTCGCCCGCGCTGTCAAACCCTCGATATCAGGAGTTGAACAGCGTCGCCACTTTTTCAATGTGGCTGTCTGGCGAGGCTGGTGATGCCATCGCCGGAATGATTTGAGGGGCGTTCAAAGGCACGGGGTGGCCTTTGACGACCTGCTGAAGGCGGCCATACTCAGCCATGACCTTGCCCGCATAGCCGTTATCGTCTTCCGTATTGGCAGCGCCAACGTAAGAACGCAAGCCGCCTTCCATGGAGCCGGCGCGGCTAATGCAATCCTGCAGCACCTTGACGCCCACCCGCAGGTTGGTCAGGGGATCAAAGGCAGCCAGTTTGCCGCCAAAGCTCTCGTACTTGTCGCTGTGGACCTTGGTCATGACTTGCATCAGGCCCTGTGCGCCCACCGGACTTTGGGCAAAGGGGTTGAAGCCGGATTCAACGGCCATCACCGCCAGAATCAACGTAGGTTCCAGTTTGGTGCGAATACCGATTTCGTAGGCTTCAGCCACCAGGGCGCTGAGGGGTTCGGGCGCCACCTTGTATTTTTTGCTCAACCAATAGGCCACTGCGGCTTGTTGTTTGGGCAAATCTTGCGGATTGGTCGCGGTGGCGCGGTCAATGGCCTCGGGTTCGCTGGGCAATCCGGTCAGGGCGACCTGACGGGTTTGCAACCAACTGAAAAGTTTGATCTCGCCGACTTCTCGCAATTCGGGGCGAGCTGTCAATGTGATAACTGCAAAGATGACAGCCAGCCCGATCAAGGCAAAACTGTTGTGGGTGATTTCAAAGAAGCCCTGGGCAATGTCGGATGCGAAAGTTCGCAAGCCCCGGGTAAATTTTTGTGACGCTGTCATAGCTCTTCCTTCGTTCGCGCGGGCCTTTGGTGTTGCTTTGCATGCAATTCAACACGAGCGGGTCCTCGTTTGGGTTGGTCGCTATCAATATCCTGCGTGGGTCTTTCGTATGCTTGGTGCAGAGATTTGAATATGCCGGGTTCGGCAGCGGGTTCGGGTAATCCCTAGACTTATCTGGGATCGGCGGATTCTAGGTGGCTGGATATATCAAGTCAACCATATCAAATACGTTTGATATTCTAAATTTGATTCTATGAATGACCTAAAAGCATGGATAAACCAGTTCCCTAGCACTTAGTTTTGCCGACATCTCATTTTTCTAGTTGAGTTAAATCAATCGCAATGAAGCTTCCGATTAAAAATCCAATTTGTATTCATGGGTGCCCCTGTCTAGACTGAGTTCGCCTGTCAGTTGACAGGAGCAAGTCGGCAGTAGCCAGTCGTTGCCTTTGGGTAATTAGCGATAAAGCGGCCCCGACTATTCATGGAGGCAATCTCTTGCCTCCAAGCACTTTGGGACGTCACTCTCCCGCTGTGCAAGCCCTGACGGCATGGACCTTGTGTTAGCCGTCAAGCCCGACAGCATGGTTTCAAGCCAAGTTGTCGGGCTTTCTTCTTTCCAGGCATTTTTTATTGCTATTTTTAGGGTTCCGGTGTTGACGTTGACGGTGTAACGTTGAAAATTCGGGCCATGGATATCAAATCACTCAAACAAAATAAATGGTTCAAGCGGGCGCTCTGGACTACAGGCGGGATCGTCACTTTGTGGGGACTGGCTTGGCTGGTTGTGCCATCGGTGGCCAAAAGCCAGATGGAGAAACTGGTCAGTGAGCAATTGGGACGCAAAGTCACGCTAGGGGAGGTTGATTTCAAGCCCTGGTCGCTGGAACTCACGGTGAATGACATCGCCATTGCACGCGCTGAAAATGCCCTGGACAAATCTCCCCAGTTGGCTGTCAAGCGTATCTATATAGATGCAGAGTTGCAGTCTCTGCTGCGGCTGGCGCCGGTGCTGGATGCGGTGCAGGTGGACGCACCTCAATTGAGCCTGACCCATCTCGGCGGTGGTCATTACGACGTGGATGACATCCTGGCTCGCCTGGCCAAACCTTCGGGTCAACCGGCCGGTGCCCCTTTAAGCTTTGCGCTCTACAACCTGGCGCTATCGGGCGGCGCGCTGGACTTTACCGATAAAGCGGTGGACAAGACCCATGAACTGCGTGATTTGCAGATTCAGGTGCCGTTTTTGAGCAATCTCGATTCGCAACGCAGCGTACTGGTTGAGCCAAAACTCGCCTTTCGGCTCAATGGCAGCCAGTTTGATTCGAGCGCGCAGAGCACACCGTTTGCCCAGACGCACAAGTCGGACGCCACATTCAAGGTCAGCGACCTGGATTTGAAGCCCTACCTGGCGTATCTCCCCACCAGTCTGCCGGTGAAGTTGAGTTCGGCGGTGTTGAATGCAGATCTGAAGGTGGCGTTCGAGCAGTCGCCCAAGGTGGTGGTCAAGCTCAGCGGCACGCTGCAGGCCGGCAAAGTCAAGCTCACGAGTGCCGCAGCCCAGGAGAAAGCCCCCGAATTGCTGGACTTCGACCTGCTCAAACTGACGCTGACGGATGTGCGCCCGCTGGAGCAGGTGGCGCGTCTGGCATCGGTGGAACTCCATAGCGCCAACTTGAGCGTTCACCGGAACAAGGCCGGTCAGCTCAATCTGGCGATGTTGTCCGAGCCACAGCCTGCTATTAAAAAAATAGCTACTCCTGTAGCAGGGACGGGGGCTAGCCCTGTAAATGATTCAAAAAAAGCAGTTTGGAAGGTGGATGTTGCCAAATTTGGCATGCAGGGCAGCACACTCAACTGGGTGGATGAGGGCATGGCACCCGCTGCGCGTATGAAACTGCGCGATGTGACGCTGGATGCCTCGGGCATTGCCCTGCCTTTTGTGCAGCCCGTGCAGTTCGGCGGCTCGGCCAGCCTGGTGGCTGGCGCTTCCGAGGCTGCCATGCCGGTTCGTCCGGAGTCTGCCAAATCGGGCGTCCTGAGTTTCAAAGGCAGTGCCACGGACCAGGCGGCCAACGTAACGGTGACCCTGGCTGATCTGCCCCTGGCTTTTGGCGCGCCGTATCTGGCCCAGTTCATGACGCCTGCGTTGACAGGATCGCTGAATGCGGACGTCGGCGTCAACTGGAAAGCCAGTGCTGACCCTGCGAAAACGGCCAGCTTGCTGCTCGACGTTCGACAGCTGACGCTGGACGGTGTCGCCTTAACGCAAGGCAAGACAAGTCTGGTCAGCGTCAAGAAACTGCAAGTGGAGCAGGCTCAGATCGACCTGGAGCGCCAGGATGTGACGGTGGGAAAACTGAGCCTGACCCAGCCCCAGGTGGCGGTGGGGCGCGAGTCCGATGGTCGCTGGATGGCCGAGTCCTGGTTCAAGAACACCGCAATCGGCGCGAAAGAGGGCAAGCCTTCTGCCGTCGCAGCCAAAGTGCCTGCCACCCCGGCCAAGACATGGGGCATTGCGCTTCAGGATGTCGCACTGGAGGGGGGGGCGCTCAGTTTTGTGGATAAATCCGTCGGCAGCAAAGCCGTGAAGTTCGACGTGGCGGCCCTCTCGGTGGGGCTTAAAAACTTTTCGACCACCAGCAGCAAACCCTTTGCGGGCAATGTGTCAGCACAGATTCGTACCCGCCGGTCCGAAGCCGGTCGCCTCAATTGGCAAGGCAGCGCAGGGTTGAGCCCGCTCATGGTGCAGGGCAAGGTGGAGGCCGTCAGAGTACCCGTGCATACGTTTGAGCCCTATCTGGCAGACACGCTCAATATTGACTTGCGCAGGGCAGAAGTCAGTTTCAAGGGGCGTGTGCGCTATGCGCAAACCGCAGCGGGCCCGGTCGTGAAGGTCAACGGCGACACCCGTATTGAGGATTTGCAAGCCAATACGGCCGCTTCGGCGTCTGAGACGCTTCACATCGGGGAAGAATTGTTGAGCTGGAAGCTGCTGAATTTGCGCGGTCTGGATGTGGCCCTGGCGCCCGGCACGGCCCCCAGGGTGGCTGTTCAGGAGACCGTGTTGAGTGACTTTTTCGCCCGGCTGGCGCTGAACGAGAAAGGGCAGCTCAATTTGCAGGGCGTGATGAAGTCGTCGGACCCCGTGGCGGCACCAGTCCCCGCAGGCAGCGCCAGTGCGCCTGGCGTCAATGCATTGGATGCTACTAAAGTCATAGCTTCCTCCGTAGATCCGACGGGGGCTAGAAGCCAAAATGATGCTAAATATGTGACCAAATCGGCGTTGTCGCCTGTGATCAGCTTTGGGCCGATCAGTTTGCTGAATGGCCGTGTCCATTTCTCGGATCGGTTCATCCAGCCCAACTACTCGACCAACCTGAGCGAGTTGACCGGCAAACTCAGTGCTTTTTCCTCGGAGTCGAAAGCGGGCGTGGTGAATCTGGCCGATCTGGAGATTCGCGGTCGTGCCGAGGGCACGGCATCGCTGGAAATCCTGGGCAAGGTCAATCCGCTGGCCAAGCCCCTGGCGCTTGATATCAAGGGAAAAGTGCGTGACCTGGAGCTATCGCCGCTGTCGCCTTATTCCGTGCGCTACGCCGGTTACGGCATTGAGCGCGGCAAACTCAGTGTGGACGTGGCTTACCAGGTGCAGCCGGACGGACAACTCACGGCCAGCAACAAGATTGTGCTCAACCAGCTTACTTTTGGCGACAAGGTGGACGGCGCGCCCGCCAGTCTGCCGGTGAAGCTGGCGGTGGCGCTACTGGCCGACCGCAACGGGGTCATCGACATCAACCTGCCGGTCAGCGGTTCGCTGAACGACCCGCAATTCCGGCTGGCGCCCATTGTGTTCAAGCTGATTATTAATCTGGTGGTGAAAGCCATTACTTCGCCGTTCAGCCTGCTGGCCAACGCGTTTGGCGGTGGTGGCTCCGACGAACTGAGTGTGGTGAGCTTTCCCCCAGGTTCTGCTGCGCTGACGGCCGAAGCCAAACCGGGGCTCGACAAAGTGGCCCAGGCCCTGATTGAGCGCCCGGCACTCAAGATGACGGTGGTCGGCACGGCTAGCCTGGAGGTAGAGCGCGAAGCCTACAAACGCGAACAGCTCAAAGTGTTGGTGCAAGCCGAGAAACGTCATATCGCGGTGATCAAGGGAGCCTCTGCCAGTGCCAGTGCAGCAGTCCCAAGCGAGGAGGCCGGCGTCGTTAGCGCACAGGAATACCCGGCGCTTCTGAAAACGGTGTACCGGCGCGCTGATTTTGCCAAGCCGCGCAACCTGATCGGTATGACCAAAGACATCCCGGTGGCTGAAATGGAAGCGCTCTTGCTGGCGTACTTGCCCGCCACCGAGGAGGCCATGCGTGAACTGGCGTTGCAGCGTGGCGTGGCGGTGCGGGATTACCTGGCGACACAGAAATTACCCACGGATCGCCTGTTTTTGGGGGCGGCCAAAGCGATGCCACAGGATGCGAAATGGCATCCCCGAGCGGAATTGAATCTAACGATGCCATAAACAAGCAAGAGAGTTTTTGCCGAATGGGTAAATTGCGGCGAAAATAGCCGATTAACCCGTTCTCAATCTGGCGGGATCTTTATTCCCAAGCCTGTGCGACCCCATGTTCTCTTTTTCTGTACTTAACAAAACTCCTGTAGCCCCCGAAGTGACTCAAACCCCTGCCAAAACCAACGAACCTCATCCCCTGGACGCGCTGACCGGTGGGGCATTTTCTGCCCATACCTCAACGGAGCGCACCGCGCGCATCCGCGACTGGCTGGCTACGGCCCCCAGTGCAGAGCAACTGCAAGCCGTGTTCAAAGAGATCAGCGGCAAGGACAAGGGGGCAGCCAAACTGTTGCGCGAAAAGCTCGACGAGATCAAGCGCAGCAAGGGGCAGGAGTCGATTGCACAGGAATGGGCCGACAAGGCACAAGCCCTGCTGGCCGTGGGCAAGCTCAATATTGCCGATGCCATGGCCTGGCAGCGTGACGCCGCCAAGGCGGGTGCGCCTTTGAGCAAAGAGCCCCTGGCCACCTTGCGCGGCCAGCTCAGCGACCGCGTCAAGGTCATTGAAGACTTGCAACACCGGGTACAAGTGCAGCGCGAAGCTGCTGTGTTGCTGGCCCAGCGCATTGAAGTGCTCTCCACCAAGTCGTGGCGCGATGCGCAGGCGGTGATGGAAGCCCTGCACGCCGATGTGGACCACTGGCAGGAGCAGGCCACGTCCTTGTTGGGTGATGTCAATTGGGCCAGCGTGGATACCAAATTCCCGCCGCTGCTGGATGCCTCGCGCGCCCAGTTGCTGGTGGTGTGGGATGCTTTCAAAAGCGCGTTGGCCCAAGCCGTGGCCGCCGCCGCTGACCCCGCTGCCGCCTTGCCGCCGGTGCCGGTGTGGGCCGACGAACTGCGCGTGGTGCGCGGCGTGCCGATTGAGGCGCCCGCCAAGCCGCAAAAGCACAAGGTTGACCCTGAGATCAAGGCCCAGGCCACGTCCGCTGTGCGCGAAGCGCTCACAAAAGTAGAGCAAGAAGTGGCCGAAGGCCATGGCAAAGCCAGTGCCGGTGCCGCGGCTGCCCTGCGCAATGCCCTGAAAGAATTCGGCAAGATCATCGACGACAAGCTGGAAAACCAGGCCCATGCAGCGCTGGCGGCGGCCGGCGAACTGGAAGGCTGGCAGCGCTGGCGCGCCGACCAACTGCGTGAAGAGCTGGTGGCCAAGGCCGAAGGCCTGCTCAAGCGCCCCGAAGGTCAGGCCATGGGTGGGCGCAAGATGCAGGAAAGCCTGCGTGCCCTGCGCGATCAATGGAAGCAGACCGATCAGGGCGGTGTGCCCAACCACGGTTTGTGGAAACGCTTTGACGATGCCTGCAACGAAGCCCACAAAGTGGTCGAAGTCTGGCTGGAAAAAGTCAAGGCCGAATCAGCCGAGCACCGGGCACAACGTCTGGCCCTGATTGAAGAGGTCAATGCCTGGGCTGCCGCCAATACGACGGCGCTGGACGATGACTGGAAAGGCTTCAACCGCATCCTGCATCAGTTTGGCGACCGTTGGCGCGAAGGCGGCCATGTCGGTGAAAAAGCCTTTGCTGAATTGCAACCGCTCTGGAAAGCCGCCATCAACAACGCTGCTGCGCCGCTGGAAGCGATGCAAAAGGCGAGTCTGACCCGGCGCCAGGCCATGATTGAAGAGGCGAAAGTGCTGGGCGCCCAGCCTGAGCTGCGCATTGATGCCGTCAAGGCCTTGCAGCAGCGCTGGCAAGCCGAGACCCATGTGGTGCCGATGGACCGCCGCCAGGAACAAAAGCTGTGGGACGCGTTCCGCAAACCGATTGATGAAGCTTTCAACCGCAAGACGCTTGAGCGCGAAAAAGCCGACGCCGCCTTGGGCGAACGCGACCGCACGGTGCTTGACGCCGCCAAGGCGCTGGAAGCCGCCAATGCCGCAGGCGATGCCCAAGGCATTCGCAGCGCCATGAATGCTTTGGAAGCTGCCCTGCGCGGTCAAGCCCAGGCGCAAGTCGCGGTACAAGCCGCCGCTACACAAGAAAATACGGCTGGAGCCCTTGTGGAATCTGCTCCAGCAGCTCCTGAAACTGTAGCATCGCCAGAAGCAACCGAGCCCGTGGAAGAAGGCGCAAGCGCCGAAGCCGCTGCGCCCGAAGCGCCCGTGGCGCCACCCAAGCCAGCGCCCAAGCCGGTCGTGGCCATGCGCGGCGATGACCGCCCCGGCATGAAAAAGGCGGAACCCGCACCCGTGGGCCGTGGCGGCAAGTTTGGCGACCGCAA
>JAZKHK010000128.1:9225-24861 GCA_040385425.1 Pseudomonadota bacterium | reverse complement strand
AGGACGGCCCACGCGACAACACCCGGGGTCCGCGTGACGGCAATTTTGGCGCGCGTTCTGACGCCCGCCCGCCACGCCGTGATGGCCGCGATGGCGCATCAGCGCCCTGGCAGGAAGCACCGCGTTTGGGCGACACGGCCTTCCGTGCCCAGCGCGATGCCTTGGAACACGCCCAGTTGGCCCTGCGCAAGCTGGCCGCGCAGGCGCACGGCGAGGCACTGACCCAATTGCTGGGTGCCTGGGAGCATCGTGATGCCGCCCAAGTGCCTTCCGCGCAAGAACTGGGCAGCCGCGTCACCGCCGCTTCTCGCAGCGCCTGGAACAAAGCCCTGGCGCAAGCGCCTGCAGGCGATGCCAGCGTGGCGCTGTTGCGCCTGGAAATGGCGTCCGAGGTGCCGACACCGGCCGAGCACATCACGGCCCGCCGCGCCTTGCAGTTGCAACTGCTGACCAAGCGCAACGACCCGGCGCCTGTTCAAACCTGGGGGCAGGATGTCGCCACCGTGTTGGCAAGCGCTTTTGATGCCGGCGTGGCGCGCCGCGTCCAAAACGTGCTGAAGGTCTTGCTCAAGCCTTGATCGCTTGGGTGGGGCAGCGTTAAAAGGGCTGCCCCACAAAATAACAGGAAGAAAAGAGGCGCAGATGGATTCTGTTGATAACCTGCTCAAGCGGCTTGAGCAGCTCAATGACATCGGCGCTTCACTCTCCAAAGAACGCGACATCACGCGCTTGCTGGAACGCATTTTGCTGGCGGCCAAAACCATCACGAATGCGGACGGCGGTACGCTGTACCGGACCGAGGAAGATGGGCAAAGCCTGCGGTTTGAAATTCTGCGGACCGATTCCCTGAACATCGCCATGGGCGGTACATCGGGCAGTGCCATCAGCTTCCCTGATTTGCCGCTGCAGGACGCTACCGGGGGCCCCAACGATTCGCTGGTGGCGGCTTACGCAGCCATTCATCGCCAAACCGTCAACATCGCGGACGCGTACTGTGAGGCGCATTTCGATTTCTCCGGCACCCGCCACTTTGATGAGCGCTCCGGTTACCGCACGCAGTCGGTTCTGGCCGTGCCGATGAAGGACCACGAAGGCGAGGTGATTGGCGTGTTGCAGCTGATCAATGCGCAGGCTCCTGGCGCTTCCACTGTCATTCCATTTTCAGCGGCCAATCAACGTCTGGCCGAGTCACTGGCCTCTCAGGCTGCCATTGCCCTGAGCAATCGCTCACTGATGACGCAGCTTGAGGAGTTGTTTGAGTCCTTTATCCATGTGATCAACTTGGCGATTGAAGAAAAATCGCAATACACCGGTGGCCACTGCCAGCGCGTGCCTGAACTCACCATGTTGTTGGCGCAAGCCGTGGCCGACACCACAGAAGGGCCGCTGGCATCGTTCACCATGAATGACCGTGACCGCTATGAACTCAAGATCGCCGGTTTGCTGCACGATTGCGGCAAAGTCACCACGCCGGTTCATGTGGTGGACAAGGCCACCAAGCTGCAAACCCTGTTTGACCGGATTCATTTGGTCGATACCCGCTTTGAAGTGCTCAAGCGCGACGCAGAAATTGATGCCTTGCGCCAGCAACTGGCCCTGCGACCCTGTACCGATCCGCAGGCCGAAGCCGCGGTGATGACTGAGCATCACGTGGCGCTGGAAGCGCTGGATGCCGACCGCAGCTTCCTTCGCACGACCAATGTCGGTGGCGAAACCATGAGTGAGGCGGCTCTGCAGCGTGTGCGCGAGATCGGCAGCCAGCGCGTCTGGCGCAACGTCGAGGGCATGGAGACTGAATTTCTCACCGCTGATGAGATTGAAAACCTGACCATCCGGGCCGGTACGCTGACTCTGGCTGAGCGCAACACCATCAACCACCACATCGTTGCCACCATCAAGATGCTGGAGCAATTGCCCTGGCCCAAGCACCTCAAAAATGTGCCTGAGTACGCGGGTGGCCACCATGAGCGTATGGATGGCAAGGGCTATCCCCGTGGTTTGACGCGCGACCAGATGTCTGTGCAGGCCCGCATCATGGGAATTGCCGACATTTTTGAAGCACTGACAGCGTCGGATCGTCCCTACAAGCGGGGCATGAAGCTGTCGCAAGCCATGGGCATCATGAATAATTTCAAGGCCAGCGGCCATATCGATCCGGATGTGTTCGATATTTTCCTGAACAAAGGCGTTTATCAGCGCTATGCCGCGCAGTTTCTGGCTCCGGGCCAAATTGACGAGGTCAAGTTTTAGGGCGACGACTAACTTGACGCCGCACGCGTTAAGGCAAGTCGTTGGGGTGGGGTGTTCATGGACTGATCTGGCAAGCCCCTGCTCAAGCGTAAAACTTCGCCGCGCGCGGGCGTGGCCGTGGCGTCCCAGTCGCTCAGGACGATGCGGCGCAAATTTTTTGTGGAATCACTTGCCAGACTGCACGGCAGATCATGGTCAGCAGGCCGGTGGGTATGACCGTGAATCAAGGTGCTCGCCTGGGCGGCGCGCAGCCAATCGCAGGCGGCTTGGGCATCGACGTCGGCATAGGTCGCACCGCTGCGTTTGTGCGTTTCGCTTTGCGTGCGCAGGGCGCGGGCAATGGCCTGGCGCTCTATCAAGGGTTTGGCCAGAAAGGCCTGCTGCCATGACAGACTGCGCACTTGGGCTCGAAACTGGAGATAGTCGGTATCGTCCAGGCACAGGGCATCGCCATGGGAGAGCAGCCAGCGTTGGCCGGCAAAGTCCAGCACGGTGGGATCGTCCAGCAAGGTCATGCCGCAGACTTGGGCGAATGACGGACCTAATAAAAAATCTCGGTTGCCGTTGATGAAATAAACAGAAAGGCGCCTGGAGGCTGCTTTGATAACTTGAGCACATTGGGCTTCAAAGCCAAGTGCCAGGGCTGGGGAGTCCGTATCGCTGTCAAGCACATCGTCACCGACCCAGACTTCAAACAGATCACCCAGGATAAACACGGCGTCGGCCCGCGTGGTCTGCATGAAGTTTTGCCACGCACTGAAGGTGGCCGGTTCGCTGGCCTGCAAGTGCAGGTCAGAGATGAAATCCAGCATTTGCCAATGCGTTGGCGCTTGCAGTACGCCCCAAGGCGGCACAACGGTGCGCGCCGTGAGGGGCGGTACGGCAGGGTTCATGTCAGAGTGCCACGGCCTTTTCGATGATCACGTCATCCATCGGCACGTCGTCGTGGTAGCCCTTGCGGTTGGTTCTCACGGCCTTGATCTTGTCGACCACTTCGGTGCCTGACACCACTTTGCCAAACACAGCGTAGCCCCAGCCTTGCGCTGAAATGGCGGTGTGGTTCAGAAAACCGTTATCGGCCACGTTGATGAAAAACTGTGCCGTGGCAGAGTGAGGGTCGCCGGTGCGGGCCATTGCCACGGTGTAGTTCAGGTTTTTCAGGCCGTTGTTGGCTTCGTTGTTGATCGGCGCGTCGCCTTTCTTTTCTTTCATGCCGGGTTCCATGCCGCCGCCTTGCACCATGAAACCGGGAATGACGCGGTGAAAAATGGTGTTGTTGTAGTGGCCTTTGTTCACGTAGCTCAAAAAGTTGGCGACTGTTTTGGGCGCTTTTTCTGAATCAAGTTCCAGGGTGATGACGCCGTAGTTGGCAATGTGGAGTTCGACTTGAGGATTGCTCATGATTTATTTCACCAGGGTTGCAGAGTTGATAAGAATGGGAGTTTGGGGCACATCAGAACGGAAAGGGCCGCCCGCTCCGGTTGGGGTGGTCTTGATTTTCTGGACCGTTTCCATGCCGGTGACGACCTTGCCAAACACGGTGTAGCCAAATGATTGCACGCTGGGGTCCAGAAATGCATTGTCTTTGACATTGATGAAAAATTGGGCGGTGGCGGAATTGGGATCGTTGGTGCGGGCCATGGCCAGTGTGCCGACCGTGTTTCTCGGACCGCCTTTGGCCAGTGCCTCACGGCCTTCGTGGACCACGGGGGGGCGGGTTTGTTTCTCGGCGTAGTTGGCGTCATAGCCGCCACCTTGCACCATGAAGTTCTCGATCACGCGGTGGAAGATCGTGCCGTCGTAATGTTTGTCTTTGACGTACTGCAAAAAATTGGCCACCGTTTTGGGGGCTTTGTCGGGGTAGACCTCGACCACAAAGTCACCTGCCGTCGTGGCAAATTTCACCTGCGGTGCGTTTTGAGCCAAGCTGTTGCTTGCTACGGAAAACATAGCTGCTGCCGCAATAACAGCGGGGGCTAGAGCCTTAAATCGTTTAAAAATCATCAAATGACTCCTTCATAAAATATTTTCCACTGCGTGCCTTGCCGCCCCCAGTACTGGCGTTTGGTGGGTCCGCCGCGGGCGCCATCAGCCACTTCGCCAAAAGTTACCACCATGGTGTCTGCGGTATCCGTCCAGCGGAGCAGGGACAGGTCCTTGAGCTGAATGGGGCGACCCCGTATTTTGTCGAGTTCACTGCGCAAGTCGGGTGTCCACTGTGCCAGTGTTTTGCCGTTGCTGTTGAAATCCGGGCTGTAAAAGCTCAACAAACGAGTCATGTCGCCACTGGATTTCGCACTTTGCCAGGCGGTCAATGCATCGTCAAAGGGCTTGCTGGCAGAGCGCGCACTGTGAGGCGCCACCCAGTTCAAGCGTTGCGAGATGACCACCGGGGTGGTGCGAACCTCAACAGTCCGGATGACTTCTTCCAGGTCCGGGTTGGCCAGAACGACGCAGCCGTCCGTTGCCAGCGGTGGTCTTGAGAATTGGTTTGGCGGTGTGCCATGCAACCAGATGCCCCGGCCTGTTTTGCCACGCTTGCTGTCGAGTACGTTGGGGTAACTGATGGGCAGTGCCCCGGAGCCGTAAAAGTCTTTCAGCGATTTGGGGTCAAGGTTGCTGGTGATGAAGTAAACGCCCATCGGCGTGCGTAAATCGCCTTCAATATTTTTCTCCACGCCGGATTTTCCGACCGAGATGTAATAGTCGGCAATCAAGGCCAGCCCGGTTGGCCGGTTTTCAAACAGGTAGAGGCGGGAGCGGGAGGCATCGACTGCGATGGCGTGCTTGTTGCGGGGAGACAGCGCCAGGAATTCCGAGGGAATAGCCCCGGCGGGCGGACGTTCACGCAGTGCCTTCAGGCGCATTTGAGATTCATCACGAAGCTCGCGCAGCATGGGGGTAGCCGATTTCAGCATCGACTCCGGGACATCGCCCAAGGCCCGGACCGGGCGGGCACGTGCCGCCAGCAAGTCGCCATGAACGAGTTGCGCGAGTTGAAAGTTGGGGTAGTCCTGCACCAGACTTTCGGCTTTGGTCAACGCCTCACGCCCCTGCGCTTTGGCGGCAAGTTGGTAGACCTCAATCAATCGCGCCTCAGCCAAGCCGGCCGCCACTACTTTCTTTGGCTTGACGGGGGCTGCTTTTGCATTGGCCTTGAGGTCGGGCTTGGGCTGGGTTTTCGTGAGGGCAACGGCCTCTCCTGTCGTCGCAAGACAGACAAGAATGGCAACGAACAGTGAATATAAATGCCGCTTCATGAAGGACTCAGGCGAAAAAAGAACCAGGACCATCAGTTGGTTCTCCCGGGCGCTGATCAGTTTCCAGTGGATTCCCTGACGATCAGCCACTGGTTGCCGGTTTTAACCAGATCCAGTGTTTTGCGACTGGAAACAGACAGCGCATTCGCCCGGTAGTCTTGACGGAATTTGGCGACGGCCTTGTTGCCGTCCACTGAGACACTCAGGTTTTCCAGCTTGACGCTGATGCTGGATTTGCCGGTGATGCGGGTGCGGCGTTCCTGTTCCCAGGCGCTGCGCGCTTGTTTGCCAGGGGGGTCAAACTGTTTGCCGTAAGCGCCCAGATAAGCTGACATGTCTTTGTTTGACCAGGCTTTGGCCCACGCATGCACTGCGGCTTCCACGGCTTTGATTTCTTTGGCCGAATTGTCGATGGCAGCCGGTTTGGCTGGCGCTGGGCTGGCGGCTGGCGCTGTGACAACCGCAGGCTTGGCCGCGACCACGGGTGGGGCAGGGGGGGGCGCAGGAGCGGTAACCGGGGTTGGTGTCGCTGCCGGTGCAGACGCCGGTGCTGGTACGGGGGCTGGGGGTTTGGCAACCGCCGCGGTTTGAGTTGCGGGTGCTGCTACTGGAGGCGCAACAACGGCAGCCGGTTGATTTTTGAGATTGGGTTTGAAGACTTCACGAATCAGGGCCAGCTTGGGGGGCACGACCGCATTGCTGCCATCCAGTTGCAGTGCCTTGTTATAGGCCTGGCTGGCGAGCCGGGCGTACACGTCACCCAGGTTTTCGTGGGCGGTGGCGTAGCTGGGATTGGTTCGGATGGCCATTTCCAGTGCCGCACGCGCTTTGTCAAACTGGTTCTGCCCCGCGTAAAGCACGGCCAGATTGTTGTAGGGCTCGGGCAACTCGGGGTAGTCTTCGGTGAGCTTGGTGAAGGTGGTGATGGCGTCCGCCTGTTTGCCCAGGTTGCGTTGAATCACGCCCTTGAGAAAACGCATTTGCGGGTCAGTTGGCTTGCTGGAGAGGTAAACATCCGCCCGGAGCATGGCTTCATTCAGTTTTCCTGAACGTAGCAGTTGACTGACATCGCCATACTCGTCGGCAAAGGCTGCGGTCGTGGCGCAGGCGGCCACCAAAGTGAGCAGTCGAAGAGTGGCGAAGAGGGTTGAGCGGGTATGCGTCATGAAGCCTTTTGATTTTCTACAGGGTGATCAGCCGACTGCAGCAGGCGGGCTGGCAGGGCTTTATACTGGACCGAATTGTAGCCTAGGGGGTGTTTTTCAACGCCCCTCAAATGATCCACCCTCCAGCAGTTTTTGCCGAGTCCTTTACCCGGTTGAATACCTCGACGACGCCGTTTAAGACACCCATGAGTTTGCGCATTTACAACACGCTGTCGCGTGCACTAGAACCTTTGTCTCCCCTGGAACCCGGCCACGTGCGGATGTATGTCTGCGGCATGACGGTTTATGACCTCTGCCACTTGGGCCATGCCCGCGCCATGGTGGCCTTTGATATCGTTCAGCGCTGGCTCAAAGCCAGTGGCCTGCGGGTGACTTATGTGCGCAACGTGACCGATATCGACGACAAAATCATCAAACGCGCCCTTGAAAACGGTGAAACCATCCGTGCATTGACTGACCGCATGGTCGATGCGCTGCACCAGGATGCCGATGCCCTGGGTATTGAACGCCCGACTCATGAGCCCCGTGCGACCGAGTTTGTGCCGCAAATGCTTCAACTGATTGGTCGGTTGGCGCAAAAAGGCCTGGCCTACCAGTCACCCAATGGCGACGTGAATTACGCGGTACGCAAGTTTGCGGGTTACGGCAAACTCAGCGGCAAGTCCCTGGACGAACTGCGTGCAGGCGAGCGTGTGGCTGTGTTGGATGGCAAGGAAGATCCGCTGGACTTTGTGCTGTGGAAAACGGCCAAGCCCAGCGAGCCCGACGAAGCCAAATGGGACAGCGCTTACGGCAAAGGCCGTCCCGGCTGGCACATTGAGTGCTCGGCCATGTGCGGTGAGATGCTGGGTGAAACCTTTGACATCCATGGTGGCGGCGCTGATTTGCAGTTCCCGCACCACGAGAACGAGATCGCCCAGAGCGAAGGCGCCACTGGCAAACCACTGGCCAGCCTGTGGATGCACAACGGTTTTGTGACGCGCGACAACGAAAAAATGTCCAAGAGCCTGGGCAATTTCTTCACGATTCGCGATATCTTGGCCCGTTATGACGCGGAAACCACCCGGTTTTTCATCATTCGCGCGCACTACCGCAGTGCCTTGAACCACAGCGATGCGCATCTGGATGACGCGCGCAGTTCACTCAAGCGTCTCTACACGGCTTTGGATCTGGTCACGCCGGTCGCTACCACGATTGATTGGACGCAACCTCATGCCGCGCGTTTCAAAGCGGCGATGGACGAGGACTTTGGCACGCCCGAAGCCGTGGCGGTGTTGTTTGAGTTGGCGTCCGAAGTCAACAAGACCCAATCAACAGAACTGGCTGGTTTGCTCAAAGCCTTGGGCGCTTGCCTGGGCATCTTGCAAGCCGACCCCAAGGTGTTTTTGCAGGCGGGCGCGACCCTGGACGAGCTTGCCATCAGCGCCTTGATCGCGCAACGTGCGGCGGCCAAAGCGGGCAAGGATTTTGTCGAGGCCGACCGCATTCGCCAGGCGCTTTTAGGGCAGGGGATTGTTTTGAAAGACTCACCCACCGGCACCAGTTGGGAGGTTGCTCAATGATTTTTTTAAGCATCATTTTGGCCTCTAGCCCCCGGAAATAGAGCGATGGTAGCTACTAAAATCATAGCAACTGTGTCGGCAACCCCGGCTTATTGGGAAGAAGCCTGCAAGCACTTGATGGACAAAGACCGGGTGATGAAACGGCTCATTCCCCAGTTTGGTGACGCCTGTCTGCAAACCCGGGGCGATGCGTTTGCCACACTGGCGCGCAGCATTGTGGGGCAGCAAATATCAGTCAAGGCGGCCCAGACCGTGTGGGACCGCTTTGCGCTCTTACCCAAAAAAATGACGCCCGGCAATGTCCTGAAGCTGAAAGTGGACGACATGCGCGCGGCTGGCTTGAGCGTTCGCAAGGTTGAGTATCTGGTGGATCTGGCGCTGCATTTTGACAATGGCGCGGTTCACGTCAAAGCATGGGAAACGATGGACGATGAGGCTATCATCGACGAGTTGACCGCCATTCGTGGCATTGGCCGCTGGACGGCCGAGATGTTTTTGATTTTTCATCTGATGCGCCCCAACATCTTGCCGCTGGACGATGTGGGCCTGATCAACGGCATCAGCAAGAGTTATTTTTCGGGTGACGTGGTCAGCCGCAGCGATGCCCGTGAAGTGGCTGCCGCCTGGGCACCCTATTGCAGTGTTGCAACTTGGTATATTTGGCGCTCGCTTGATCCGCTGCCGGTGGACTACTGACCGCCCCCCAACTGATAGGAGCAAAACGTTGGCTAAAAAAACATTCCTCGATTTCGAGCAACCCATTGCCGATCTCGAAAACAAGATTGAAGAACTGCGCTATGTGCAGACCGAGTCCGCCGTTGATATTTCGGCCGAAATCGACCAGTTGGCCAAGAAAAGCCAGCAACTCACCAAAGACATCTACAGTGATCTGACAGCCTGGCAAATCACCAAGATTGCCCGTCACGCCGAGCGTCCTTACACGCTGGATTACGTGAATGAAATTTTTACCCATTTCGTGGAGTTGCACGGCGACCGGCATTTTGCCGACGACCTGAGCATTGTGGGCGGCTTGGCGCGTTTCAATGGCACTCCTTGCATGGTGATTGGCCAGCAAAAAGGACGTGACACCAAAGAGCGTGGCTTGCGCAATTTCGGCATGAGCAAACCCGAGGGCTATCGCAAAGCCTTGCGGCTCATGAAAACCGCTGAAAAATTCAAACTACCGGTTTTCACTTTTGTCGATACGCCTGGTGCGTATCCCGGTATTGACGCCGAAGAGCGCGGTCAGTCGGAAGCTATTGGCCGCAATATCTTCGAGATGGCGCAGCTCGAAGTGCCGATCATCACCACCATCATCGGGGAGGGCGGCTCAGGCGGTGCCTTGGCCATTTCCATTGGTGACCAGGTGCTGATGCTGCAGTATTCGATTTATTCCGTCATCAGCCCCGAAGGCTGTGCTTCCATTCTCTGGAAAACGGCCGAGAAGGCGCAGGAAGCGGCGGACGCACTGGGTATCACGGCGCACCGACTCAAGGCTTTAGGCGTGATTGACAAGATCGTCAACGAACCTGTGGGTGGTGCGCATCGTGACCACAAGCAGATGGCCGCTTTCCTCAAGCGCGCCTTGAACGATGCCTTCCGCCAGGTCAGCGACCTCAAGGTCAAAGAACTGTTGGACCGCCGCTATGACCGTCTGCAAAGTTATGGCCGCTTCACCGACACCAAGGCTGCCAAATAGCGTGAGCCCGGCGAGCGTGTGACTGCGACGCTGACTGAGGCTATCGCCGCCTTCACGCCTGCGTTGCCGCTGGCGGTGGCCTTCAGCGGCGGGGCGGATTCCACGGCTTTGCTGCTGGCCTGTGCCGAAAAGTGGCCAGGCCAAGTCCACGCCATCCACATTCACCATGGTTTGCAGGCTGCGGCTGACGATTTCGAACGGCATTGCCAGGCGTTTTGTGCGCAATACCATGTGCAGTTGACGGTGAAAAGAGTCGATGGCCGCCATATTCCGGGTCAAAGTCCCGAAGATGCCGCGCGGCGTGCCCGTTATAAGGCTTTTGAGGCTGTAGCCCGCGTGGAATATGCGCAAACAGCTATTAAAAATATAGCTATTGCGCAGCATGCTGATGACCAGGTGGAGACGCTTTTGCTGGCCTTGAGCCGGGGCAGCGGTTTACCGGGTTTAAGCGCCATGCCCGCTAGCTGGGTGCGTGAAGGCATAGCCTACCATCGCCCCTTGCTGGCGGTACGTGCATCCGATATTCGTACCTGGCTGCTCAGTCGTGGCGTGGCTTTCATTGAAGACCCGACCAATGTGAATGAGCAATTCACCCGTAACCGCATCCGGGCGCGTTTGCTGCCTGCGCTCGAATCCACCTTTCCGCAATTTCGTGATACTTTTGCCCGCAGTGCCGCCAACGCAGCGCAGGCCCAAGAGGTGTTGCTGGATGTCGCGATGCAAGATCTGGCGCTCATCGGTTCACCCCCTGTCATCAAGCAGATTCAGCGTTTGAGTCGCCCCCGACAAGCCAATGTCTTGCGGCACTGGTTTAATACCACTTACGGTACGGTTCCCAGTGCGGCGCAACTGGCCGAATTGCTGGATCAGGTCGCCGCCTGCACCACGCGCGGGCACCAGATTCGCATCAAGGTCGGGGCTGGATTTTGTGAGCGCCAAGGCCCTGCTCTGCATTGGTACAATCCTGCAGTTTCGCTCTAAAAAATACTACCGATGGCCTTGATTGTTCATAAATATGGCGGCACGTCGATGGGTTCTACGGAACGCATCCGCAATGTCGCCAAACGCGTCGCCAAATGGGCACGTGCCGGTCACCAAATGGTGGTCGTTCCTTCCGCCATGAGCGGTGAAACCAACCGTTTGCTGGGTCTAGCCAAAGAGCTGGCCCCCAGTAAATCAACCGACGCCTACAGCCGCGAGCTTGATATGCTGGCAGCCACTGGCGAGCAAGCCTCCAGCGCTTTGCTGGCGATTGCCTTGCAAGCAGAAGGCATGGAGTCGGTCAGCTATGCGGGTTGGCAAGTGCCTATTCGCACCAACAGCGCCCATACCAAAGCCCGCATCGAGTCGATTGATGACACCAAAGTGCGCGCTGATCTGGAAGCAGGTCGCGTCGTCATCGTGACAGGCTTTCAAGGGTTGGATGAATTGGGCAACATCACCACGCTGGGTCGTGGCGGTTCTGATACTTCCGCGGTAGCTGTCGCCGCCGCGATGAAGGCTGAAGAATGCTTGATCTACACCGATGTGGATGGTGTCTACACCACCGACCCGCGTGTGGTGCCGGAAGCCCGCCGGTTGCAAAAGGTGAGCTTTGAAGAGATGCTGGAGATGGCGTCCATGGGCTCCAAAGTCCTGCAAATCCGCTCGGTGGAATTCGCTGGCAAATACAAGGTGAAGCTGCGTGTTTTGAGTAGCTTTACTCCCTGGGATATTGATA
Source organism: Pseudomonadota bacterium (assembly GCA_040385425.1). Lineage (GTDB taxonomy): Bacteria > Pseudomonadota > Gammaproteobacteria > Burkholderiales > Burkholderiaceae_C > Rhodoferax. Next base: position 13,204 of record JAZKHK010000128.1, on the reverse strand, counting down.
TCAACATCGAGGCCGCCTCCGGTACCTTGATTACTTTTGAGGAAGACGAACACATGGAGCAAGCCATTGTTTCCGGCATTGCATTCAACCGCGATGAAGCCAAAATTTCCGTGCTGGGCGTGCCCGACAAGCCCGGTATCGCATACCAGATTTTGGGGGCCGTGGCCGATGCCAACATTGAAGTCGATGTGATCATCCAGAACATCAGCAAAGATGGTAAAACCGACTTCAGCTTCACTGTGAATCGTGGCGAATATGCCAAGGCTGTGGACTTGCTGAAAGAAAAAGTGCTCCCCAGCCTGGGCGCACAAGAAGTTGTTGGTGACACCAAAATCTGCAAAGTGTCTATTGTCGGTATCGGCATGCGCAGCCACGTCGGCGTGGCCAGCAAGATGTTCCGCGTTTTGAGCGAAGAAGGTATCAACATCCAGATGATTTCCACCAGCGAAATCAAGACTTCGGTCGTCATTGACGAGAAGTACATGGAACTGGCAGTGCGTTCTTTGCATAAAGCTTTTGATTTAGACCAGCCTCCGGTCTAAATTGACCCGAAGTCGTGAGATAATTCAGCTTCTGTTTTTCAGGAATCGTGACCGAGTGGCCGAAGGTGCTCCCCTGCTAAGGGAGTATGGGGTGTAGAGCCTCATCGAGAGTTCGAATCTCTCCGATTCCGCCAAATAAAACCCCAAGTGATTGATTCACTTGGGGTTTTTCTTTTGGCGGCTGGGCAAGCCTCAAGGTTACGAAATTTATCCGATCACAGCTTGAATCACGCCACCGTGGGCGAATCGAGCAGGGAATTTGTGAGGTGGGAAGATAAAATGCAGGGAATACCGAGATTTTTATGACAGAAAAAATACCCATGACAACTGAGAACGATCAGATGCTGCAACTGGAAGTTGCACAGTTGATTGTTGATGCTTTGAATCTGGAGGTTTCAGCGGCTGATATTTCGCCGGATGCGCCTTTATATGGCGATGGGCTTGGCCTGGATTCGATTGATGTGCTTGAAATTTCATTGGTCATTTCAAAGCGCTACGGCCTGCAGGTTCGTGCGGACAATCAGGACAATCAAAGCTTCTTTAGCTCACTGAGCAGTCTGACCCATTACATCGCAAGCCAGAGAACCCGCTGATGGTGTCTGCCGCCCGCATGATTCGCTGGTTTGGTATTGGCGTATTACTGATGGGTTATCCAGTGTTGGCGCACTACACCAATGTGAATGTGCAAAACGGCAAGCTTGGCGCGGTCGTTGCGGTAGCCCCGGTATTTTTCTTCAGTTTGGTATATGCCTTGAAGTCATCACCCCGTTGGATGTGGCTGACTTTGTTTGCCATGACGGTCACCGCTGGCGGATTCTGCTGGACTTGGCTGGAACAGCATTTTGGTGCTTTGTACTGGATACAAGATGTCGGCATGCAGTGTGTTTTATTCATGACATTTGCCAGAACGCTGGTTGCGGGGCGTAAGCCGCTGTGTATTTATTTTGCTGAAATGGCGTATGGCGACATAACACCGCAACATGTGAAGTACGCCCATTTGGTGACATGGGTCTGGACGGTGTTTTTCGGGTTCATGGCCCTTCTTTCTACGCTTCTATTTTTCTTGGCACCTTTAACCGTATGGTCGGTTTTTGCCAATTTTCTGACTTTGCCGCTTATTGGATTGTTGTTCGTTTTGGAATATGGGGTGCGCAGAACCTTGTTGCCCGAGACAAGCCAAAGTTCTCTTTCCGACATGATCCGACTCTGGAAAAACAAAAATAATCCAGTGAATAGTCGGCCGCACGCCGAACTGAACGCATGAGCCGCTTGCCGTTGATGGGGCACACGCGCCCAGATCAGATCGTTGCCTGGCAGATGGGTAAACCGATCACCGTCGCGCGCTTTTTATCGGATGTCAAAAATCTGGCTTGTCAGCTTCCACCGCGGCAACATATGCTGAACATGTGCGGGGATCGTTATCGGTTTACCGTCGGGCTGGCCGCCGCCCTGGTCCAGGGCCAAGTGAGTCTGCTGCCCCCCATGCACACACCAGAAATGATGCGGCAAATGCTGGCTTTTGCGCCAGATGTCTTTTGCCTGCATGACGCGCTTGACTGCAGCATTGCCCTGCCGCAGTTTCGTTATCCGGATGCGCTGGATGTTGTCGATGTGGACTGTGCCGTTCCAACGATTGACTGTGCGCAGTTGGCGGCCATTGTGTTCACCTCTGGCTCGACCGGCACGCCCGTACCGCATAAAAAATACTGGGGCCCGCTGGTTCATAGCGTCCTTGCTGAAGTCGAGCGTCTTGGTTTAGCGGATGCGACAAGCTCCCATACCGTCGTTGGGACGGTGCCATCACAACACATGTATGGCTTCGAATCGACCGTCTTGATGCCGCTTCAAAGCGGCCATGCATTAAGCAGTGGCCAGCCGTTTTATGCTGCCGATATTGTGAGTGCTTTGGAGAATGTGCCAGCGCCACGCATTCTTGTTTCCACGCCAGTCCACTTGCGGATGTTGCTTGACGCCGAACTCAATTTGCCTGAAGTCGCAGGGGTGCTGTCGGCGACTGCGCCACTATCGCAGTCTCTGGCGCGCGAAGTTGAAGCCCGTTTTGATACCTCGCTGGCGGAAATTTACGGATGTACTGAAACCGGAATCATCGCGACACGGCGTCCAAGCCGAGCACCTGAGTGGCGTTTATTCCCCGGCATTCAATTAAGTTGGCAAGACGACGTGGTTACGGCATCCGGTGGCCACGTGACTCAGCCGATCGCGCTGGGCGATCTGATTGAACCGATGCACGATGGCAGTTTTTTGTTGCACGGGCGCACGGCAGAAATGATCAATATTGCCGGGAAGCGCAACTCTTTGGCCAACTTGAACCATCTCTTGACCGCTATTGCAGGCGTCATTGATGGCTCGTTTTATATGCCCGACGATCCGTATCAGGATCATGTCGTACGCCTTGCTGCATGCGTTGTGGCGCCTGCATTGACAGCACCGCAAGTGCTGGCAGCCTTGCGCGAACAGGTTGATCCGGTGTTTTTGCCGCGACCTTTGTTGTTTGTGGATGCGCTGCCGCGAAACAGTACAGGGAAACTGCCGCGCGAGGCGCTAAAAAACCTGATCCAGGCACACCTCGGTGATCGTCCATGATCACTCAAACCGCACTGCCTATTGATCCCGAACACCCTGCTTTTGCGGGGCATTTTCCGGGCAATCCCATTGTGCCTGGCGTGGTTTTACTGGATGAAGCGCTACATGCCATTGCCCATATTACGGGCTTATCTTTGGATGCATGCGAATTGCGTTCGGTCAAATTCTTAAGTCCATTAACCCCAGGTATTGCTGTCGTGCTGTTGAGCGAGCTTCAACTCAACGGATCTGTCCGCTTTGATATTTTGGCGAACCAACGAAAAATCGCTACCGGTAGCGTGGCCATTCATCCAGCAGCATGACATCACCCACTTCAAACGCTCATTCTGCTGCCTGGATACGGACGCCGGAGCGTAGCAATGTGTTCATGCTTCGCCTCATGACCTGGATATCACTGAGACTGGGGCGGCCAGCAGGGCGGGTGGTGCTGCATTTAATTGCGGCATATTTCCTTTTGTTTGCGCCCGCCAGTCGCCGTGCTTCTCAGACGTATTTAGGCCGAGCGTTGGGGCGGCGTGCCTCATGGGCTGACATGTACCAACATTTTTTCTGTTTTGCGGCCACCATTCACGACCGAATTTACTTAGTCAACCAGCGCTTTGATTTATTTGATATCGAGGTTCACGGTAAGAATCATTTATCTGGCGTCCTTGCCGATGGGAATGGTCTTTTTCTGGTGGGAGCCCACTTGGGAAGTTTTGAAGTCATTCGCGCCACAGCTCACCAGACGCCGGATTTGCGTGTGAGCATGGTCATGCATGAAGACAATGCCTTGAAAATCAATGCCGTACTCGCTGCGATCAATCCCCAGTCGGTAACGGACATCATTGGTC